>CAMCRD010000068.1 GCA_945877185.1 Candidatus Finniella inopinata | reverse complement strand
CCAAGGAATTTAGTGACTTTCCAGTACCGTTTTAATCGCAATTTTGTTTTGGGAGACCTGATCAATAGATTGGTATTTGTATCTTTACGGACGCCTCCTATGCCGAAGCGTCTCCTAAAGCTAGCTGACTATTGTTGGTAATCAGGTTTATAAATGAGATAATTCTGCTGGCTAACTGTTCTTCATTGAGCTTTACTTTTCCTGAGACCGAGCACTCCCAAATAATTAGGACCTTCCACCCTAGTGAAAGAAGAGACCTAACGTTTTCTTTATCCCTAAGTAGGTTCCTTTTAATCTTGTTAAACCAATAAGGGGAATTAGTTTTTGGTAGGTGGGATATATGGCAGCCATGGTAGTGCCAAAAGCAGCCATTCACAAAAATAGCCACTTTATGCTTTGTAAGTGCCAAATCTGGGCTGCCGGGGAGCATTTTATAATGAAGCCTATATCCATACCCCTTTAAGAAAAGCAGCTTCCTAATAATAAGTTCAGGCTTAGTGTTACGGGAGGAGATCTTGCCCATTAGGAGGCTTCGTTCTTTTGTAGTCCTATACCCAGCTTTTAAGAAAGAATTGTTGGACATTATCTTGCTGCCCATTTACCTAAGTCTGGTGGCCAAGGGTTGCTGCAAGTAGCATACTCATATCCCCAACAATTGGACAACTAATGGCTAGGCTATTAGTCTGTTTCTGCGGAATGCTTCCTTGCAGGTTTTCAGTCTATGTATACCTTATCTGGACTTTATCGTCAAAGGGAACGCAGGTAAGCTAGTGCCGCCCACCCCACAAATCCCTTAGCCACTTATCCAACTTATGAGCCTTCAAGCCCCACTTTCGCGGTTGGGTAATCTCTGCACATCACTTTAGGATTGGCCATACAGCTAAATAAATTTATTGCGGAGATCAACAATAAAGCCATATTTTAATTCCCCCTACAATTTGTATCTAATTATGGATGCGCCTCGTTTCTCAAAATTCCTAAGACCTTATGAAACTCCCCTTTTGGCACATATCATGACACCCATAATTTAGGCGTCCCACAAAGTATACCCTATGGATTATTCCACCAAATGTTCCTCTATTCTCACCTCTCCCTCACAAGGATATGGTGATAGGTACACCAATCAACACACCATTTTTTCTTCAGGTACTCCATATCCACGTTCGGGGTTAACGGGATATACAGGGGTTTTTTGTAATCGCCTGTACAGATCTCAATCAATGCTAAGTTTTCTTCAAAGGCTTCTTTGATGGCTTCGGATGGGTTTTTGCTTCGGGTATAGAGGATTGGTACCCATTTTGAGGAGTGGGTTGTAAAGTTCCAATCCATATGTTGGGGCTTCAGGCGTTTTGCGGCCTTCATGGTTTCGGCGCTGATGATGCATTCAAAAAGCTCAGTGTAATCTTCGAACTGTTCGGTAGGTTTTCCATCTAAAGGTATGAGTATAATCATTCACTTTATCCTTATTTTTATAATTTGGGGTGTGAATGATTGGGGGAAAGGAATGATGCCCACACTCCTGTATTGTCTTTGCGAGGAGCGCACGCACGAAGTGCGTGACGGGACGCGGCAATCCATGTATTCAAGGAGCTTTTCATCTCTCCTGTTTTGATAATATAGAAATACATGGATTGCCGCGTCCTGCAGCGCTACGCTCGCAGTCCTCGCAATGACGTAATGAGGGTATTTCCTTAATTTAAGGACACAAAAATCACCCAATGATCCCCTCAATCATCCCGTAAATAAAGGAAGACAGGGGAAACCCCGCCCCCTTTATAGGTTATGTTTAAGAGAGACATACCCCTGGTGGTTCAGGCTTATGAATGGTTCTTTTGAACAGGTCTTGGAAAATAGGCTCTGTATGAGCTATATATGATCTAGCCATTTGATCAACCTTCTCGTAGTTTGGTTGGTTACTTGGTCAGTGGCGTCTTTGTGTTTCAGCACTTTGATGCCACGCTTCCCCCCGACTCCGCCTTATGGTTTCGTCGTGGTCAATAGGTTCAGACAATTTGGCAGGCCGCCTCATTCATCTCAAACCTCGACCCTACTGTAGGTTGAGTCCTCAAAAGAATCAAGGGGAATTTTTATATTGTATAAGTTCATATGAAATGAAACTCAAGCAGCAGCCTTGAGAGGCTGAAAAGTATTGGCTGGTTGCCCTGATCACTCTTGTAAACCTTCCTCACTCTCCACCAACGGAACCGTACAGGTGATGGTCGTTCCTTTTCCTTGGACAGAATCAATATCGATCTCTCCGCCATGCAACTCAATGAGGCTTTTCACAAGCGAAAGACCAAGGCCAGCCCCAATGGGTTTGGATTTACTGTAATTCGGGCCCCGTTCAAAAATCTTAAATATTCGGGCGCGGTCTTCCGTGCTGATGCCAACACCTGTATCATGTATGGATAAGCAAAGGTCTCGTCCCTCCCCCTTCTCTTTCGTATACGCTTTGAGCTCAATCCGGCCTCCAGATGGGGTGTACTTAATCGCATTGCTAAGAAGGTTAAAAACCGCTTGCTTTAAGCGACGCTCATCCCCTAGAAAAATTTGGATTTGGGAATCATTTTTATGGGAAATTTCGAGTCCCTGATCATGAGACCGATTATAAACCAACCCGACCACACTCGATAATAATGTATCTAAATGAACAGGCTGTTGCGTCAAAGTCATTTGTCCTGCCTCAATACTCGCCAAGTCTAGAATGTCATTAATAAGCGCCAATAAGCGCTGTGCCGAATCCACAATGCCTCGGCAATAATCCAGCTGACGTTCATTCAAACTCCCAAAATATTGATTTATGAGAATTTCAGAAAATCCGATGACTGTATTTAATGGTGCCCGCAGTTCATAAGACACATGGGATAGGAAATCGGATTTAATTCGATCCGCCTGTTCCAAAGCTTGGTTGCGCTCTTGCAAGGCTTGCTCAAACCGCCAACGGTCTGAAACATCGATAAAACTGAGCAAATGGGAGCCATCCGGCAACGGAACATAAGCATACTGAATCATGGACATATCTGCGCGGCTGAAACGCCCCGTTTTCGGAACCCGCTGACTAATAATGGTCAACAAGCGTGCCTGGAAGTTATTCCATTCTTCTTTTGTTGCGAAAGAAGGGCCAATTAAATCCAGTAACTCCGTTGCATGGCGCCCCAACGTGATATCTGCCATATCCACTTGCCAAATGCGCGCTGCAGCTGGATTGCTCAAGCGTAAGCGACTATCACTTCCCAAAACAATGATTCCTTCATAGAGATGGTCGAGGGTTTCTTTTTGAACAGCAATGAGCGTGTTATAACGGCGCTCCAAGGCCAATTTATCTGTCACGTCATCGTACATAAACAACAGGCCTCCCAAAGGATGGGGCGCAATAAGGAGGCGCAAAATCTGGTCATCGGGTTGGTGGATCAATTCTTGTATAGGCTGCAGAAGCGTTTTAAAGAGTTGCAATCGACCCCGCTTAAAGACTTGAAAATCAGGATATTCTGGTAATTTGCGCCGCTCGCGCATGTCTTGCAAAACATCAGCAAAAGTTGGTTTTGTATGAAGCCAAGTCTCTTCAAACCCAAACAACTTTGTAAAAGCATTGTTAAAGAATTCAAGGCGCGTATCAGCCCCAAAAACAGATATGGGGGTGGAGAGTTGATGCAAGACGTCTTGGTGAGCCTGAATGTGTTTGCCCAAATCTGACGCCATCTCCTCACCATCCGTCAAATCAAGCGCATAGCCTACCGTCGCTCCGTTCTCATGAGCAACTTCCGTCATCTCAATCAAACGACGGAACCCATCAATAACAATGTGCCCCCGCTGGCTTTGGCTCTGTCCGCTGTTGCGCACCTTAATCGCCAAATGATGGGGGCTCGTGCTACGCGACTTTTCAATAAGTTCCTTATGGTTCATCGTCACTTGCAAAGGTGTGCTTTCCACGGCGCCCGCATAGGCTTGATTGCAAAATATCACTTGGTTATCAGCATTCCGGTACCACAAAGCAACAGGAACAACGTCAATCATCGCCTGAAGCATGTCATGTTCAGTCCTTAAGGATTTTACCTCCGCTGTCAGCCGTTGCGTCTCATAAGACTTCGCCGTTATGTCCAAAGCAGATAGGACCATCAACTTCTGCGGTCCCTGAACAATGCGCATACCCTCAACCTGAAGAAGTGTTTTCTGATTCAGCAGTGCTAATTGGTGTGTAAAACTTTCGCCCGTTTGGTGGGTATTTTGAATGGCTTGGTCAAGGAGAAAAGCGGATGGATAGTCGAATTGGTTCGTCACATCCACAACCTCAATGGGGTGATCAAGGTTAAGGCCCAACAAACCCGCAAAGGATTTTGAACAATGAACATGGGACTCTGTTTCCCGCCACCAGCATCGGGCCTCGGGAACCACATCCAGAATTTTTACAAGATCATCATGGGCTTGTGAAATCAACAAATGCTGGTCATAGAGATGGCGCATGTAGGTAATGACAGGCAACCCAATAATTCCAATGATGCCAAGGATAAGGCCCAGCAGCTCAAACCAATTGAGCGTAGGCGTCGTTGTCATAATCCAATTTAACACAAATACAACCGCCTTTTGGTTGAATGGACAAGCTTTTAAGAAATTTTAGCAGGTATTTGATAAGTTCGGAAAGGCAAAAGGGGAGGAGGGTAGTTTTCTATTTATTTAAAGAAAACTACCCCCTTTTTACAAGGCATTCTTGACGCCTCATTCTTAGGTCAAAATCCATTAACCCATTAAGTGAGCCTTAAAGTCCGGCAACGTTCCAGGATAACTATGGATATTCATCGCAACTTCTAAAAACTCATTCAGAGTTGGCGCATAATCCAGTTTTTCCCAATTTGTAATAATCTCATTGAGAAAATCTGTACAAGCCTGATTATACTCCTGATCTGGTAATTTTTCCTTTAATTTTTGACACAACACAGCAGGGGTTGGGCCTCCTGGCATTCCTCCTGGCATTCCTCCTGGCATTCCTCTTGGAGCACCTCCGCTTAGAGCGCTTCCGATTGGTCCTCCTAGGCTTCCTGCACTTCCCATACTCGCCGGATCAAATTTAGGCAAAGCAGAAGCATTCATTTCAAAACCTGCCCAAATGTCTGCACTTTTAAAGGCTTTAGAAGGGAAAAGAGGACCAAGTGCCCGGATGGCCTCACGAGCCACAAAGTAGGCATCACGAGCTTCCTTTATTGTGCTTACCAATTGACCTATTTCGTAAACGTCAATTATACCTAATTTTGGCCAAGCTTTCTCAGAAGTAAATGCCCCTAATATCAAAGGATAGAAAGTTGCCCGTTCTTCAGAATCTAGCTGATAATAAGACAGTGCACCATCAAATTCTTGGCATAACTTATGAAGCTCAACTGCCCTCGATTCAATGGGGTCTCCACCACCCGTGACGTTTTCTAAACGCATTCCAATAACTTTTCTAAGTAATTGTATTTTCTCAACAAACCCAGCATGGGCATACTGTGCTTTATAAATGACATCCATAATGTCAAGTAGAGGATTCGTTTGTTGCTGTTGTATTTTTTGCTCGACTTTTCTTTTTATAAAATCCGTTAATTCTGAAGTAAAATCAGATTTAAATCTCTTTAATAAATCATTAAATTCTACAGTATTTGAAATTTGGTCTACGATATGAGGGTTAGATAAATCATCAGCCTCTCTTTTTATCAGAGCATCAATTTCTTTCAAGATAGTTTTTCCAACAATTTCATCAATTTTCTTTGCGTCGCAATACCAATTAGGCTGGATATCATTTACACCCTTGCCAGGGGCTGCAAGTCGCAAATTTGTAACGTTGTTAAAAAGCTCACATGACTTGAATGTGTTTCTAAACCATGCTAAGGCTACAAAGTTGTATTTTTCCGTCGCCTTTTTCGTAAACATGCCTACTGTTGTTCCGTTAAGCTTAATACTGACGCCGAGATCTTTTTTGAAATAAGCTATATTGTCCAATAGATCACTATAAATCTGGGTAGGGGCTTTTCCGGTGAGGACATGCAATAATATATTTCCTTGTAGAACATCAAAAACTTCTTTATTTTTTATAAAAATTGTGTTTTCTTGTTCCTCGCCAATATCCTTACTATTTATTTGTTTACTTAAATCTAAAAGTGCTCGTGTTAATTCTTGAGAAGCCGAGCTCGTTATGTCCCTAGTTGCATTTGCCATTTTTTCTTTTGGCTCAGCTCCTATGCCTAAAATAATTTTAAAAATTGTAGAGATGTTTTCATTGTGTTCCTTTAGTATTTGATTCAGTTTTAATACATTGGCTGGCGGCTCAGTTAACGCCTGATTAAGATCACTTAACAACTTCATTAAAACTCTATAAGGCTTGCTCGTTGCTTTAAATTCTCCTGGTTCTGTAAAATCTTGGTATATTGCCTGTAGTTTTCTATTAGTACCTCCGTCCATGATTATTCTTTTTTTAAAGAGAATAAATTCTTTATAGGTAGTTTCTACAATTTCTTTAACATTATTCAAGTTCGGAGTTGTTTCTGCCTTATGGTCAATAACGGGCATCCTTAGAAAGTCAATTAAGGGAGAAATAGTTTTATCGACATTAAAATCTTCATTTTGTTTTTCGACATTTTCTATTTCGAGTCTCGTCTTGTTTAATCCTTCTTCAATGACGGTATCATTTCCTGGTGTCCCAATCATAAAGGGGTAAAGAAAAAGCAAATCATTAAAGTTCATAGCACCATTCACAAGCTTGTCAGCAATCTCTCTTAGTTTTTCTGGATCGACCGAGTCTTTAGTTTTTTTTAATTGTTCCTCATGTTGAATTTTCAATTGCTCTTCTTTAGCCTTCAACTGTTCCTCATGTTGAATTTTCAACAATTCTTCTTTAGCCTTCAGCTGTTCCTCATGTTGACTTTTCAACAATTCTTCTTTAGCCTTCAACTGTTCCTCATGTTGAACCTTCAGCTGTTCTTCTTGAACCCTCAGCTGCTCCTCATGTTGAACCTTCAACTGTTCTTCTTGAGCCTGCAGCTGTTCCTGATGCTTTTGCTCAAGTATTTCCTGCTGCTGCTGTTCTTCTTGGGAAGTCGCTTTAACAATGAGGGTGCTATTGTAATCTTGAATAACACTTTGGAATGGTCTTAATCCTTGGCCTTGAGCTTGAATTGCCTTCGTATAATATATTTTAGCAGTGGGATCACTTAACGAACGGCTTTCTAATTTGCTTAAAATTTCAACCATTGCTCCCGCCCTAGTTGGTATTGGAAAAGGGTCTCTCTCTATCTGTTCACACGATAATATAGAATTTCCATGGGCCATAAGAGCAAGCATGCTCACAGCAACAAGTTTATTTAATCTAAATTTAAACATGATAATTTTTTCCTTTTGAAAATCAAAAAAACGTGCTTTACTTCTCTTTGAAGACAAAGAAAAGGACTATACGGGAAAGGGAAAATGAACAAATCCCCCCTGATGCCAAGAAGCTTTCGTTTAATTTTTATTGTGTTTGTGTGTTATATTTTAATAACTAATTAGGTTGTGTATGAAGGAATAAATTCTCTCATCAGTCTACATATATATCAAATAAATTATTTTGCACACCCCTTTTTTATAATTTTTGTAAAAAAATCGAGGATTATGAAACACCTGATTACTATCCGCGTTTTCTAAAAAATACTCATAAAAAAACAAAAAATTATTGTCATTGCGCGGATTGCGAGCGTAGCGTGCCAGGACAAAGCAACCCAGAGCCACAAACGTAATCTTGCTATTGTTTTTTTCTTTGAATGGCGATAAATATCTTGCCTTTAGCCCCTGGCTTTGTCCTGCCACGCTACGCTCGCAGTCCGCGCAATGACTAACTTCTATGACGTGGGAGTTAAAATAAAGAAAATACGTGCTTTCTTTGGCTTTATTTTAATGAGATTGCCCTGGGCTGAAGGTAGTTTAAGGGGGATTTACAAAAGAGCAATTCTTTAGTACCTTATCAAAGAAATGAACTCCCTCAAAATAGGATTTCAAAAATGAAACATAGAATCCCCCTAATAGTGGCCTTCCTATTATTAAATCCCCTAGCAGAGAGGGTTAATGCCCAATCTGCTCCCGCCCCAACTCCTACCCAAAGCTCGACGGATATGCCCCAATTTTATGTGGGCCTTTCGGCAGGTTTTGAGCATCTTACAGGGTACCGAAGTGAGAGATTCATTTCACATAATCCACCTAGTACATCTAAGGTATTTTCTGATAACAAAAAGATATTTTCCCGTTCAGATATTGCCCTATCCGGGATCGCCGGGTTTCTGTGGAAAATTCCCAACCTGCCCTTATCCATTGGCCCCGAAGTGTATTTAGGACAGGGCAATGGAAGGGACGTTGTTAAAAGTACCTACCATGATGCGCTTATATTAGAAAATAGAACTTACACTGCCGAATTGAAAAGAAAGTTATTTTACGGTCTTATGGTTAGGGCTGGGTGGAATTTTTGGAAAGAGTATTTTGGATTTCTGTCTTTAGGGGTTGATTTCAGCCAATTTATGACGGATCGTCTCATGATTACGGACAATGCTAACCCCCTCAATTTTAACACACTCCGAAAAACAAACAGGTTAACTGGTTTTTTGATGGGCATCGGTATTGAGAAAAGATTTGGTTCTCTGTGTGTCGGAATTGATTTAAAAAGCATTACCTATAAAAAGAAAAGCTTCTTTGATACGTTAAATCCTGATACAGTCCTAGCACCAAACCAATTGGAGTTTTCCGCGCGTCCAAAAATTTATTCTCTTTCCTTAAGGATCTCTTACCTGTTTTAAACCGTCTTCCCCATGAAAGCCGCCACATCGCTCATGCGGTTTGCAAAGCCCCACTCGTTGTCATACCAAGACAAAATCCGACAGAATTTTTCTTGTAAAACTTGCGTTTGGGTAACATCAAAAATAGAACTGGCGGGATGGTGGTTAAAGTCCACAGACACAAGCGGTTCACTCGTCACTTCTAAAACGCCTTTGAGCCTTCCTTTGGCAGCTTCACTCATCAGGTTATTAATTTCTTCCCCTGACGTTGCACGTTTAGTTGTAAAGGTAAAATCAATGAGCGAAACGTTGGGTGTGGGCACCCGAATGGCACAGCCATCCAACTTTCCTTGAAGGTCCGGCAATACCAACCCCAACGCTTTGGCAGCACCTGTTGAGGTAGGAATCATCGCCATCGCAGCAGCCCGGGCACGCCGCAAGTCCTTATGAAGGGTGTCCACCAATCGCTGGTCCCCTGTATAAGAATGGATCGTTGTCATATAGCCCACATCAATACCAATCCCTTGGTGAAGAACGTCTGCGACTGGCGCCAGACAATTCGTGGTGCAAGATCCATTTGAAATAATAGTGTGAGCCGCCGTAATTTTGGTGTGGTTCACCCCATAAACAACCGTGATATCCGCCCCTGTTGCGGGCGCCGATATCAACACACGTTTGGCGCCAGCGGTTAAATGTTTTGCAGCTGCTTGTCGATCGGTGAAATAGCCTGAGCATTCCATAACAATATCGATGCCTAAAGCTGCCCAAGGAAGCTTTTCCGGATTTGGTTCTGCAAAGACTTTTATGGGCCCAAATCCAACATCCAAAGCGTCAGAGGTGGTTGAAACTACCCCTGAGAAACGACCATGGACAGAATCATATTTGAACATGTGCGCATTATCATGGATAGAGCCCAAATCATTGATGGCAACCACATGAATATCTTTGCGGCCACTTTCAACAAGCGCCCGTAAAACCATACGTCCAATGCGCCCAAACCCATTAATCGCAACGTTAACCACCATATTATTTCCTCACTCCAAAAATAACCCTGTCATCATAATGAATGAATTATACCGAGCTACCTAATTTACGCAACCCTTTCGAAGCCATGCTGGATAAAACAACAAAAGAGGTTTGTAAAAACGACTCACTCATAATACGCTTATATCAGAACCAACGATAACTTTTCTGATCTTGGGATTTGATTAATGCTATCTTTAGAAACGTTATGTGCAAGCGTGAAAACATTTATTAAAAACATACAAAAGATAGCTATAAATATACAATCTATCTTAAGTCGTTTTTTTAACCCCTCTCTCTTACTTATAAAGAAAACCTATGCGTTTTTGATTATCATTATCTCAAAAACATGCGATTCAATCGCTTTTACCTTGCGCAAAACAGCCGAATCTATAATGTTTCTCATAGCAAAGACATGCGCCTTATATCAATATATCCACCGCAGGGTTTATGTGTCAATGGTCATTGAAATTTCCCCCCCTCTGGTCATCGAAAATGCCCCCCTCTAGGTTAAAAAAATTACTTGGTTTCTTGCCTGGGAACTAATCCCGCTTTAAGCTTTTCTTTGAGTCTATAACTGTCTCCTTTAATGTTGATGCT
>CAMCRD010000067.1 GCA_945877185.1 Candidatus Finniella inopinata | reverse complement strand
CTTTGACGGTCAAACGCCCCATGAGGTATACGTAAAAATAAAAAATCTGAATGGGGCGCCCCATTCAGAGACCAGATTAGCAGCGTAACATAATACGACTATAGCTTAACTTTGCTGCTAAACTGTCCAAATTTTGGGGACCACCTCTGGCCCCCCATTGATTTCTAAAGGCCGCATCCTATTTTAATAAGAGTAGAGTAAGGTTGTTATCCCAGAAGGAGAGTGCCATGTCCATTAAATCTATTGTCCTTTTTACAGGTTTAGTCATGATATTAAGCAGCCAAAGCAACTTAATTCGGGCCGATATAAATGAGGATATAGAAGGTGCTGAATCAATGAGAAGCAGCATGAGGCCTTTATTCGACCTTGATCAAAGTAAGATTCCCCTTTCAGAATTCGAAGCAGAATCACCGATGCCAAAATTACTGATGAAAAACTACACTTTAATGACCCAAGAAGCCTTAGATAAGGAATGGACCCCAGGATCAAAAGGGACTTCTGTTCTATTGACGGGGCTTAAGAATGATATCGTCGATTATCAATTTGCGAAACGCATTCAATTTTCACCCAATGACACTAAAAAAGAAGAATCATGGTTACAAATCATAGAAGAAAAACTGCAAAAATGGGCTGCCAATTTCCCGTCTGCATTTTATGGGGATTATGGTTACGCAATGCTTGATTAACTTGTTGCAAAAACCAACCCTTTGATTGACGAAGGGTTGGTTTTTTGCGTTCCTCCCCGCCTTATCCGTCTACTGCCTCCTTGAAAACAGCAGGTTTGGAAACCTCAAATAAGGCATAGTTATGTTCTTTGCAATAGTTTTGGCACCATTGGTGTTGAAGAGCGACAACATCAACATCCGATGTGACTGGGATGAATATGGGATTTTTGACGTCGCCATTGACCATTTCAAGGACATCGAAATTTTCGCCACTGTCTTCTTCTGCGATCTGTACTGGAATTTCTTGGTCGCGGATGTATTTGTAAAAAGACAACACGCGCTGATAGGAATGGCGGGCAAAAATCTACTTGCCCTTTCCTTTGTTCCGCTCCAAATTTTCTAAATGGTTATAAAGCTTTCTATAATTGTTAAAGGCAATGATGTGGTGACGATCAAATAGTAATAACATGATAAAATTCTCCTTTTGATAAAGTTCTCCCCTGCCTTGCAACTCGCCACGGCATAGATGCAGGCGTAGCTGGGAGGCATAGAGAAGGTTTAGCCTTGTTCTTGAGATAAGGCGTGACGATTGGGAAGATGCCCAAAAATATAGACGTACCAACCCCTTACCGTCACACCATAAAAGAGAATGGGACAAAAAAAGCCCCACCCTCCCTCAATCAATATGAGGTAAGAGGTTCAATTTTCGGCCTTTCGGCCGTTTGAGGATTCGATTGAAAAGGCGCACATTGTGCGTTAATTTATGCTTAGCCATTTGAACTCCTTATTGAGTTTGTCTGGTTAGCAGCGTGTGGGCATTGTGAGTGCTCATACGTTGCGCTGCTACGAGCCATTCGTAACAGCCCTTATATATAAGGTGGAGATCGGCAGCTTCCTTGACCAACACTCTCCAGCTTACTACCTTAGGTTACAATGAAGGGTAATCTAAAGTCAAAACTTTTTTCCTCAAGGAAGGCAAGCAGTGGGTCTGTTTTTTTACGTCATTGCGAGGAGCGAAGCGACGCGGCAATCCATGTATTGAAAACTCTTTACAGCATAAATTATGTTAAAGAATTAGAAATGCATGGATTGCCGCGTCGCTTCGCTCCTCGCAATGACAATATGCAGGATGATTATTTTTTCAACACCTTAAACAAGTGAGTAAGAGAGAGCTAATTTTTAGATAAGTGCACAGAACCTAAACTTGAATCCTATTTTTAATATTCGCCTTAGGTATTATTGAAAAATCTATTTACCCCTTATCCGCAAAGGGATTTTTGCCTTGGCGCATATAGATGCGCAAAGGAATACCAGGGAGATCAAAGTCTTTGCGCATCTGGTTAATAAGATAGCGCGTATAGGAAGTCGGAAGCTCCCCTGCTTGGCTTGCAAACAAAGCAAAGGTGGGGGGCCGTGTCTTGATCTGGGTCATATATTTTAAGCGAATGCGCCGCCCTGAAACGGCCGGGGCTGGGTGCTGGTTCACCACATGCTGCAACCATTGGTTCAATTTTGCTGTGGGTAACCGCTTATTCCAAGCTTCATAAACTTGGAACACCGCTTCCAACAGTCTATCTAAATTCTTACCATGGATAGCGGAAATGGGAATGCAAGGGATCCCCCGCACCTGTGTCAATTGAATATCTAGAATTCGCTGAACCTCTTTCATTTGCTTGTCTTTATCTTTGACCAAATCCCATTTGTTCAAAGCCAAAACCAGCGCCCGCCCTTCTTCTGCCACATCGCTGACAATGGTCAAATCTTGCTTCTCAAGGGGCGCCGTTGCATCTATAAGCACAATCACCACTTCCGCAAATTGAATGGTGCGGTGGGTATCCATGACGGCCAGGCGCTCCGCAGAAACTGTCACGCGGCCTTTTTTGCGCATTCCAGCCGTATCCGTGAGCCGGATTCGCCGTCCCTTATGCTCCCAATCAAGGGCGATCGCATCCCGCGTCACCCCTGGCATATCTCCGGTAAGCAGACGATCCTCGCCAATCAGTTGATTTATTAAGGTTGATTTTCCGACATTGGGACGTCCGACAATGGCAAGTTGAAGGGGCTTTTGGGCATCTTCTTCCTCTTCCGATAAATCCCCTTCCGCTGGCACGTAAGGAACGAGAGCGTCATACAGTTCGGATAACCCCTCCCCATGTTCAGCCGAAATGGGGATCACGTCCCCTAACCCGAGAGAAACAGCATCCGCTAATCCTAAGTGGCCGTGGCGGCCTTCACATTTATTCGCTAAAACTAGGATAGGCTTCTTCTGTCGGCGCAAGAGGTCGGCCAGCTCTTGATCGTAAGGGGTGCATCCTTCACGGCCATCAACGACAAATAAAACCAAATCAGATTCGGTAATGGCGCTCAAAGTCTGGTCCATCATCGATTTGGTCAGCTCTGACGTGTCAGGATCCGCGAGCCCCGCCGTATCGATAATTTGGAAGCTTAAGTCAAAGAGGTTCCCCTCCCCTTCCCGCCGGTCCCGCGTCATTCCCGGCTGGTCATGAACAAGCGCAACACGCCTTCCGACCAGGCGGTTAAATAAGGTCGATTTTCCAACATTGGGACGACCTATAATCGCAATGGTGTAAGGGGACGCTCTTTGGGACATAATTTCGTTACTGTTTCTGTTCTTCTTTCGAATATTTCACGATTCTGGCCTCATCCGTCAGCACATAAAGGGCCCCATCAGCCACAATGGGTGACTGGCTAGAGGGTTCCTGCATCGCGAATGTTTTTTGGACTGAACCATCTTTCAAGGAAGCAAAAAGCAATTCCCCATTAGATCCTGTTAAAACCAAGGCGTTATCGGCAATGATAGGTCCTGCCCATAGAATGGGTTTTTTATCAGAGTCAACCTTTGGTAAAGCGCTTGCCCAATGGATTTGGCCGGTTGCCTTCTTCACACAGACTAAGTCCGCATCATTGGCGACTAGAAAAATAGAATCACCAACAACGGCAGGGCTGCGGATGCCCCCAATTTCCCGTTGCCATAAGCGGCTTCCTGTCTTCAAGTCTGTTGCAATCATTTGGCCGCCATGGCTAATGATATAAACCGTACTTCCGGAAATAACCGGTCGGGCACGGATATGGGCAATGCTTGCGACAGAATCAATCCGCAATGCCGGATTCAATAAATCGCCCCAAATAGGTTGACCTGTATTGGCTTGAAAGGCAAAAACTTCTCCCGACGAATAGGTTGCAACAACCACTCCATCCCCAACGGCAGGGCTCGCCCCCCCTAAAATACCGGCGGCTTCTGAAATTCCTGCGTGGCTCCACAGGGCATTACCTGTTGTGGCCGTAAAAGCATGGATTTCATTGTTAATGGTCAGGGCATAAACGGTCCCGTTCTTTATGGTTGGCGCCACGCGCGAAGGGGCGCCCATTGATTTGCGCCACAGGATCTTGCCATCCTTAGCTTGAATCGCCACCAAATCTCCAACGAAAGTTGTGCAATAAACCAACCCATTGTCATAGGCAACACCACCGCCCATCGCTTCACCAGCATCTTCTGGCAAAGGATTCACGGCCCATGCAACCGTCCCATCCTTAATATTGACAGCGCTAACAGTCCCCGTAGCGTCACTGGCATACACGCGCCCATCTCCGACAATGGGCCCCGCCGTCAATCGATGATCTTCACTACTCCCCTGACCGATATTGGTTGCCCAGGTTTGGCCTAATGGATTGTCTAAGGTTAAGTGAGGCATCATATGGGTTGGGTTTCCTCCTGCCTGAGGCCAATCCTTATTTCTTTCTTTAGCCGGTATGATCACAGGGGTTTTAGCGATCGCAAAATCGGGCGTTAAGGTTGAGTCAATAGATAAAATTGTTTCCCGCTTGCCGGACAAAATAACTTTGTCTTTAAAGGAATCGCAAGCACTCAATAGAAGTGCAACGCTGGTCACCAGGGTGGCGAAATAAATATTTTTTTTGGTTCGAATCATAAGCTACTCTCGTATTTTTAAAATTAATAAAGATGTTTAACCGGTTGTATCCGCAGACACAATCTGCACCATCAACCGGGCCCGCATAGAAATACCGGCTGGGGTTTGGTTGTCTTGAACCAACCGTGCAAAAGTTTCTGCCGCTTTGGTATTTTCGCCTTTTCGGTGCAAAAGGACACCTGTAAGTTCATGGGCAAAATAGCGCCATGGATTCTGGTCCGTTGTTAAGGAACCTAATTGACCTAACAAATCATCAACTTTAACATCCGGCTGGTCCATACTGGCCATCACTCCCAGAAGAGTTGCCAGGCTGCGCCATAAAGGATCAATTTTTGCATTGGCCGACAACTGTTGGTAAATTTGAATAGCTTCTCCCTGTTTTTGCCCGAGTTGAAGAAGAACCCCCGCTTTTTGAAAAAGGGCCAAGGGTTGATACGCCGCATGGGACTCAACCGCCAAGCTGCTTAAAATTGTTTGGGCTTTTTCCGTCTCTCCTTGAGAAATAAGCTCTTGGGCAGAAATTAGTTTTTCTGCCATTTGAATGCGCTTGTTTTGTTGATAATGAGACCACAGGTTATAACCTGCGATAAGAATCATAATTCCAACAACACCGCCAATAACCTGCTTACCATACTGCTTCCACAGTTGGAGCAATTTCTCTTTACGGATATCACTTTCAACTTCTTCCAAGAACTCATCAAACTTTTCAGCCATTAGTTTTCCTTTACCTTTTCAAAATTTCATCAACGATGATATAACTTACCAGCACTATAGCAACTGTTGAGACAATTCCGTATAAAAAAATGAGGCGTGATCTCATAAAAATTAGAGATTAAAATCTTTTTTTGACTTTTTTGTTTCATCCCCCTGCCATGCTTCGCTTTGAGCCTTGCAATTTTACACGCTTTTGCTTCAGAATAATAATATTTATGAGATAAACCAGAAAGTGATAAAATGTATGTGAAGAGCCAAAAAGAAGGGGATGTGCACACAGGGCCAGAGCCCCTTTATACCCAAGTAACCCATGCCATACATGTTTCTGTCTTGCCGATTTATCTTAAAAATCAATCTCGCCCTCATGATAATGTTCATGTTTGGGCCTATCATGTTTGTATTGAAAATAAGAGCGATCAAGCATTCCAACTTTTATCACGATATTGGAAAATTACCGATGCCTTGGGCCGGGTTCAAGAGGTCCGTGGCACAGGCGTCATTGGAGAACAGCCCACCCTTCGTCCCGGTGAAACCTTTGAGTATACCAGCAGCGTGACCCTTTCCCTTCCCTCCGGCGTTATGGTAGGCAATTATCAGATGCAAACCCTCGACGGCGAAAATATAAACGTTGACACCCCCCTCTTTTCTCTCGACTCTCCTCATGAAACAAGAACAGTTCATTAAATTTTTGTCCCTTTAATACCTCTGCGCTCGCCATAAATTGGATAAGAAATCTTTAAATTTTCTTGAATAAAGAGCGTATTATCTGTAGGTATAGGAGTAGAGATTCAAATATTAGGGTCAATATTTCCTTACCATGAGCCGTACAGCTGTCGCCATTTTATCAACCGAAAATCTTCTTCATAACCTCAAGGTTATTAAGGGGAAAGCCCCTCAATCCAAGGTGATTGGCATGGTAAAGGCCAATGCTTATGGTCATGGGTTGCGCTCCGTTTCCACCCGCCTTGAACGCCACGTGGATATGCTCGGCGTCGCCTCCATTGACGAGGCATTGATTTTGCGCAAAATTGGCGTTCAAATCCCCATTATCCTCGCAGAAGGGGTATTTGAGCCCAATGAGTTGCTCGTAGCATCAACAGAAGGGTTTCATGTCGTCTTTCATGAGGAAGTTCAACTCCAATGGTTGGCGAATTTATCATGCCCATTGCCCATCCAAGCGTGGTTAAAAATTGACTCCGGCATGGGGCGATTGGGTTTTGATATTGACAAAGCGCCTGGTTTTTATGACCAACTCTCCCAAAGCCGCCAGATTGCCCAGCCCATCCGTGTTATGTCTCATTTGGCTTGTGCGGATGACCCGGACAATCCTTTGAATCAACGCCAAATTAAAGCCTTTAACGACTTTATCCAAAATATTTCGGATCAAAGCGAATATAGCCTTTGCAATTCCGCTGGGGTTTTTCAATACCCAACCTCGCACCACCATTTCGTCCGCCCCGGCATTGCCCTTTATGGCGCCTCTCCAATCTTAGGAAAATCGGCTGCAGACTTAAACCTTAAGCCTGTTATGACGTTACAAACAAGCTTAATTGGCATAAAGGAAATGACGAAAGGGTCGCCTGTTGGATATGGCGCCCGTTACACATGCCCGGAAGATATGCGCGTTGGGATTGTGGCCTTTGGCTATGGAGATGGATATCCCCGATCCGCGCAGGACGGAACGCCCATTTTGGTGAACAACACAAGGTGTAAGCTTGTTGGCCGCGTTTCAATGGACATGATTGCCGTTGATTTAAGGTCCTGCCCCAATGCCAAAGTCGGGGATCCGGTGATTTTATGGGGCAATGACTTACCAATCGAAGAGGTGGCGGCATTTACAGATAATGTTTCCTATGACCTCCTGACAGGGGTCCAGAATCGCGTTAAGTTTCATTGGACGAGGTACTTAAATAATACAACAAATGGACTTTAAGCAATGAGCGATAAAAGACCGATCGGGATTTTTGATAGTGGTATCGGAGGGTTGACTGTCCTCAAAGAATTGCAGCGGGTTCTTCCCCATGAGCATTTCGTCTATTTTGCCGATACGACCAATCTTCCGTATGGAGAGAAAACGCCGGAGCAAATTATAGGCTATGCCCGCCAAACGTTGGCCTGGATGCAAAATGAAATTGGCGCAAAACTCGTCATTGCCGCTTGCCACACAAGCTCAGCAACAGCCCTTGATATCGTCTCCCAAGAATTTTCAATTCCTGTCATTGGCACCATTTATCCCCTGGTCGAAACGATTATGCAAAATCATCAGGACGCTCGCATCGGGATTATTGCGACCCCAACCTCCGTGAATAGCCGCACCCATGAAAATATCCTTATAAAGTCTGGCTTTAAAGGTCAAATACAGTCTATCAGTTGCCCTCGATTTGTTCCTTTAATTGAGTCTGGTCAAATTTTTGGATCAGAATTACTTAGGATTACTTACGAATACTTATCTATATTTAAAGAAAAGGACTTTAATACTTTAGTTTATGGTTGCACACATTACCCCTGGATCGCAGATACCATTCGTCAGGCTTTGCCAGAGACCGTTGCCTACATTGATCCAGCAGCCTCTATTGCGACCAAATCTTTCCAAGAACTCTATAAGTATAAAATATTTAATACTTTAAATGACAAAGTAAAAGTTGATTTTTACTGCAGCGGTTCTCCAGAAACCTTTTCTTCCCAGGTTAGCCTCTTAATGTCTGCCCCGAAGCCCCTCGTGACTTTAAAAGTATTAACAGATCAAGCGTCCCTCCCTCAAAAGCGCGCTGTGAATGCGTAGTGAAGTAATGTAAAATAACAACAAATGCCCAATAAAAAAATAAAAATTTAGTAAAACATTATATATAAAAGATGTAATATTTTGATTGAATAGGCGTTATTTTATGTTTATACTTAAAAAGCAAGTGTATTGTGATTAGAATTAAAACTTTACTACAACTAAATTGTTATGAAAGGAAAAATGTGTTATGAAAAAGCTAGTATTATTTTTTACCCTGATGGTTTTGACCTTAGCGCAGGTAGGAGCAACGGAAACGACTTTTCTTTGGGATCCAAGGAATGAGACAGGAAAAGGCGCTAACATGACTAAAATATTTGCCGGCGATCAAATGATAGAAAATCTTTCAAAGGAACACCCAGTGACGGTATCCCATCATGCGAAAGATAATTTTAAATTCTGGCCAGCTTTCAACGGTGGATATGGCGAAGAAAAATTCAAAATGCTAGAAATGAATCAGACATATATGGTGTTAATTAAAGGTGATAAAGATCACTACGAATTAATTATCAACAAATTAACAGAGCAAAAATAGCAGCTTTCCCCCCATCCCTTGATAAAATTTGCAGGGGATGGGGGGAGTTATTCTGAATTAAGATCTTGAGCGTGCAAGTGAACCTTTAGGATTTTAAGGAGGTTCATATTGCCCTGAATGCTTCCATTAGAGCCCAAAGAGTTAATGTCATTTTTGATGGCGGCTGATAAATAATTTTTCATCCTACAAAAGACCTGCATCCCTTTAATGGTTTGGAACCCTCCAGAAATTTTCTGAAATATTACTTCTTGTAGAGGCTTTGTCATAATAAATGCAGTTATTCAACAAAGCCTATAGGTCATTAAAAATGATTCTTTACAACGCTTCACCATTTATATGCTGATCAGATAACGGCTTATATCCCACGGCGTGAAAAAGGTCCGACATCGATATTTTTGAAGTTTATTCTTTAGCAAATTCATCCAAACCTTGTAATAACACATCCAAACGTTGCTCATCAAACCCAGCTAGTATGAGCTTAGGCTTTGCCTCAGTTAGGGCCAATTGAAGCTGCATCTTAACATTTTCATCTGTTCTATCTGGTTGATATTGATGTAAGGTCACATTTTTACATCCTAGCGATTCCATGATAACTTTAAGTTTTATGCCAATATCATAATCGACCCCCATTTTATGAGCCACCTCTTGGGTAAGCTGGAGTGCTTGTTCATAAAACTTGTTGTAGGGTTCATAAAAAAATGAACTTGACGATATTTCCTCGCAAATGATCGGGGCTCCCGGCTTTGCAGCACTTACTATTCCCTTTAAAACAAGCTCGGGATTCTTTACATGGATAAGGAGAAGACGCGCATAAACCAAGTCATAGCCCTTTATATAAGATAAGTTATTTGCATCCCCTAAAATAAAATCGATATTTGTAAGCCATAAGTCGGAAGCTCTCTCACGTGCAACCGTAAGCTGATCTTCAGAGTTATCAACTGCCGTAATGTGCATATGAGGCCAACATTGGGCCATCTGACACTCTCTGACCCCTGTTCCGCACCCAACACTTAAGATTTTCGCATGTTCAGGTAGAGGGGGAAATGATTCTAAAGGAGATAAAGAACCATAAGCTTCATGAATTTTATCCAAACGCTCTTTACCCGTATGCCCTGTCGCTAACATATAGGAAGAAGCTGTTTGAGCTTCCTCACAACAGTTAGCCTGATTAAAAAAATTGCTTAACAGGAGGAGACATCCCATAAACCTCAAATTATATAATCTTAACAACACCTTATTCTCCATTTCTTTGATTTGTTCATTGCATAAAAATAAAAGCCTTCATCCTTTAAGATTTTGGCTCTTAGCGCAACACACTACATCTGACTGATATATTCCTCAAGGCTTATATCAGGCTTATTAACATCTCCTTAAGTGATTCTCCTTTAAAATCAAATATGTGTTTCATTGTACTGATATATTTGGGATAGGTCTGAAAATGGAATATATCACAGGTATTTCTGCTATTTTAACAGCAATAGCAACGGTTTTTCTCGCGATTTATAACTACCAATTATTGAAACAAATCAATAAACAACATGAATCAGACGTTTTCTACCGGGCCTATCCGCTCCGAGAAAAATCCTATAACGAATTATTAAAGAGTTACGCAGTGTGCAAGTTGTTTATGTAGTTGAAGAGGCAGGTTCGCCTAGTTTATATATTTTTTGACGAAAAATTTATGAACCAAGGAGAACAGCATGCCTCTCGAAGAGTATATTATAACAGTTTTTTGTTTTGTCGATGATTTTTT
>CAMCRD010000066.1 GCA_945877185.1 Candidatus Finniella inopinata | reverse complement strand
TGTGCAAATTTCCAGCAAGCTCAATTGTTCGTCATACGCTTCCTGTAGATTGGGATCTATTGGGGAAGCAAAAGAACCTTTTTCCCTGTTGTTGTAGAGGGAAAATGCCCTATGGGGAGAATGAACCGTAAAGCTCCAGCTTCCGTCTCCCGACCCATTCGAGTCTTCAAAGTCACAAATAAAATCAAAAAGCTCATTGTAATCCTCCAGTAACACCGCAGGTGTTTCGGATGAGACATAAAATTCAATCATTGTTCCATATCCTTTATTTATGTAGTCCCACATCACAGGGCTAACCATTCTGTTGCATGTGGGGGAGGCTTGTCCGGTTTCCATCCTCAAGGCATGAAGAAACAACCTGGCCGTACCCCACACAATAAAAAAGAGGATGGGACAAAAAAAGTCCCGCCCTCTCTCATTAAATATGAGGCAAGAGGTTAAATTTCCGGCCTTTCGGCCTTTTAAGGATAGGATTGAAATGGCGCAGAATATGCGCTAACTTGGCTTTAGCCATGATGAAAACTCCTGTTGTGAGTTTAGTTGTGGTCAGCAACGTGTGGGTATTAGAAGTACTCATACGTTGCGCTGCTACGAACCATTCGTAGCGACCCTTATATTATAAGATGGGGATGTTCAGCCTACTTTACCGATACTCTCCAGCCTACGTCCGTCACACTACAATGGAAGGCGAGCAGGAGTCAAATCTATTATGAGCCAGCAATAAGTCGTACTGATTTTGTGGGTGAAAGTGCCGCCATACAAAAGAACATCCGTTTTTTCCCAAATGTGTCACGGCTCTTTATGAGAAAACGCAAACCGATAAAGGAATCTTCGTTGCCGCAAGGTATTACAACAGCGGGGTTATTCCAACTACCCAGCCAAGAGGAGGTACCAGCCGATGGTACTTCAAGGATGTGACTACACATATATTAGAGATCGTTTCCCAAAAGTCGGAGAAATTGACGCTCTTGCGGTGATACATCGAGCAATGGAACCACTGGCTAAGAGCGGGCTTGCCGACATTAAAATTGCTGTTATCGGACATTTTTTATCTGGATGGCTAATGCGGGGAAAATCTCCCCGCCGGATCACGTCGATAAATCCTAACTTAGTTCGTGAAGCGAACAATGAATCGTGAATATATTTTGCCCGCAGTGGATCGTTGACCTAGCCAATTCGGGGAGCTTAAAATCGTTGTGAATGCTTTATCGTGTGCATCTGTGACATTAGTATAACGTCCTGTTGCCACATAGGGGTTGTTGGAAGAGACACTGATACTCACCGTGCCCCCCCCTGAGCTTTCGAAAGTCATCTTGCGTTTCAGCAGCGCATTGTGCAACAATCGCGGTGAAGGGGTACTCTCCGCCCACAGATTACACAGATCAGCCGAGCCGAGGTCTTCTATAAATCGATTCGTTAAATAATCATACTCACCCAAAGCCATCGAACCACTATTCCAGAAAATTCCGATAGGACAGGTTTCAGGCCAGCTCGTTAGGAAGATACCCTGGAGATGCCTAGCTGTTCCATGAACCTCCTTTTCGACCAAATACCTTGGCGTTATCCATATTTCTAGCATGTCTTTATTACCTGTTACTTCCTTGCGATATCCTGTCGATATGGTAATATGTTTAGATGAAGCCCCACATTGCGATAAATCAAACTTATCATCCAATGGCTTTCTCAGTGCCGCAATTGGTAGTTCACTCACCGTCATATTATTCTCAACATTGCTTCTTTCTTTTTCTACTAGTAATTCTCCCTTTGGTTTATAAATTAACCTCCCCTTTAAGAACCTACGATAAATTTCCTCATCGCTTGGTTTTACCATCCTTGTTAAAGATCCTTTTTGTTCTAGAGACTGGGGAGAGGAAAGGGATGTTAAGCTTATTTTATCTTTTAGAGAAGCTTTCATACCCTCGAGTGAAATTTCTCTCATATCACCCTCATAAAACAAACGAATTAATTCATGACACTCCTTCTTAATAGTTGGTCTTAGAAATTCAATAACAGGATAAAAATTCCCTCTCTCTATAACTCTCCATCGGGTGAATGCTCCTAAACTAGTCATCCATTGCACATAATCATTCGCGAGTGCAACATCTCCTCCTGTTACTAACTTATTGATATTATGGGTAACACCTATAGTATTGCTAGTTTGTTGTTCTGCCTTACTATGTCCTCCACCCCCACTTGCTTTCCACGCGGCAAAATTAGCATCTACGGCTGCTGCAAATGTGTACTCAGTACTTTCCGCATCTTCAAAAGAGGAAACTCTTCTTCTATCTTCGCAATATATTTGTCCACCGAGACCAAATGTGGTCGGAATACAAAAACCATAATCCTCAAAAATGTTGATCAATACTTTATATGAGTCCATATTTTTTTCATTAATGACTTCTTTTATAAGTTCTTCAAGATCAGAAGATAAATTAATATATCGTGCCTGAATAGAAAGTTCAACTTTTGGAACGTTATAAGAAGAGAGCAAATATATCTCTGTGTCTTCCCGCTTTGTTAACTTTTCATTATTTAACTGAGATTGGGTATCTAAGGAAATCCCGAGATAACCCACCCCTACTGTAGCCTGTGTTATATTCGATTTTTTTAGTTCATGAGCAGCCTTCGAAAGAGAATAACTCTTATTGGATGTTAAATCTCTATCAGGATACTTCCAATCTGGCTCTTTGTCCCATACCACACTTGATCTAAAAGAAGAACGAATTTTTACATCCCCGTTCAAATCACCCATAATTAAATTAATAGCGTTTCTTAGCTTTAAAGAATCAAAAAGCTGTTCTCGTTGATTTGATGAAAGGCTATTATAATCAATAATATCTGAAGTTGTTGCTGTCGAATCTTCTGGCATTATCGAATAATCGTTAAGATTCGAAGATGAAGATAAAGAGCTTAGCTTGAATTCTACGGGTTGTTTATATTGGCTTGCGCTTACTTGCTGAGGTGACGATACCATACTACCAAATAGATTAGAGACAATTGTGTCTCTAGGTTTTAAAGATAAAGTATTAGCTTCTAGGATGTCTCTAATTGACCATTCTTTTTCATCATCTAATTGGATCTCACATTCCTCATGTAGAAATATATCCTGTGATGTAAGCCTGTTTTTACTAGTAAGTTCTAATCTGAACTCTGATAAAGATTGGTTCAAATTAACTTTCAGCATTGTTTTTTTACCATCTGGTTGAATAACTTTTATGGAAGTTAGTGGACTCTCCATAGTATAGGTAGCTGATATGATGGACAAATAAACTAAAAAGAACTTTGGTATAATAAACTTCTTCATTGACATTTTCCTTTCATTACATTTTTATAGTTCGTATTCTTTGTTAATTTTATTTATTTTATTTCATTTACAGAAAAAACTGTATCCAAACCATAAGAACCCTGAAATATTCCCGAAACTTCGGCTAATACAGAATCTGCTTCAACCCTAATGATTCTTTGATTGAATCCATTAAGTTCCAAGAAACTCTTGATAATATCTGCGTTTACATAATTATACTGCACTTGTCCGCTCAGCTTCAGGCAATCTGCTAAACCCGTTATTCTGGCTGTAGCTGTAAAGGGCACCTGCATATTATCTACCCAATTAATATATCCATGCGCTTCCACTTTGGTACGAGGAGGAACCTTAACTTGGCGGTTAATTGTGTAAGTCTCTGATTTCTGATTTGTAATCTGTTGATTAGCTTCAAAACCAAACTCCATACCTAACTCTACTTTCCCACTTACTAAAAGGGGGATTCCTGCCTCCAATTCTGTTTTTGCGAAAAGTTTCAAAGATTGCTTAAATCCATAACTGACTGTATTGGTTATCGTTCTTGTGGCTGTAATGGTTTCTGTAAGCTCCGCGGGGCTATTATTGATAAGTGTTCTCTTTTCAAGGGACATTTGACCTTTGCACCTTGCGATAGCCTGTGCTGGAGGCAAGTTATAGTTAAAATTTTCTATGACAGCCCTTAGCTCGTAATGAGCTGGAATGAACGACCATTATTGGTATTGGTTATTCGGCTGCGCATTTCCTAGCATATAGACTTCTTTCCCATTTCCCTTTGCATCTAAATGGGCATTGGAAACTCTATGCTTGATGTTATAAAAATTACCTCCGGCAGGAACAAGAGACCATTGTTGGTATTGGTTATTCTGCTGCGCATTTCCTAGCATATAGACTTCTGTTCCACTTTCATTTGCATCTAAATGAGCACCAGAAGCCCTATGTTTGATATTGTAAAAATTATTCCCAGCAGGAAGAAAAGACCACTGTTGGTAAGGGTTGTCTTGTTGAGCATTTCCCAACATATAAACCTTTGTTCCCTCTCCATTTGCATCCAAATGAGCACTGGAGACGCGATGTTTAATATTGTAAACCACGTTTGTATGTAATTTTGTGTTAGGAATCCGTTCGGTTTCCCGTTCCATTGCTTGCGACGAAGGTATTTGAGGGATTGAAAAGGTTAGCGTGACAAGGGCTAACGATACAAGAAGCTTTAAGTTTTTTTTCATAAAATTCTCCGTAAAATTAAAATGTTTATTACAGTTGGGGTAGTGGGATAGGCTAATCTTCCAACAAGTTTATAAAAATACAAGACAAATGCTTTGTAACAAATTTAGGAGTATGAGCACAATAGGGTTTTTCGACAAAAAGGTCGCATACTAAATGCGCGTCCATAGCGGGAATATTCCTGAAACAAGAATTTATGGGGAAGGCCATATCTTCAGCAAACGAGTGCTTAAGTTCATGGTTCACTCCCAAAGCGACCTTAGCTGCTCCTGACACTTCTCATGGAAAAAATTAGCGGCCTCGTTCTGGGCAACGATCATTTTTTCGTATTGGTTAAATTTTGCGACGATTTGCCTTTGTACAGTAAGGGGTGGCAGCGGAATTTTAATGGACGCCATGTCTTTCAAGCTAATGCTCTTTACGATGCTACCCACAGAAAACTTCTTGATTTCCTTCACGTAGGTATCGTTTTTGAAGAAATAATACAGATATTCGCCTGATAATAAATTGTCTGCCTTAATCTCAAGCTTAACTAAATCAGAAGAAAACACCCCGTTTCTGTTAGCAATGGCTGCCCTTCCCAAAATCGCAAGCTCTTTGTTCTTGTCCTTCATCGCAACCAGTATGTCTCCTTTAAGGCATGCGTTTTTCACATCGGTCTGTGTTTCATACCGGAGATATATCGTCTCGCAGCGGGGAAAAAACTCTTTTTTGACGGATTTGAGGGTAAAAAGCGGAATGCCGTTATCTGACAACTGGCCAGCCTTGTAGGAAAAACCCGTAGAAATGAAAGTAACCAGTTTGCCAAGCGGTACCAGTGGATAAGATGAATGGGCGCTGTTGCTGTTTGTATAGTTCTTGCCGATCCAACCCTCATGGTTTTGCCTTATTTTTTCAAAGGGAATTTTGATGTAGCCAAGGGAGGATAGTTCTGCATCTGAGGTTGTATTGAGCTTGACGCTTTGCAACGTATCAAGGTCATTGCGCCCCCCTATCTCTTTCCTGTGCTTGTCGAGCGTGTATCCATCACTTTCAGCATCGAAATACCAGAAATGCTCTTTTCGGCTAGGGCAGTGGATGTTTTCAAAATATATGAGGGCGGTCTTCACATTCGTATAAGGCAGGAAAGCCCCATGGGGCAAGGAGGCGACAAGTCTGAGATCAGCGTTGTCCGTCAAGAAGCGCCTGGCGGCCTTGCGCTCCGTGCCGAATAGGAACCCCTCCGGCACGATGGCCGCCATCCTTCCTCCTTTCTTGATGGATTGAAACAAATGAAGGATGGAAAGCACATCCGTTTTTTTCTTCGCAAGCCCGTTTTCATACAACCCGTCGTATGGGTAGTTTTTCGGGTCGCGGGCAAAGGGGACGTTTGTCAGGCCGATGGAATATTTTTCATGTGCCGGATGCGCCAAGGTGTTGGTGACCTGCTCGATGCTGCTATGGTCTCCCCAATGCAGGATGGCGTTCATCTTGGCAACGCGGGTCGAAACCGAAACGTCCTTGCCAAAAAACATATTTTGCCCTTTCGAGGGGTCGAACCCCTTGACGGCGTTGAACGCCCCCACCAAAAGCCCACCCGTGCCACAAAAGGGGTCATAGACCGTGTCGTCGTTCGTCGGTGATACCAGGCCGACCATAATTTTGGCGATATGACGGGGCGTAAAAAATTGTCCCAAGCTTTGCTTGGACGATACGTTGTCTTTTAGAAAATATTCATAAGCGTCCCCAAAAATGTCCGAGTCGAAAGAGGCCAGGCGGCAGTTGTCCAAAATAGCCACAATCTTTTTAACGGTACCTTCCTTGGCCATTTGGGTTTCGGCGAAGACATCCTTCGCATCGTATTTTGTTTGTAAGGTCGGAATAATGATCCCATTGAGATATTCTATCTTGTTGTTGGTTTCGGCTTTCAATGACCCCCACAAGGGTTCCTGTTGGCGTTCTTCCAAGAGTTTCAAAAAAAGGAGGTTGGCGAACTCAAGGAAACGGGGCAGCCCAGGTTCGATGTTCTCCTGCCAAAAGCCACGCTCCACGCGCTTGAACATGTCGAAAAGAACCGCTTTATCTCCGATGGCTTCCGGTTTGTTCAACTTCATCTACTGCCTCCTTACCTGCTCGTTTTGGTTGGCCGCTTCCAACCGCCAATACAGCAAGGCGAGCGCATCGGCTTCGTTATGATCCTGTGGTTTGTGTCCGCGCTTTTCCATGGCTTGCACCACAGCAAGCTTTGAAGCATTACCATTATTTGTTGCAAACTTCTTAATATAGCAAAACCTTTATAATTTGAGTATAATTGTAGCAATAACAATAATAAGGTTAGGTTGCTATGACATATTCGCGTGATTTTCGAGAAAAGGTTTTGTTAGTAAAAGAGAAGAAATCCCTTAGTTTTGCAAAGATTGCAAAGAGATTTGATGTTGGGATTGCAACGGTAGTGCGATGGGCAAAAAATATTGAATCAAAAACAACGCGCAATAAACCAGCCACGAAAATTGATATGGATGCACTCAGGAGGGATGTTGAAGCTTATCCTGATGCCTACCAATTCGAGCGCGCTCACCGTTTAAACGTTAGCAAGACGGGGATTGGATATGCTCTAAAACGTTTAGGTGTGACATATAAAAAAAACCCTCAATCATCCCCGAGCAAATCCCGAAAAACGATCTGCATTCTGCCAAGCTCTAGCTGAGTTTGAAAAGCAGGGCCGGTTACCTGTCTTCGTTGATGAGAGTGGCTTTGCCCATGACATGCCTCGCACCCATGGTTATGCCAAGAAAGGCTCTCGGTGTTATGGAGATCATGATTGGGGTTCAAAGGGGCGCACCAATGTCATTGGCGCGTTGCTTGGGGGCATTTTGCTGACCGTTAGTTTGTTTGAGACGACAATCAACACAGTTATCTTCAACCAGTGGGTCATACAAGATTTAATCCCTAAGCTACCACCGACAAGTGTTGTTGTGCTCGATAATGCAACCTTTCACAAGGGGGTAGAAATGATTAATGCCCTTGAGACTCGTGGACACACTGTCCTTTACCTACCACCTTACTCACCAGATTTAAATCCTATTGAAAAAAAGTGGTCACAAGCAAAGTCGCGTCGTCGTAAATTACAATGCCCTATTGAGACACTTTTCCTGGAGCAGGATTTATGATCATTTTATATAGAACCTGCTATAGTACCGACAGGGACGCCTTCGTAAGGCAGTCCCTCGCTATCACACCACATGGTTGCCATGAAGCCGCCATAGGTCTGACTGGCAATGGTGCCCTGATGTCGGCGGACAGCCTCGAAGACCACATCGTTAAGGCCATGAGAAGCCTTCGTGCCTAACCACCGCTGAAACCGCGTATAGCGACACGACAGACTATCAAAATGAGTAGGTTTAAAGCTGAGGGAACCGCTCGAAATAGAGCCACCGATTGCCATAGCCCATCCCATCGTAGTTCCAAGGTCTAAAGCGAGGATATTTGGCATAAGGGAGGTTCCCTATACTTTTGGAAGGCCATTTTTTTAATGAGTCAGTATAACTTATATTCTTGCAATTAACCTTAAGTTGTTGTTGACAATCGGATATAATCTCTCTGCAGCATAGGGAGAAGTAAAATGTCATATTCAAACTTTTTCACCAGAGAATTTGCAAGCCTTGATTTAAAGGATGCCCGTCTTACAAGACGTGCTATAACCATTGGTAATACTCTACTCCGCTCTCCAGGTAGCTGTATCCAAGAAGTGTTCTCCTCCCAAAATGAAGCTCGATGCGCTTATGATTTTTTTAGTAATCCCAAAGTTGGGTGGCTTAATTTACTCGGCAATCATCAGGCACAAACAATTCAGCGTATCCAAGACCCATCTACAGAGTTCGTTTATATCATTCAAGACAGCACTTTTTATAATTACACAGCCCATAAGGCTAAAATAGATATTGGAAATATTGGTAAACAAGGGCGCTTTACCCAATTTGGTTTTCTTCAGCACACAGCTCTTTGTATTTCCGAAAAGGACTTGCCTCTAGGTATACTTGAACTTGATTTTATGGGCTATGACGATGATCTAAAATCGGCAGCTCATCGAGAAGGGTTTGAAGCCATTGCCTCAAGTCGCTGGAGGCGATTCTTAGCTCAAATAAACAAGAAGCTTCAAAAAGTTGACAAAAATATCATCATATTGTGTGATCGAGAAGCAGATTTTTTTGAATTTCTCTCTGACTTATATGGAGGAATGTGCAAGTTTGTTATTCGCAGTAAATGGGATCGTCCCACAGGAATATCTGGTCGAGCTCGTAAAGACAGATTTTCTGAGCTTTTTAACCAGGTTTCCCCTATAGGAAAAGTTCAACTTACCATCAGTGATCCCCACACCCATAAAGAACAATTGAGATTGTTTTCTATAAAAACATTGAAGGACATTATGCTTCCTGCGATTCATCGAGGAGCCGGCCACCCCCAAAACAAACTACCCCCTATTCAGATTAATCTTGTAGAGGCTTCTGACGGGCAAAATCATTGGGTTCTTTTGACTAATTTGCCTGTCCATACTTTGGATGAGGCAATATTTGTTATAGATGCCTATAGGAAAAGGTGGCACATCGAATTGCTTCACAAGGTCTTAAAGACAGCTTATAAAGCTGAGCAGGTTTACCTCCATAGCTCCAGGGAGGCTGTCCAAAGCTTATTAGCCATGATCAATATTGCGGCTTCCCAGACTTATTGGTTAATTCATCAAGCTAGGCAATCCGCAGATATATCAGCAACCCAGTGTTTCGGCCCTCAAGAGATTGCCGCTCTACATATTTATCTATTTCAAAGGCTACCTGATACGTATTTGGCCTATAGTTTGAAAGATATCTATTACCAAATTGCGCAACTGGGAGGATACAAGAATCTTAATAACAAACATCCGCCTGGCATACTTACCATCTATAGGGGAATAAAAAAACTTAGTGATATTACCCAAATGTATAAAGCCATTATGTCAATAAAAACTTAAGGTTAATTGCAAGCTTATATTTGGGTGCTTTGTCTAGGAAAAAACCAAGGATTTAAGCCGAAATCAATTTTAAGGCCGGAAAAATGATCACACAGGGGCTTTGGGTTGATTGCTAAGGGGAGGGGTATGTGTTTATTAATACGGCGCCAGGAATCCGCTTAAATGCACTTAAACGGGATCTTAAAGTTAACCTATACCATTGATAGGATACTTGAGGTTCACGATGGTTGTACTGCGATTGCGCTTCCATGGGCGCAGAAAGCCTACCAACCGACGAATCCGGCGCATACTTATTCTCCTTGGAACCGCTGTGTTAATCTGGCGTCGCGACGCTTACTCTTACAGCATATCACAGCCATTCTCTCATGCATCCTTAAATTCGTTGATTGCGCCTAAAAAGGAGACAAACTGTATGAAAAATCTTGACTTTTGCCTAAAAAATAGGCAACAATGGGGCTTGCTTTTCTTGATTTAACGAGGAGTAACAAGCGATGACTTTTATGCCAGGTCAGAGCGGGAACCCTTTGGGGCGGCCAAAGAAAGCGGTTGACCCCCGCTCGCAGGAGTTGCAGGAGTTTTGTAAAGACCATCGGGATGACATCCAGTTGGTAGGGGAGATTGCGCTTGAAGAGGCCACCAAAGCGCGAGCACCCTGGGCGGTCAAGCTATGCATGGAATTCTTTTACCCGAAGCCTGGGACGTTTGTGTCGATTTCCAAGGAGGAGAGCCGCGAGGTTAACGTAAACTTCATGAACGCCCTGTCCCACGAAGACCAGCAGGCGTTTTTAAAGATGTGGATGAGGTCTAAAAAATGTATTTCGTCGTTTCCAACAATAGATCAAATACCAGAAAATGGTATTAATAGCCGATCTACAATAAATAATGATGAAGAATCGGAATTTATAGATGTCAATACTGTTCCCCAAAAGCCTGATTAGCGATGTTTGCTAACAATGCGCTAACATATTGGGTCAGTGATGTTGGTGGCAGCCTTAAAATGATCAAAATACAATAGACTAAGTTTATAGACCAACGCCTATATTGGGCGATGGTCGAGATAACGGCGGTAGAATATCAAGGCCAATACTATGGCCTTCCTTAATATAGAAAGACACTGCTTGGTAGGCTAACAGGCATCCATAGCCGCCCCTGGGGGGGCGCAATGGCATTCGGTTAATTTAAGAAGTATGTTATAGTCCATCAAAGTTTACCAAAATTGGAGGAATAAACATATGAGTGAACAAGCCGTTGTTGATTACTGGTCGAGTGTTAAAGAGATTGTCGACAGACTTTGTAAAAGCCATGACG
>CAMCRD010000065.1 GCA_945877185.1 Candidatus Finniella inopinata | reverse complement strand
TTTTTTTGTTTATTTTCAATGGATTGTGAGGGTATTAGGGTCGATTGGAGGTCGATTATTTTTGGCGATTTCAATGATCAATAATCGACTTGTGGCGGCTTGATGGTAGCTCTGCTATCCCCCCTCGCCATGGTCAGGGCGATCACTCCCTATTGTCGGCCCCTGTCATCGCCCTTTTTGATAAGCCGTTTGAGCGGCGCGTTGCTTCAAAAGCCGTGTTCCTGAAGCGCGCCAAGTTTCCATTTGTGCGGCATCGGGTGGGTCAGAAATATTGTGGGCGGCATCCAAAAGGATGCCGAGAAGGAGGGCGGCTTTATCACGGGAGTCGATATCATATTGCAGGTCTTCCCCCTCTTCGATTTGACAAATTGGGAAGAGGCCGGACAGTTTTACGATGCCTCCGACTTGGATAAGCATTCTGGATCTGGCGCGCCTAGCGTTGGCCTCTCGTGTGGCGTTAAGTTTTGATCGGGACGATAAAATTCTGTTCATTTCTACCCTCGCTTTATGTAACTTCTTTTTGAGAGATCGGAGATCATGTACCAAAAAATTTCGAGATAAGTTCCGGTCATGGTCCGGCGCTTTTCGGGCTGCTCTCCTTACCCCTGCTTTCTGGCTTCCGGTTTCTGGTCTCGGGTTGAGGCCCCCTTTCCCGTTCCTTCTGGTTTCGGTGTTGTTGAAACATTAAGCCGGATTTCTTCCATGCCTCCACCCTTCGCCTTTGCTCAGGGCTTCGTTCAGGACAAACTTTACCGTCATCGTTTTTTATCTCGTTAACAACTTCGAGGATCCCGCCGACCAGGGCGTCGAAGTCGCCCTCGAAGGCTTCCGCATCGATCAGGCATTGTAACAACCCCTGCCCCAGGGTTTGACGGATTTTGTCTTGCTCTTGCTGCAAGGTCGCCATCTTTTGCCTGAGTTGCCCGAGGCGGTATGCCATCATTTTGCTGGTAGGGCTTGTCGTCTGTTTGCTTGTCATGTTGCCTCTCCCTTCTTGCTACATCTCACAGGCCCCCTCGCGAGAAATCGGAGGCACTTGTGTGGTTGTTGTATTTTACTATGCTTAATATAGTATAAAAATAGTAATCATGAGTCAATCCCCTATCCGCTTTCCGAGGTCACTGACGGAGGCAGTGCGCACTTACGCGCGTTTGCGCTTGCGCTGGCCTGGCCGGCAGCGTATGATGGATTGTGTATAATTTTAGTATTTTTGTATGATTTTTATTTTTATATACGATTATATAATTACATATATCTCCAAAATTATCCCAAGATATCTGTATTTATATTTAAATATATTTAATAATACGGTTTTATATTATGAACTTTTTTCACTTGAGCGTCGGCCATGTTTCCCGCAGCACAGGGCGAAGCACGGTGCAGAATGTTGCCTACATCACGGGGGAGGTTCTGTACGAAAGCCGCCGGGAGCTCAAGGCGGACTACGCCAACAACCGGGGCAAGGCGACCTGGGGGACCATGGCCCCCTTGGGGTCGGGAATCGAGGAAAACGACCTGTCCTTCTGGGATAAACTGGAAAGCTTCGAGGACGACTATGCCCGGAAACGGTTCAAGAACCCTGAGACCCTTGAGAAGTACTTGACCCATGCCAGGGTCGGTCAGACATACGAAGCCGCTCTTCCGAAGGAGTTGACCGAGGAGCAGAATATCGCCTTGGTCCGCGAGGTGACGTTTGAGCGGTTCGTGTCGAAAGGCTTGCTGGCTACATACGCCATCAACTGGAACGAGGGCAACCCCCACGCCCACATCACGGTTTCCACCCGTACCGTCTGGAACGGGGAAATTTCTTGGGACAAGAGCGTTTCCCGAAGTTTGGTTACACCTTCCGGCCTTCGGGAAACCCGAAAAATCTTTGCGAGGTTCATCAACAAGCACCAGGAACTAGCGGGCCTTTCCGATCGGGTCGACCATCGGTCTTATGCGGATTTAGGCATCGACCTCATCCCCACGCGCCATAAAGGTTTTGAAGCCCATCGGCTGGAAAAGGAGGGAGCCCTGTCCCTTATTGGGGCGGAAAACGCGCAAATCTCTGAAGAGAACAAGCAACGGATTGGGGAATTCCCGGAAATCATTTTGCAGGAACTCACCTCTAAACAAGCCACGTTTACGGAAAGGGATGTGGTGAAGCTTGTGCACCATCGCATGAAGGATGACGTGGGTATTATATCCCAGCATGTCATCTATTCCGTCATGAAGGAAGCGGTCGAAGTGGGGGCGGGGTTCGACGATATCAAGCGGTACACCTCGAAAGACTATAAGGCAAAGGAAGACCACATTTTGGAGTCACTGGAAGCTTGCAAGGGTGAGGTAGCAGCGGTTTCCATTTTACAGGACAGGGTCGCGGAACTGTTGGATGAAGAGGCGTCCTGGTTGAATGCCGGACAGAAAGAAGCCGTCAAGACTTTATGCGGTGATGAGAGATTTTCTGGATTGATTGGCCGGGCGGGGACGGGCAAGACCACCGCCCTGCAGTATGTGGTACAGCTCCATAAGGAAGCAGGGTACAATGTCCTGGGGATGGCCCCCTCGGCTACGGCGGCCCATGAATTGAGAAAGGGGGCAGGTTGCCCAAGCGATACGATTGCCCATTATGCCTACCATTGGAAGCCTTATTTTGAGGCCCTTGAGAAGCTTGAACAAGCAACGACGGAAAAAGAACGAAGGCTCTGTCAAGAAATCGTTGATGCCCAAAAAGCAGCGCTCGTGTCAATGAACTTGCCGAATGAAAACACCCTGATCCTGGTGGATGAAATCGGCATGGTCGGGGTGGGGGACGCTCTGGCGGGGGGAGAAAGGATCGCCGGAGGATGGCATTTCTTGGTCAAGGTTTTGAATGAGACGGGAGCCAAGTTCATCGTGGTGGGGGACGACCATCAGGCCAAGCCCGTGGAAGCCGGAGACGTGACCCGAAAAGTCTTTAGGGATTTTAAGGATGCCGGAAACTTAGCGACCTTAACCGAGATCCAGCGCCAAAAAGTTTTTTGGATGAAGGAGGCCTCCTTGCACCTTGCTGAGCTTAGGACAAGCGAAGCTTTGGCGATGTATGAAACCCAGGGACATATTCAGAACCACGAAACGAACGCGGACGTTTATCAGGACATGGCCCGCCAGTACCTCCGCAAGCTGGTCGCCCAACCGGATTCGCAAAACTTGGCAATGGCCTATACCAACGAGGAGGTACGGGAACTCAACGGGGCTATTCGCAAGATTCTAAAGGAGAATGGCTTGCTGGAAAGGGAAGACCTTTTAACCAAGAAGAGGCGTATTGAAAAAGACACTTATGTCAAAGACACTCGTGTCGAAGATTTTGAAGATAAAGGATTTGAAAATCCTACGGAGAAAGGGAGTGAGGGTACGGAAGGTTCGGATGCAAAAGGGCAATTAGAAGAAGCAGGAGGAGCAAAAGATAAAAAAGGAGCCAAAACCTCCAAACAACCGACAGGGGAAGCAAAGACCGAAAAAACATACACCGAAGAAGGTTACACCATTGGGGATAAAATTGTCTTTACCCAGAACGACCGGGGGTTTTGGACGAAGTTCGATAGTCCCGACCCCACTTTCTTCGTCAGGAATGGTATGCAAGGGCGCATCGAATCCATCACGCCCTGCCGCATGGTGGAACGGGGTACGGGCAAACTATGCGATACTTACAAGCTTTCCGTTCGTGTTGAGGAAGAAGGGAGCGGTAAGGAGGCCACAGCACGCCCATCGATGGCACGCGTGCCAACAGTCAGCTTTTACCTGCGGGAATATTCCCATTTCCAGCATGGATACGCCGTCACCATCCACAAGACGCAAGGGGCGACGGGGGACGGGTCCCTGGTAAAATTCTCCCGCTATATGGATGCCTACCTCCTTTATGTGGCCATGACCCGGCACCGGGACGATGTCAGCGCGTATTATTCCAAGGAAGATTTTGCCGACTTTCCCACCCTCCTTAAAACGTTGGGAAAGCTTCCCCAAAAAGATCTGGCGGCGGATTACAGCATTTTGGAAGTGAACAAGGAGTTTTGGCTCACGGTCCAGGAGTACAAGGCTTTAGGCTTCGAGCTGATGTCGATCAGGGCCTTCGCCATGAGCGGAGACAAAACGAACAAGGAAGAGCAAGAAAAGACACGCGTGTCGGAAGCCTGGACTACGATCTACAAGCTTGAGGAAGAACGGAAGGGGTTGGCCAAAATCATTTTGGAGGATTGGGATGTCTTTGGGGAATTTGCCCGCCAGGCGGGGATATCCCATGAAGCCATAAAGATCGCCGCCGGGGTCATGAAGCGCCCTTTGAGTCGCGCGGAGGAACAAGCCAAGCTGGTCGTCGAGCAATACGCCAGCGTTGCGATAGAAGCGCGTCAAGCATGGCATACCATCAGAAGGACGCATCCCGGGACATGGGCCAAAACCCATCCCCAGTGGCCGACTTTTGAAGCGTTAAGAGACCAAAGGGGCGCATTGGCCAATCAGATCGTTCAGGATCCCTTTTTATACCGCCCCTTCCTTAAGAATACCGCTAAGGCTTTTGAAGAAGACGGCGGAAACAATAGCTTTGGCTATGGCTTGCACATCATCAAGGCCCAAGCTGAAGCCCATCAATCCAAAATGATCCAGCAAGAGATGCTTAAAGATACTTCCGATCCCGTCCTCTCCGAAAGGCTTCAAAATCTTCTGGAATATGTTGAAGCTCGGGACTTGTCCGCTTCCCTGTGGAAGGCGTTAAAACCCAGGCTGGAAGCCTTTAAAGGAACGCTTCTATCCGAAGGGTTCTGCAAGGAAATCGACGAGTGGAAGGAAATGCGGATGGCGCGAGACCAGAGCGCTCTTAAAATCGTCGATTCTTGGGAGGATTATGGCCCCCTGATCCAAAAAGTAGGGATGAAACTATCTTTTGAAACCCTGATGGACCAAAAGGAGCAAGCCGTTCGCGATACCCTTCTGAAGACCTACGCAACATCTCAAGAAGATTCTGCAAAACTCCACGCCGCCTCTGAGATCAAAACATTGATGGATGAGGATAGGGCAGCGGGGAAGAAGGTCACCGTTTCCGATGTGTATTTTTACGGACTACAGCCAAAGGACATTGCCAGGGACGCCCTTGAGTACCAAAAGCTGAAAGTGTTCGAGTCCCTAAAGACGGAGCCTGAGCGTCAGTTATTCCTTCTCTTGGACGAATACGACGATAAGTGCCGGGAGGCCAACCGCATTTATGTCGTGTGTTTGAATGAGATTAAGGAGATAAACGGGGAAGCTTCCAAGGAAGAAGAAAGGGAATTGAAGCCATGGGACGCCCCTTCCTGGCCTATTTACCAGGAAGCTTGCAAGCCCCGTAACAAGCTGGCCTTGGAAATCTTTGATCGGAGTGACCATGCAGAGATTGTGGTTCTCGCTCATGCCATGGGCCTCAACCTGAAGGAGGTCGAGCTTGAGCAGATATTTTCAAGGGGGGAGAAGGCATTTCGGGATACCCACATCGAAAGGTATTTAACGTCCTCGAATCAGGAGGAACAAGGGGAATCCGCCTTTGCTCTCACCAGGCTGATTAACTCAGAAAGGGAACAAAGCAAGGGGGACGGCCAAGGGAATGCACTGAGAGACGGCAAGGAAGAGTCAATCGGGGGTCGACCTTCGACCGAGGGCAAGTCTTTGGCTGGGGACCGACCTTCGGCTACTGCAAAGCAAGTTTACCATGCAGGCATCGATTTTAAAGAATTGCATCAAGCCGCTAACACTTACCAGCAAGCCCGCGTCTTGCAAACTCTGACCACGGAAGAGGATATTAAAACCTTCCATGCCCTTCAAAGTTACGGGAAGGCGACCTATCTGGCGAACCAGGCTTACAAAGGCTGCATAGAGGAAGCTCAACGCAAATCCCTTAAAATTTGGGAGACGGAAGCATATAAAACCTATGCGCACCTGGCTACCGCCCAAAACCGGATCGCCTATACATTATTTGAAGAGCATGATGTTGAGCGAATGCTTGATCTATCTCGCAAGATGGGCATGTCCTTGGATGTTTCCAAATTTATTACGCAAGTTGAAAACGGCATGCGAGATTTCTATTTGGAAACGTTTGAAGCAACGACGAGCGATCTCATTAAGGCAGTCTCCGCGGCAGAGATTTATGGGCTTTTGGAAGCGGATGAACGCCAGGAATCCAAGAAAACATTCGGTGTTTTAAAAAGTAAAAGAATTTCTGCAAGCGATGTCCGCGATTATGCTCATCAGTTTAACCGACTGGCTATGATCGACTCCCTCAGCACGGAAGCTGAAAAAGAGCTATTCCGCCTGTACAGCAATTATGATTACCACGCTGTGGTTGCCAAAGGGATTTACCGCCAGTGTGCTGACACACGTGTCTCAGATCAAGAAAACCCAGGCATCAAGCCCTCTGAAAGCGAACATTTCCCCGCCTATAAGGAAGCGGTTTCCGAAAGGAATGCCGCCGCCAATGACCTGGTTCAACACCCGGATTACGCCAAATGCCTTGATCTCGTTGAACGGCTCGGGTTGACAGTCAACCGCGGGCTTATCCTGTCCCATGGGGAGGACGGGTTCCGGGAACAAGCGCTCGTCCGTTACAAAGAACTCTCTCAATCCCCTGGTACGGAATTTGAAATACGCAAGGTGAAGTTGGCGGACCTTCTGGTGAAAATGATCAGAGATGATCAGGAAGAAGGTCATAAGAAGACCCTTTTAGCCGTTTACCAGGCAAGTTTGAACCCGAAGGATGTTTTTGCAGCCGCTAACGAATTAAAAGAATTTGCCGTGTTCGCCCGGTTGGAAACAGAAGAGGAACGGCACATCTTTGGCCTTGTCATCAAGTATAAGACACGGTCGGAAAAAGCCAACGAGCTTTACCGCCAATGCGCTGAGGAGTCGAAGGTCGACCCCCGTCGAGAAAAGCTCCACATCAAGGTTTCCAACAGCCCGCTTTATCCCGACTACCTTGCTGCCCTGTCGGAGCGTAACGAAAGCGCAACGGCCTTGTTGGGATGTACAGATTGGGAAGAGTGTCTGTTGTTGGCCGAACAGTTGGGAATAGAAATAGATGAACGCAAAGTGATTGCACAAAGCCGAGATGGTCGGCGAGAAATTCTGCTTGATCAATACACCCATACGAATTCTATCCTCGTCAAGCGATTGATAGCCCGTGAGCTGAAAGAGATGATGAATGAAGACCAAAAGGAAGAGAAAAAAGTGACGGTCGCTGATTTGTATCGCAACAATATCTTCCCCAAAGACATCCAGGAGGAAGCCAGGCAATTTGATAAGATGGTGACTTATTCCAACCTGACAAATAACGCCGAGAAGCGGGTATTTTCCCTCCTTGACCAGTACGGCGACCTCCTCACCCGATCGAACAGGCATTACAGTGCTTGTTTCCAGGAGGCTGAAGATCAAGGCGTCAAGAAGGAGAAAACCACCTCTTATGCCTTATTCCAGGAAGCGTTAATGGAACGCCAGAAAATAGCCTCAGCCATCCAGCATGTGGGCAAACCCACATTGATAGAGTGGGTGGCAGAGGAAATGGGCGTGCCTTTAGATAAGCTGGACAGGGATCGCCGGAATGATGAGATACGGTTAAAAAATCTTGGCATATTGAAGCAGCCCCAAAACCAGGTAATGAGGCCATCATTCAAAGGAGACGAAGAAGAACCAGAATGGAAGCCGATCTTGCCCGTTCCTCAAGATGTTCCGCCTTTGCCTGATCAGAGCAACTATTATAAACGGGAGGATATGCGCCACCCGTACAAGGACGCCAAAGGCAAACTTTTAGGCTATGTCGTGCGGCTAATCGACAAGAAAACGGGCAAAAAGGAAACGCCCCCGATAACCTGGTGCATCAATAAAGAGGGCGAACAAGCCTGGAAATGGAAAGGGTTCGGGGATAGTAACCGTTCCTTATACGGCCTCGACCGCTTGGCGCAATACCCCGATAAGCCCGTTCTGGTTGTGGAAGGGGAAAAGACGGCGGATGTTGCCCAAAAACTGTTGCCTGAGTTTGTGCTCATGACCTGGGTTGGTGGTACAGGTGCTGCCCATAAAAGTAATTGGGAGCCGTTGAAGGGAAAAATGGTGGTTATTTGGCCGGACAATGACTTTGATGGGAAGGGGCTTAAAGCCGCCCAAAAGATCGCAAATATCATATCTGAGCACAATAAAACGATTCACGGGGATCAAAAGAACCAGACTAAAGGAGGACAAGTAGGGATCGTCGCCCTACCCGAAGGCCTACTGCCGAACACATGGGATCTGGCTGACGACCTGCCTGACGGGTGGACGATAGTAACCGTTCGGGAAATGATCAAGGGAACGATAGCCCAAGAGGCTGTCCACGAAGGCAAGGGAGACTTGCACTCCATTGATTCTGCTGCGGCTGACCTGGCTACGATCGACTCCCGCTCATCAGAAGGCGAATCGGCCATTGACCAGGGGTTGGCCATCGACCTGGCGGCAAAAGGGTTCGTTTCCTTGAGCGAGAAACACGAGAAAACCCATTGGAGGGATCCTGAGAAGGAAGAAATAAGGCAGGCATTGGACAAACTCGCTTCCAAATATTGGCAGGATGAAAGGTTTGTCACGCAAATCAAAAATTCAGGTAGCGAAGTAGCGGCCAGCAATATCCGGCTGGAAATCCATCTCCTGGAAACCGAGCTTTCCCGAAGCCAGCATCCAGTCGATGCACGACAGGGAAGTGCAAGCCCGACTGGAGTCACCTCAGCCAGCCTCGCTCAACCGACCTTACGCGAAGTCGAAGGAGTCGAGATGGCCGCCAAAGAGTTCGTCTGCTTAACTGAAAGGTATGAAAAAATGCATTGGAAAGATCCGGAGAGGAACGCCATACGAGCATCGCTGGATAAAATCGTCTCCGCTCATTGGCAAGATGAAAGGTTTATATCAAAAATCGAAAGCGCAGGCAGTGAAGTAGCGACAAGCAGGATCAAAATAGAAGTCCACCTTATGGAGAGCGATCTTTCCCGAAGCCGACAACAGTTTGATCGGTGAGGAAAAATAAGGGTACCAAGAAGCTTAATAGGCAGCATTTCGCTCTATAGTGCGTATTCTGACACAAAGTTGGCAATCAATGTGATCAAAAAACAAGAAGCAGAGGACATACGCCAAGGCAAGCTGAATCTCTTCAACGCTTAGGCCCGCCTCAGTCGGCTTACAAACATACCTCCGGCTATGTCGCATAAGCGCTAAACTAATTCTAATAGGGATGTAAGTTAGCAAACTGTGGTTTTCGTTTTCGGTTTTTCTCTGCTAAGCCATTAGCAATGACCTGCCATTGCTCGATAGTCTTTCTTAGGGATTAGCCTCCTGAATGTAGTGTAAGAAAAATGCGAATTCACGCCAATGACTCTTGATTTTTGGTGTATGATAAATCCTTGCATATCCGAATTTGATTTGAGTTAAAATTTATAGATGAGTTTATGTTTAGGTTTAATCGCCGTTTCCATTGTTCAGAATCATTTCGGTCTTTGCTAGATTTAGGAACACTCAACAATGGTGTTACCTTACCTACCGAGAGGTCTATGATAAACCAGATCCGCAAATCTCAACTGAAATCTAAACTATGTGACAACCGGACACGCAGGGAATAATAGCTGATAGAGGCATCAGGTATGTATGCAACAAAAAAAGAAAAAAGCAGTTATATTATAAGAGAGATTTGATTTGTAGAGAAAAAAATTTCCACGACCTCCTCTTGACAATGCACATAGCGGAATTGCTGCTGCTGATTTTTAGCTTGTATGTTTTCTTTATCGATTGTATTATACCTATCGTTACAGTGGTAGTAACAAAATGTTTAATTTAAGAATCAATGGAGTGGATCATGAAAAAATTTGCCGAGATTTTCAAATTAGCGAAAAAGCAAAAAGTTAACGTAAATACTGATATGGTTTCTTTGGGCAAAGCTAGTATATTGACCAAAGGTACTGGACACATGGGTCAAGAGTTATTTGGTAAATGGGGCAAATGATGAAAATTTAGGTTTTCATCTCTAATATGAAAGGGTTGTTATTTTTATTATTAATAGCAGCCCTTTTCTAAAGATTATAATACGAAAAATTAATACAGTAAGTTAATTATTTGGAAAATATAAAGTTCTTTGTGAAAGTTAAAAAGTTAAATAATATAAATTATTTCAATAATTACCCTAGACATGCCTATATTCATTGGTGCTAATTGGAAAATAACGGAATCTGATAATAAGATTCAAGTTAGAGAGTTCCTAAAAAATATTCTTAAAGAGCAAGATATCACATCTTTAGTGGAAATTGATACGCCTTCTGTTTTTATTTCTGCTGCTCTTAAAACTTACGAATCAAAAGAAGAAAAAATCTTACTGTTACCAAATCAATCAGGAATTGTTTTAGGTCGCGTATATACATCTCAAGAAGACACGGATACTGGATCGCTTATAGCTAGGGATTACTGTAAAATATCTCAAAGTAATGGTAAATTCTTATCAGATCATTACTGGGGGCGCTTTATTATTATCATTTTAAATGAATACAACCATTTTGAAATTTATAGAGATTCAACAGGACTTGCGCAAGTCTATTTTTTGGATTGCAATGATTTTGTATTATTTAGTTCAGATATCTATCTAATTTTCAAAGTTTCAAAATTTTATGGAAAATATTTAAACAAAAATTGGAAATATTTTAGTTCCTATTTTCGCTACCCGTCACTTTTAGAAAGCATTCTAAAATCAGCGTGTAAGAAGCTCATTATTTGCCATATTCTGTCATTGCGAGGAGCGAAGCGACGTGGCAATCCATGTATTTTTAAATATTTTAGCACAATATAATGCTGAAAGAGGTT
>CAMCRD010000064.1 GCA_945877185.1 Candidatus Finniella inopinata | reverse complement strand
AACATACACGACATAGATCAATTCCGAATTTCTTCGCAAATATTCTGGCTGGATTGCTGGCTTATATTTTTAAACCCAAAAAACCAACGGTTTCTTTTGCCCAGACTATTACTCATAAATTTTTGCTTACGTCGAGCTGAGGTTATTTAATATATCACCCCCCAAAGGATTTCATGAAATTTAGCGATCTCGGACTGTCGGCCGAATTAGAGCAGACTGTAAACAAACTTGGATATGCTGTACCAACGCCCATCCAAGAACAAGCCATTCCCCAGATTTTGCGGGGGAGGGATCTTTTTGGATGTGCCCAAACAGGGACAGGCAAGACAGCTTCCTTTATTTTACCCATGATAGATGTATTGCATGGATCGCGTTCGAAAGTTCGAATGCCGCGATCCATTGTTTTGGAACCAACACGGGAACTTGCAGCGCAAGTTTTAGAAAGTTTTGAGACCTATGGGAAAGATCATAAATTAAAAGCCGCCCTTTTGGTGGGGGGCGAGTCGATGGCAGACCAGGAAAAGCAGTTGAAGCGTGGTGTCGATGTTCTCATTGCAACCCCTGGACGGTTATTGGATTTATTTGAGCGGGGCCAGATTCTCCTGGCTGATGTGAAAATTTTGGTGATCGACGAGGCTGACCGCATGCTCGACATGGGGTTCATCCCCGATGTTGATCGTATCGTTGCAACTCTGCCAAAGATGCGCCAAACGTTGCTGTTTAGTGCAACCATGCCGTCAGAAATAAAGAAACTGGCCCAGGCTTATTTGATTAATCCCAAAGAAATTATTATTGCCCCAACCACGCGAACGGCTGCTACGGTTACCCAACATGTGGTTCAGGTGCAGGATAATAAGAAACGGGAGGCGTTGCGTGAGATCTTGGGAATGCAGGAAAATCCTGGTCCCATCATCATTTTCTGTAATCGTAAACGGGATATCTCTGTTTTAACATCTTCTTTAAAAAAATATGGATATGAAGCGGGTAGCTTGCATGGGGATATGGCACAGAGTCAACGAAACCAAACCCTAGAAGACTTTAAAAACGGTAAAATTACAGTTTTGGTTGCCAGCGATGTTGCGGCACGTGGGCTTGATGTTGATGGTTTAAGTCTGGTTGTCAATTTTGATGTGCCCATGAATGCGGAAGATTACGTTCATCGTATTGGTCGTACGGGGCGTGCTGGAAATGCGGGTGTTGCGATCACCTTAGTGAGTGGTACGGATGAAAAATATCTGGCTGGGGTTCAAACTTTTATCCATCAAGAAATACCGGTAATGGTTTTAGAGGGAACACCTTCCCAAGATAAAGATAAGCCCACGTCAAAGCCTACTCCTAAACCTTCTTCTCATAAGTCGAAGGGAACGGTAGAAGAGAAAATAGGGGAAATAAACCGTCGGCATCGGGAAAAAAACGAGAGTAAAGAGGAAAAATCTGAGACTCAAAAGGGGGTAGCTAGGGATGTGCCTCAATCTTCCAAGAAAGTAGATAGGAGAAAACAGCAGCATCCTCACAAGAAGCCCCATCATCAAATAGATGCGGATGTCCCTGAAGAGAGCCGCGTTGGTTTTGGGTCAGATGTCCCTGCCTTTATGTTAAGAACCCTAGATTTAAAGCCATCTTAATCGCTTTTTAGTTAAAAAGAGGGTATTATGAACCGTATAATTTCTGTCCTTTTTTGTTTCTTATTTATAGGGGAGAAAGCCATGGCCTTAACTTTAAGCAGTCCAGTTTTTCAGCCGAATGCGTCAATTCCTTCCCATTATACGTGTGATGGGGGCAATATCTCTCCCCCCCTTATATGGACGGGGGTGCCAGAAGGGACGCGAAGCCTTGTATTGATCATGGATGATCCAGATGTTCCCAAAAATATTCGTGCAGATGGGATGTGGGACCATTGGGTTTTATTTAATATTCCGACATCTGTTGTTGGTCTTTCCGAAAATGCCCAAGATTTTTCTGGGGCGGTACAAGGGAAGAATTCAGGTGGTAAACTTGGATATACGGGGCCTTGCCCGCCAGATCGCCAGCATCGCTATTTCTTTAAGCTCTATGCCCTTGATACGATCTTAAGTTTGCCAGAAGGGGCAACAAAAGCGGAAGTTCAAGCGGCATGTCAGGGTCATATTTTGGATCAGGCAGAGCTCATAGGGGTGTATGACCGAAAGCGGTAAGCATTTAATTTTTCTGTTTTTGAATCGAGAATGACCATAAAAAACATCAGACTAACGCCATTTGAGATTGACGCTATTTGCACATCTTTTCGTACCCATTTTGCGCCCGAAGACCATCTCTGGCTATTTGGTTCAAGGGTCAACCTAAAGGCGAGAGGGGGGGACATTGATCTGTACATTGAAACAACGATCTCAGACGCCTCCAGCGCTGTTGACAAAAATACAGCCTTTGTGATTGAACTTTACGATAAGATTGGCGAGCAGAAAATCGATGTTGTTCTCAATTTAGTAACGCGTGGTCATAAATTAGCCATTTATGAAGTTGCCAGAGAAGAAGGGATACAGCTTGTATGAATGAAAATAAGATCAAGTCACTTATTGAGATTGCAAGAATTCATGAATCCCATTTGTTGTATGCTTTAAATAACCTTGCTGCTATTTTCCCCCTTACAGAAGAAAAAGTTACCCATTTGACGAAACAGGAATTCCTTCTCGTGGACTTTTTGGTTAACCGTTTTTGCCGGTTACAGGATTTTATGGGATCTAATTTAATCAATGCTGTTCTCATTCAAATGAATGAATTTGCTGACGATCTCACTATGATTGATAAGATGAACAAGCTTGAAAAATTTCATCTTATTAGGGATGCAGGACTGTGGAAAGAGATGAGAAAACTGCGAAACCATTTGATCCATGAGTATCCCGATCACCCTGAGTTAGTTGCGATGTTTTTGAATCGGGCGTACCCCCTATCGTTTGAGTTGCTTGAGATTTTAAATAACCTTTTGAAAAAATTAGAATCTTCCCCAGCACAAATCAAGAAGTCTGTACTGTAGGGTATGACAAGCTATGACTGTTATGGAGCCAATTCCCGAAAAACCATGACTTTTCGGGAATCCAATCCGTTTTGGTCAAAGTTTTGAAGAGCTTAAGTCCTTGGGTTCTTTGTTGCTTCTTGCTATCGATAAGGTATCCTGTAAAGTTAAATTTTATGGGAAAGATGGCTTTCTATATTTTTTAATATTTTTTCCTTGAAAGTGAAAAAATATAATCCTTATGTAAAATATTAGAAATCCAATATATTTATTCAACATATTCATAATAGGAAATTTTTAAAATGAGCAAATTTGTTAAAAACATTAAGTGTAATTTGATGCTGAGCGCTTTTCTTTGTGTTGCGTCCGCAACCGCAATGGAGCGTTCACCTGAAGAAAAAGCAAAAGAGCACATGGAGAGCGCTTATAGAAGTGCTGTGATATTAGAAAATTACAAGAAACCAGCGGGGGACTATAAGAATTCTGATGCTTGGACCGAAGAATCAACAAAGTTCTGTACCCATGCTCTCGCAGCCTTACACCTAAACCATCCTTATGCAGCCTCTCTATTATGTCGTACGGTTTACGATACGCCTGATATGAAGGAGCAAGCTGTTATGGCTCTTAGCAAGAGTATCGCTTTCAAAAAAACAGCAGGAATCAGCACGGGCTTGTCACAAGATGTGGGCCTACTCATGGATGCCAAAAATATTTCCACCAAAACAATCGAGGGGATTCAGCCCTTGGAGGAAATTGACATCAATCGTGCTATTTCTTGTTATGAACATCTGTCTTGTAACCTTGAAGAGCCGCAATCAGAATCAGCTTTTGGGGCTTTAATGCGCTTACAAGAACATCCAGGGTCTTACTTTGCGATTGGTCAATCTTATCTTAAGCGTGGGCTTTCTGGAGAAGGTTTAAAGTGGGTTGAGAAGTATGTCGGGGGATTAAAAAAACCACATATAGCACCGTTAAGTCACTCAGAAAATGCAGTTTTGGGTTACTTAGAAAGTATAGTTTCTGAGTTAAACCTTGATCCCGCACTTCAACTACAAGCTGCATATTTGACGCATCAGTACGTTATAAATGTGAACATGCCCACTTTTGAGGCTTTTCCTACTCATTTGAATTATTATAAACTTTTGAAACAAATGAATAATCAATCTAACATCCAATTACAAGTTATGCATTTGGTAAATAATTGCGCTGTGGATGTGGGGATGCCTGCTCTTGAAGCTTTGCCTACATATTTACTGTTGAAGCAAACGAATGATCAATCCAAGCAAGTAGTTGCGGAAATATTCCATGTAAGCGGCATTTTGGCAAAAATAGCAGAGGATAATGTTAAGAAAAACCCAAAATTGTTATTTCAATTTGCTCAAACGCAAGAAGCTGATGCCCAAAAATCAAATGATTGGAGTTCTGTCGTCGATATGTATCGCCGTGCAGCGGATCATGGATGTTTAGCTGGGATTGAGCTATTAGCCAATTCTCCGCATTTTTATAGAATCATCGAAAATACAATTGGAATGCAAGAGGCGACAAACCTTCTCGTTCGCCACGGCCAAAAGCAGGGTTTATTAAATTTATATGAACAAATGAAAAATCCTGTTTTTCTTGTCGCTCTATCCCTCATGCTAGAAGGCAAAGAAGCAGAGAATAGTCAAGATGTTAGTGACCTACTGGCACAATATCAAGACAATTATGCCCCTGCTATGGATCTTAAAATTCATCAATTGTTGAATACCAAGAATTTAAGTGAGGGAGATATTTGTGCGATACAGATGGGCGTTTATGCGCCTCAGCCTCAGTATGGTCGCGAAGGGTGGCTACTTCCCACAAATGGCTACGTTACTGCGGGCTACGAGTTTAGTACTAAATTGGAAGCTGTTGCTTATAAGGAATCATTGATTGCGCTTAATAAAAAATTAGAAGAAGAAAAACAAGAGAAAATTAAAGAGATTTCTATCCAAAAAATGAAGATCATTGATACTTTATCAGCAAAAGATCAATTTGATTTGGCGCAAGAATATAAAATAGTAAAAGAAGCAATTGGCACTATATTTGGGGGGCAATCAATTCTGTTACTGCAAAAAGCTTCTCAAAATATGGACTTCTCATCTGAAAAAAGAGCCTCTCTAGTTAAAAGGCTGAATGAGTCACTTAACACTATGTTTAATAATAATAGGAAGTTTAAATCGTTTCAGGAAGGGTATCCCTTGGCGTTGGAAAAATCAGCAGAAAAAGGGTTTTTACCAGCTGTGGAAGAGCTTCAGGAACTCTATTCACCGCAAGGTACTCTTCCATCTTCTGGAAAGGCAGCCTTTTATGGACAGATTAAAGATATTTTGACGAATGAAGATCTGGGTCTTCTGGAAAAAACAACTCAGTTCCAGGAAGTCTTCAAAAGGCAGATTTTCAAAGATTCGGGTTTTCTACAAAAAAGCAGCTAAGTTCCAGGAAGCATTCAAAAAGTAAGAATGCTTCCGACGACGAAAACAAGGGCCCTTGAGAGAGAAATCCTCAAGGGCCTTTTGTTATTTCCCCTCAATTCTTGCCATTGGACGAGCAAAAGTCTATAACAAGCCTATGGACTTAAGGAAAAAACTCATCTATCAAAGTTGGCACCGAGGAACGCGGGAGAATGATCTTTTGCTAGGCTCCTTTGCGGATGCTATTTTGCCAACCTTATCCAAAACGGACCTGAAAGCCTATCAAGATATGCTAAGCCACGATGATGCGGATCTCTTTGCTTGGATTACGGGCCAACGTCCCCTTCCAGAGAGTGAACCGATGGTCCGTCGCATTCGGGATTTTCATCAATGTCGCTAAACCAAATTTATGCAAGCATCCCTGATGGGGCGGAGGCGTTTGTTTTTGGAACGCATTTGAGGGATCAAAAAACTCTCTATATTTGTGCAACAGAAGCCAAAGCTCAAAGGCTGGTAGAGCAGCTATCCCTCGTTGCCCCTCAAACGAACCCTCTTTATTTTCCCGCCTGGGATTGTTTGCCTTACGACCGTGTGTCTTCGGGGCTTGATATTATGACCCAACGTATCGATGTGCTGACGATGCTTTTGGGAGATTCTTTACCGTCATTTTGCATTGTGACCTCTGTTGCAGCCCTTTTACAGCGCTTGCCCCCGAAAAAGGCTTTAGAGAACCAGTCTTTAAGGCTTCAGCCGGGACAGTCATTAAGCCGTGAGCGTCTGCTGAGTTTTCTCGGTGAGATGGGATATCTGCGTGTTGATACAGTTCGAGAAAGTGGGGAATATGCGGTGAGGGGAGGGATCATCGATTTCTTTCCTCCAGGGGTTCCAGATCCAATTCGCATTGATTTTTTTGGAGATGACATTGATACCTTAAGGGCTTTTGACGCTCTGGCACAGACGACCTTAAATCCCCTAGATAAGGTTGTCTTAAAGCCTGTAAGCGAGCTGACGCTGACGCCTGAGAGGATTAGCCATTTCCGAACCCGATATCGGGAATTGTTTGGTGCCGCCAATGATTCCTTATATGAATCTATTTCGGCGGGACGAAAGTATGGGGGAATGGAGCATTGGCTTCCCTTGTTTTTTCCCACCTGTGAAACGTTGTTAGATTATCTGGGTGGGGCCCAAGTTTTCATCGAAGAGGGATGCGAGGGCGCCGTATCCGAGCGTCTTACGACCATAACAGACTATTATCAGGCGCGTATAACCCCGATCCCAGGGGATCAGGGCTTGGCCTATCGTCCGTTACCCCCGGAACTTTTATATTGGACTGCAACGGATTGGGAAGAATTCCGACAAACTGTTTCTTGGTCAAAGATAACGCCTTTTCAACTAGATGACGCGCATGCAGGCTCCGGGGTTCAAGATTTTCAAGGCAAAATCCTAACAGATTTTGGAGCGGCTCAAAGCACAGCAAGAATCAAAGCCTTTGAGATTTTATCGGCACGTTTGGGGGATGCAACCCGACAGAAGAAGCCGGTTATTCTGGCTTGCTTTAGCCAAGGGGCGCGTGACCGTCTCTTCACGATTTTACAGGAACATGAAATTGAAGGTGTCTGTGCTATTGACGCATGGCCTTCCGATCCTTTGACAGGAATTTATGCAGGGATCTATCCCTTAGAGCGGGGGTTTGAGCTTCCCAATCTTTTGGTTATCAGTGAGCAAGATCTTTTAGGAGATCGAGTTGCAAGAGCAATCTCTAAACGGCGAAAGGCCGATCAGTTTTTCCTCGAAGCTGCTCAGTTAGCTCCCAGTGATTTGGTGGTTCATCGGGACCATGGAATTGGTCAATACGAAGGATTGATGACCATTTCTGTAAGCGGGGCCTCTCATGATTGTTTGTGTTTGATATATGCTGGGGGAGACAAGCTTTTCTTACCTGTTGAGAATATTGAAATGATTACCCGTTACGGCGGAGATGGGGCTATTGCGCAATTGGATCGCTTAGGCTCGAGTGCTTGGCAAATGCGTAAAGCCAAAGTGAAGAAACGCATTCGAGAAGTTGCGGACTATCTCATCAAACTTGCTGCGGAGCGAGCTCTCCATGAGGGGCAAGTTCTTGAAAAAAACCCAACACAATATGAAGAATTTTGTTCTCGATTCCCCTATCTAGAAACGGAAGACCAACAACGGGCCATTGAGGAAGTATTGTCAGATATGGCGTCCGGTAAGCCCATGGATCGCTTGGTTTGTGGAGACGTCGGTTTTGGAAAGACAGAGGTAGCTTTACGGGCTGCTTTTGTTGCGGTTTCCCAAGGAAAGCAGGTTGCCATCATTGTGCCGACGACGTTGCTTTGCCGTCAGCATTATCGAACATTTCGCGATCGTTTTCAGGGTTTTCCCTATCGCGTTGAACAAATCTCCCGGTTGGTAAAGTCTGCTCAAGCCGAGAAAATTCGTCAAGATGTTGCTAATGGAAAAGTTCCGATCATTATTGCGACTCACGCCTTGCTATCAGATAAAACAAAATTTACAGATCTAGGGTTGTTGATCATTGATGAAGAGCACCATTTTGGGGTGAAACAAAAAGAGAAGCTGAAAAAGCTCTGTACGGATGTTCATGTTTTGACGTTAACGGCAACACCGATTCCTCGAACGCTTCAATTGGCTTTAAGCGGCGTGCGGGAGATGAGCCTGATCACAACACCGCCGGTTGATCGATTGGCAATCCGGACATTTGTGATGCCCTACGACAGTGTGGTTATTCGAGAGGCAATATTACGCGAATATTATCGGGGTGGGCAAATCTTTTGTGTTAGCCCCCGCCTGGATGATTTAGCAAAAATTGAAGACCAGTTAAGAGAGCTGACCCCTGAAATTCGCATGATAACAGCCCATGGGCAAATGAATCCAACCCAGTTGGAAGAAGTTATGAATGCTTTTTATGATCGGGACTATGATTTGCTTTTGTCGACCAATATTGTGGAATCCGGCATCGATATTGCAACGGCAAATACCTTGATTATCCATCGAGCCGATTTGTTTGGCTTGGCACAGCTATATCAACTGCGGGGACGGGTTGGGCGCGGGAAAGTTCAAGGATATGCCTATCTGACTTTACCCGAAGGCCATATTTTATCTGCCAATGGGTCTAAGCGCTTAGAGGTGATGCAAACCCTGGATAACTTGGGGGCAGGGTTTAGCCTGGCCAGCTATGATATGGACATTCGTGGCACAGGGAATATCGTGGGGGAGGAGCAATCCGGACATATGCGTGAGGTAGGGGTCGAGCTCTATCAACACTTGCTTCAAGAGGCGATTTTGATGGTTCGGGCGGAGCAAGAGCTGGGGGCCCCTCCTGACTTTGAATGGGTCCCCCAGATTAATTTAGGGGCTTCCGTCTTGATACCCGAAACTTATGTCGCTGATTTAAGCTTGCGCCTTGGGCTTTACCGTCGTATTTCTGCCCTCGAAAATCGGAACCAAATAGATGTTTTTGCAGCAGAAATGATTGATCGTTTTGGTCCGCTGCCGGGTGAGGTGTCTAATCTTTTTGAACTGATTGAAATTAAAGGCCTTTGTCGCCAAGCTGGGGTTGAAAAATTGGATGTTGGTCCGAAGGGAGCGGTTATTACTTTTCGGAATAACCAATTCCCCAATATCCAAGGATTGCTCGACTTTATCCAATCGCAAAAGGGTACGGCAAAACTTCGTCCTGACCATAAACTGGTTTTTATGCGTGCCTGGGATTCGATAGCCATAAGAATGAAGGGCGCCAAACAAATCTGTGCGCTTTTATCCAAGCTATCTTCGTCGTGAGTCGGCTTTATTGAGTTTTCTAAAAGCTATAATAAAGTTTGAATTCAACGGGATGAGGAGTGTGTTCTAACGCATAAACCTCTTCCCATTTTAAGGCACAATAGGCCTTTAAAAGATCTTCTGAGAAAACACCATCTGTCATCAAAAAAGAGGGATTCCTTTCAAGCTTTTGCAATGCTTCCCTTAAAGAGGAACAAACGGTGGGAAGGGATTTGGCAATATCTTTTTCTTCATATAGATTGTGCTCGACAGCCTCTCCTGGGTGAAGTCGATTTTTAATGCCATCCAGGCCCGCCATCAGCATGGCAGAAAAGGCCAAATAACTATTGGCAGTAGGGTCGGGAAAGCGAACTTCAACCCGTTTTGAGTTCGCCCCATAAGATAAAGGAATCCGACAGGCCGCAGAGCGGTTACGTTCTGAATAAGCTAGCAGAACAGGGGCTTCAAAGCCGGGAATAAGGCGCTTGTAGCTATTGGTGGTAGGATTGGTGAAAGCATTTAAGGTTTTGGCATGCTTTAAAATGCCACCAATATAAAAAAGGGCCGTTTCAGAGAGTCCCGCATATTCTTTTCCGGAAAATAAAGATTTTTTCCCCTTCCAAAGGGATTGATGGACATGCATGCCAGACCCATTATCTCCCAAGACAGGTTTTGGCATAAAAGTGGCTGTTTTCCCATAAGAACGCGCCACATTGTGAACCACATATTTATAAATTTGTAAATGATCAGCCGCTTCGAGAAGGCTTGCATATTTGACGCCAATTTCATGTTGAGAAGGGGCTACCTCATGATGATGTTTTTCCATAATCAAGCCAAAATCAGCCATGGTAGAGGCCATCTCCGCCCGTAAGTCACTTAAAGAATCCCGGGGAGGTACCGGGAAATAAGCATTTTTCGCCAATGAGCGATGGCCATGGTTTCCTTGGTCTAAAGGTTTGGCGCTACTTTGTGGAAACTCATCTGAGTCAATCTCATAGAATGAACCTGCTGTTCCTGTATCAAAGCGAACATTATCAAAAATAAAAAATTCTGGCTCTGCCCCAAAATAAGCTTGATCCCCAATGCCGGATGCTAAAAGGGAACTTTCAGCGCGTTTTGCAAGAGAACGCGGGTCTCGCTCGTAGGGTAGGCGGGTGAGAGGATCGTACACATCACAAATAACGACCATTGTTATTTGTGCTGCAAAATGATCCATCACGGTATGAGACAAGTCTGGAATTAAAATCATATCTGATTCATGAATGGCACGCCATCCAGCAATTGAAGATCCATCAAAAAAGATGCCTTCTTTTAAAATAGCCTCAGTTACGGCAGAGACGGGTATGGACATATGGTGCCAAGCGCCTTTGAAATCCGTGAATCGAAAGTCAACATACTGGACATTTGTTTTTTTTAAAAGACGCATGAATTCTTTAATTTTTTGCATAAAAGCAACCCTATTTATATCTGCATATGAATAAGTTTACGTCTCAAAATATTACTATTCTCATAACGTTTTATAAATTCTCTCTATTTTTTAGGGAAATTAACGATTTGTTCTCACTACCCGTCACTTTTTTAAAAGGTTCCATTTTTAGCCAATTCCAAGAGGTTTAAAAGGGTTTCTAGAACTCCAACAGCCGACTGAGCAAGTAGAAACTGAAAGCGAATCAGGCCTTGCTTGAAGACTGAATAGAGAGGACAAT
>CAMCRD010000063.1 GCA_945877185.1 Candidatus Finniella inopinata | reverse complement strand
AGAGCAGATATCAAATCCCACTCTTGGTCTGATAAATCATCGAGATAAGGCTGTCTTACTTGCATCGTTATCCTCCTTTTTTTGTCGCCTAAATCGGCATAATTATACAAAAATTAAAGATAAATGTCAAATTTGAAGACACCCTCTATTTACGTCTTATCAGATGAAGGCGTGTGTGCCCGATGGGAAGAAAATCCTTATTTCCAATAGTTTTGTGGGGAGCCTTTCTTCCATCATGGTTTGCCCATTGAACGGTCATCTATGAGCCACTTTCGGGATCGAATCACCCCTGAAGCTTTGGAAAAACTACTGCAAGAAATCCTATCAGCAGCTTACCAAGCAGGGGCGTTAAGCGTGAAGGATTTAAGGAAAGTCGCCATTGACACCACCGTCCAAGAGAAAGCAATTGCCCATCCAACCGAGCATGGATTGATGCTAAAAGCCGTTTTGAGATTGGCAGAAGTTGCCAAAGCTTGTGGAATAAAGGTACGACAAAGCTATAGAAGGGTGGCCAAGCAAGCTTCCATTGCAGTGGGGCGCTATTTGCATGCCCGACAGATGAAAAGAGCGAAGAAGAAGATCAAGTTTATGCGTACGCGCTTGAAGAGGCTTACACGGGATATAGAACGAAAAGCTCAAGCCAAGTTCGATGATATTCCTCAAAAATTGAAGAGCACGCTGGAAAAAGCCAACCATATTGCCAAGCAGAAGCGGGGAGACCCTGACTATCTTTACGCGTGGCATGCGCCTGAAGTTGAGTGCATCAGCAAAGGAAAAGCCTGCAAGCCTTATGAGTTTGGGTGCAAAGTCTCACTTGCAACCCAATTGCATACGTCAAAAGGAGGCAAGCACTTTATCCTTGGCGCCCAAGCTCTGCATGGTCGTTCCTATGATGGGCACACCCTTGAAAAAGCGTTGGATCAGCTTGAAAAGGTTATTGGCTGCGTTCCTGGTCAAAGTTATGTGGATAAGGGGTATAAAGGGCATAAATGCGAGCGTACACGGGTTTATATGTCTGGCCAAAAGCGGGGCGTCACCCAAAAGATAAAACAAGACATCAAAAGGCGGTCTGTTATCGAACCCATTATTGGTCATGCCAAAAATGACGGGCACTTGGGACATCATTGGCTAAAAGGCAAGAAAGGTGACCAACTGAACGCCCTCTTCTCAGCCGTTGGCTTTAACCTAAGGCAGCTTCTCAGTTATCTCGACGACCAAAGGCATCTCCTATCTGCCTAAAAGGAGAGCTTCTCACCCCACTAACTTCTCAAACCAAAAAATTAGAGAACTTCATTTTTATCTCTTCAGAAAAAATGCGTTTTTAACGGGGGACTATTTAGTCTTAGAATTGATCTTAATGAATTGACTATCCCAATCAAAAACGTTTTAAAACAATAAAATACAATTGCGAGCATCCCATACGACCTGAAAAGTCGGGGGTGAACGGCAATTCATGTGTCCAAAGTCTCTCTTCAGCATTATATTGTGTTGAAATATTTAAAAGTACATTGCCGCATCGTATCCCAGCTACGCCTTATGCGAAGAAAAGCATTCTGCAAACTAAAATCTAATGATATTAGGCTCTGTGAACAAAATTTAGAAAAAAGTGGTAGTTTCTCTATGGCTTAAAAAAGAGGAAGTGCCGAATAAAGCATTACTTAAGAGATAAAGACTGGGTAGCCATTTATGAAAATTTAAGCCAAGAACGAGGGATACACACGCAAAAAGAAGAAAAAGCCAGGGTATTTTTTGAAGCTATTTGGTATATGTGTCATAATTAATTTTGTTGGGTGAGCTGGCTACAAAGTTTAGAGAAAATCACCAAAAAGGAGCCAAATCATGAAGAAAGATATCGTGGGATGTATTTTGTTCTATAGATGATTTTGTCGCAGAATTAAGAGTGAAATATATTAAAATAAAAAATGAGATGTTTGTTCACTGACTCCTTTTGGAAATTCTTATTTTTAGGAAGCGACAGATACTTATGACGTGGTGCACATTAGACAATCAACCAATATATTTTATTGCAAAAGCAATTTTTATAATTTTTTTATTGTATTTAATTGGAACTTCAATTATCGTTTATTTTGCATTAAACCCCAAATGAAAATGAACAGAAGATTTCCATGAAATATTTTTATATAAAATTAAGCCTAAAACTTAAAGTTGTTTTTCTGTTGATTGTTATCTCTTTACAAACGATGAGTATGGAAGACTGCGAGAAACCAACAGAATTTATATTTGCTGCCATGGGGTATTATGAGCAAGGAGAATATGAGAAAGCAGCCCAAATTTTCAAGCGGTATGCTGGAAAACCTGTCCCCGTTGCTGAACCTTTTTGTCTTGATTTAGTGAAGAAGGGATTTTTGGATCCCTTTCAGCCTGTTCCCTTCAATGGGGAAATTGGTGAACAAGAAAAAGCTCATATGTACTTTACAGCAGCCCAACAATTTCTGAGCGTAAAAAACAAAAGAAGCAATAACACAGGAAACAAGGTTTTAAACCAAAGGAACGTACTAATAGACTGCCTTAAAAAGGCTCAGAGCAATCCAAATGGTTCCCTACTTTATTTAATTGGTACCCTCTATGAGTCGAAGACAGACAACCTTTCAGAGAATAAGAAAGAGGCAAAGACTTATTTTATAAAAGAGGCAAAGACCTATTTTATAAATGCTTTGGAAAGAAGCGATTTGAGGGCTGTCCTTGGACTCAAACGGGTTTGTACACCTGAAGAGATCAAGAAGTTGGCGATAGGTAAAGTTGCTCTCTCGACAATAAATGGCGCGTTTGGTCTCATGCCTGTTCTCCATCAAGATGAAGGACAAATTTGTGCAAGCTTAAGCGGTTTTTTTACAGATTCTCCCCTCCAGACTTTTCCCAATTTCCTTTATACAGCTGCACAATTTGGCCATCCTAAAGCCCAGTTTCTGTGGGTGCGATCCTATTGTCAGAATGAGTCCCAGATTCTGTATTGGATGATGCAATCTGCCGAACACGATAACTGTGAAGCTTTGAGCGTATGTGGTCACATGATGGAGCAAGGCAAGGGTACGCCTGTTAACTATCAAAAGGCTTATGCTTATATCCAACGCGCAACCGATCATCCTAATGCTACAGCCATTGAATTTTCTAACTTTGCTCTTCTCCATGAACTCGGTAAAGGAACCCCTGTCGATTATCAAGCAGCATCTAGGTGGCGCGGGAGAGCTTATGAAGCTGCCCCCGACAACCAAAAGATCACTTATGATTATGGGAGAATGCTCAGTTTGATTGGTCAATATGAAAAAGCATTGCCTTTATTATCTTGTGTTCAAAATTTTAGTGATGATGCTGCTTATAATTATGCCAGCGTCTTATCTGAGCTAACACCAGAAGAAGGTGATTTATCGGAAGTTGCTGGGATATTCTTCAAGCTTGCTTCTAGGGGGCACTTGGACGCTGCCTGTAAGCTTGTTTATCTGGCGGTTAAAGACAGGATAAGTTATGAGCCTCAAGATTTAAAAGTTTATAAAGTTTACCTTGAAAAAGCAATTGAACAAGAAAAAAGGAGAAAAGATAAAATTGCTGAGGGGTACCATTATCTCCATAATCTTTATGGAAAGGCAAAATGGTTATTTGATGACCAAGAGGATCTTCAAAGAATTGACCTTTCAGAAAAAGCTTATAAGTCTGACACCGAGAATTTAAACATAAAATTTGCTTATGCCCAAGATTTGAAAGATAGTGGCCGATACCAGGAGGCACTGGATCATTTCTTATTGCTTGAGAAGGCTGGGTACGATGTTATATTGAATTCGATCGGTGCTTGTTATGATTTATTAGCAAAGGAAATTCAGGAAAGCAACCTGGCCAAATCCCGTGAGCTTGTTCAAAAGGCCCTTCACTACTACCAGAATCAGATAGGAGAAGAAGCTAATACCCTTCACAAGGGACTCGCTGCTTTTAATATTTACAGCTTGTCTCGTCAAAATAGAATTGAACCTCTTCCAAATGAGGAACTTGTGCGACTGCTTGAAATTGCTGCCGATGCTGAGGACGAAGACGCTCTAAATCATTTGGGGGCAGCTTACCTTGCTGATTTTTACGGCTTAACCCCCGATCATGTAAAAGCTGAATACCTTTTCAGGAAGGCCATAGCCCAAGGGTGTCAAATAGCAAAACTAAACTTGATGGACATGAAGTTTCGAGAAAAGTCGCTGGAAGGGAAGCTAGAAGCAAGTCAGTTATTTAATGAATTATGGGCAGATGATACACAAAACTTTAAAGGTTTTTTGGAAGTCTGGAGCAAATCAGTTTCCCATATGCTTCAGAGTTTGGACGAAGAGGGTGATGAAAAAGAGGGAATCGATACACAAGAAACGAAGGGTGAAGGTGAGAGAGATGGATCCATTAGCCAACAAGCAGCACTTGTAGATCATCAGATATCCCCTGCTTCTTTAACGCCTACTTTGCCTATTGGTGAGGATAGTGAAGAGGAAGAATACTCTGAAGAACCCTGGAAGCAATGGGCTGTCCCACCCTTGAGCCAGGAAGTTGAAGGGTCGCCGCAACTCCCTGTTATTTTGTTGACTCGGGAAGAGAAAGAGCAGCAAGAAGAAAAAGAGCGCTTTCAAAGAAAGTTCGAGCGTTTGTCAGCCCGTGTTGAGGCTCTTCAAGGGACAAAACAAACAAAATACCGCAAAATCAAAACCCTAATGAATCAGCATATTCAAGCATTTGGGGGCGGCATGAAAAATGGTAAGGGCAGCGCCCGACGTATTGAGGTGGGAGGCACCCACTCAGGATTCCATCAACCCCATAAGTCTGATATCAAGGGGGGCGCTTTGAAAAGCTTAACAACAACCATGCATAATAGTTCACAGGGAAAATAAAGAAATATAAGGGTATGTTGTTTTTTTGGAGTAACTCTTGCCATTACAATAGAAGCGAAACTGTGCCCGAATAGCCATAAAATAAGGGCTTCTGGATAATTTGCCGTGGCGAGTTGTTCCTCGCAATGACAAAATAAGGGTAAGAAATACGTAATTCTCATAATTCATTAAGACAGATTCTCAAAAAAAGAGGTACTTTTGGTACCTCTTTTTGTGTGTGATCGTTATCTTGATCAGAGCATGACTATTTTTCGTTAGAATAGATAAGGTAATGCATAAAAGCTCCGAGAATAGCTCCGAGGATGCTTGTCAGAGCAAAGAGCCCGAGTTGTTGCACGGCCCATGCATCCGCAAATGCAGCAACGCCAAGACTGCGGGCAAAATTTGCTGAACCATTTGTTACAGGAATGGAGATCAAATAAATAATGACAAATGTAACCCCAATGGCAAGACCACCAAACCCTTTTGCAAAGCCAGAACTTATGGTACTCAAAGTCACAAAAACGAGTAAGGCTGTAATCGTTGCTTCGATGAGTGCACAAGCGAGAAGGCTATAGTGATTTGGAGAATGATCTCCCCAACCGTTTGCCGCGAACCCCTCGGCAATAAACCCAGTATGGCCAGAAGCGATGATGTAAAGAAGGTAGCCCCCAATAATGCCACCAACCAGTTGAAAAAACACATACGGGATAACTAATTTTGTATCAAAACGTTTACGCAATGCCAAACCAACCGTAACAGCCGGGTTCACGTGGCAGCCTGAGACAGGCCCAAGGGCATAGGTCAAGGCCATAAGGGTTAATCCAAAAGCAAGAGCGGTGCCCAAGGGACCAATTTCATTGCCTGCCAGAACAGCGCTGCCGGCTCCGACCAAAACTAACGTTAAAGTACCAAACATTTCTGCAAAATATTTTGAAAAAGAACTATACACAGTATCCTCCTTGATATGATTGATGCTGACTCCACTTAAAATCTTAAACACATTTTTAAAATAAATCTTCTAAAATTTTAAATAATCGTTCGTTATGGTTTTTATTCTTAGGCAAGGTAGGCTCTGTAGTGCAGAAATTAAGGAATTACCAAATATAAAAGAAATTCCTCTTTCTCGATAAAAATCAAATTTCCCCCTTTACAGAGGGAATATAATAGAAAATGCGTGTTATTAATGACACAATTTATAACATAGATGGATTAATCGTTTCGTTGTAAGCGTTCGCGGCGTTCATGTCGTTCTTGCGCTTCCAGGCTTAACGTGGCAATGGGACGTGCTTCAAGGCGTTTTAGGCCTATGGGTTCCCCTGTTTCATCGCAATATCCGTAGGAACCGTCTTCGATTCTTCGAAGGGCGCCTTCAATTTTATTAATGAGCTTTCGTTCCCGATCTCTTGCGCGTAGTTCAATTGTTCTGTCTGTTTCATTGGCGGCACAATCGACAAGGTCAGCTTCGACTTGAGGCTCTTCTTGAAGGTGTGTAATAGTTTCATTTGATTCTTGAAGTAATTGATCTCGCCAATTTAACAGACATCGGCGAAAATACTCAATTTGTTGTGAGTTCATAAATGGCTCTTCATCAGAAGGTCGGTAGTTTTCAGGCATCTCTAAAGACATACATACTCCTCGTCGGCAGATCATTTGGACCATAATATTGACCCAGGTTTTCGACTAATATTGCTATACTATAGGGTGCGACAAAATGACAGGCAAGTATCTAAAATTTAATTTTTAATTTATTTTTTACAGGTGTGTCCTTTAAGACAAACTTTTACAAAAACGTTAGAAAACCTGGCGTCACAGGGGCTTGAAATTTATCTTATTTCGTTCTAGGTACATATTACATATAATACATCATGCACAATTTAAGGAGTTCACTAATGAAAGAAGATAATATTATACCCCCCCCTCTTGAGGCTCCCTCTGGCAAAAATTTAGAAAATATTGCCGAAGGACTTGAGAAGCAAGCAGAAACAGAAACCAAAGAACTGTCTGCGTTGGAAGGAGAAGTAGCAACGTTAAAAGATCAATGGTTGCGGGCCATGGCAGAAACAGAAAACTTACGTCGCCGTGCTACGCGAGACCGAGAAGAAGCCCTTAAATATGCGGGTGCAAATTTTGGGCGGGATATGCTTTCTATTGCGGACAATTTGCGTCGGGCGCTTGAAAATTGTCCTGCGCTTGAGGATTTGCCGGACGCTGTTAAAGCGCTTATTCAAGGTATTGAATTAACAGAAAGCGCCTTATTATCTGCTTTTGAGCGCCATGGGATCCAGAAAATTGACCCTATGGGGGAAAAATTTGATGCAAATTTGCATCAAGCTATGTTTGAAGTTGACGATGAAAGCGTATCTGCAGGTACAGTGGTCCAAGTGTTGCAAGTGGGGTACGTTATGCATGATCGCCTGTTACGCCCTGCCATGGTTGGGGTTTCTAAGAACGGTGTTAAGTAGGCTTCTTCACGTTTAGTGGGCCTTAAAAGGGTGAGGTATTCGTCATTTTTTTGAGTTTGAACGTAGAATTTACGATTTTGCAGGCGACCTAAAGCTGCCGATGCAAAATCTTGATTTTTTTTAACGCTTGCTCTATATTATTAGCAGACAAATCAGAATGCTGCTAATTTTGTAGATCATATTTTTAAGGAGTAGATCAAATGGCAAAAGTAATTGGGATTGACCTTGGAACCACCAACTCTTGTGTGTCCGTCATGGAAGGTAAAAATGCACGCGTGATTGAAAACGCGGAAGGTACGCGCACGACGCCATCTATCGTTTCTTTCGGGGAAAATGGGGAGCGCCTGGTCGGGCAACCGGCTAAACGTCAGGCGGTAACGAACCCAGAGAATACACTGTTTGCGATTAAGCGCCTCATCGGTCGACGCTTTGATGATCCGGTGACAAAAAAGGATATGGATCTTGTGCCCTATAAAATTATTAAGGGTGATAATGGGGATGCGTGGGTTGAATGCCGGGGGGAGAAATTCAGCCCCAGCCAGATTAGCGCCTTTATCCTTCAAAAGATGAAAGAGACAGCGGAAGCCCATTTGGGAGAACCCGTAACACAAGCCGTGATTACTGTTCCGGCTTATTTCAATGACTCTCAACGGCAAGCAACCAAGGATGCGGGTCGGATTGCCGGTTTGGAAGTCTTGCGTATTATCAACGAACCAACGGCGGCGGCCCTTGCTTATGGCCTTGAGAAAAAGGGCAGTGGACTTGTTGCCGTATATGACTTAGGAGGCGGTACCTTTGACGTTTCCATTCTTGAGATTGGGGATGGTGTGTTTGAGGTAAAAGCCACAAACGGTGATACTTTCTTAGGGGGCGAAGACTTTGATGCCCGTATTATGGACTACGTTGCGGATGAGTTTAAAAAGGAACAGGGTATTGATTTGCGGCAGGATAAGTTGGCTTTGCAACGCTTGAAAGAAGCAGCTGAAAAAGCAAAGATTGAGCTCTCTTCCTCTATGCAGACAGAAATCAATTTAGCCTATATCTCTGCCGATGCAGCTGGTCCAAAGCATTTAGTTGTGAAACTGACACGTGCAAAGTTGGAATCTTTGGTTGCTGACTTGATTGAGCGGACAATTGCTCCTTGTAAAGCTGCCCTGAAAGATGCAGGTTTATCACCGGACCAAATCGAAGAAGTGATCTTGGTTGGTGGCATGAGCCGCATGCCAAAGGTTATGGAGACCGTGAAGTCCATCTTTGGTCGTGAGCCGCATCGGGGGGTTAACCCGGATGAAGTTGTTGCGATTGGCGCTGCCATTCAAGGGGCTGTTTTGCAAGGCGACGTGAAGGATGTTTTATTACTGGATGTGACGCCATTATCTCTCGGGATTGAAACTTTAGGGGGCGTGTTTACGCGATTGATTGAACGCAACACGACCATTCCAACCCGTAAAAGCCAGACTTTCTCCACAGCTGACGATAACCAAACGGCCGTGACGATCCGGGTTTTTCAAGGGGAACGGGAAATGGCTGCGGATAATAAGATGTTGGGTCAGTTTGAATTGGCAGATATTCCCCCGGCGCCCCGAGGCATGCCTCAAATTGAAGTGACATTTGACATTGACGCCAACGGAATCGTTCAAGTTTCTGCTAAGGATAAGGCCACAAGCAAAGAACAGCAAATCCGGATTCAAGCCTCCGGTGGATTATCAGAAGCTGATATTGAAAAGATGATTCAAGAAGCCGAAGCAAATGCAGAGGCTGACAAACAACGGCGTGAAATGGTGGAAGCGAAAAACCATGCGGAAGCTCTTGCCCATTCAACGGAAAAGTCTTTGACAGAACACGGGGATAAAGTTCAAGCCGAAGAAAAGGCGGCTATTGAGGCTGACCTTGCTGCCCTAAAAACGGCATTGGAGGGCGAGGATGTGGCTGATATTCAAGCCAAGGCGCAAAGCTTATCAACATCGGCCATGAAGTTGGGTGAAGCCATCTATAAAGACATGCAGAATAAAGAAGCTGCCGAAGGACCTGACGCAACGCCTGAAGCTTCAGCAGAGCCAGAAGGTACGGTTGTTGATGCTGAATTTGAAGATGTTGAATCTCCCAAAAAGCAATCTAACTAGATGAAGGGATGACGGCCTGTTTTGAGTGTGGTAAGGTTTTTGTATTTTACTTCCCTCCTTATGGGGATTTTTTATGTGCGAGGGTACTATTAAAAGTAACTGAATAATTTAGATAAGTAAGACGGTTAATGGCAAAAGCAAAACAAGATTATTATGAATTGTTGGGGGTCAGTCGGTCTGCGACAGCGGATGAAATGAAGAAAGCCTATCGCAAGCTCGCGATGCAATATCATCCTGACCGCAATCCAAACGATAAAGCAGCTGAAACTAAATTTAAAGAAATTTCAGAAGCTTATGAAGTTTTGAGTGATGATCAGAAGCGTGCAGCCTATGATCGCTTTGGTCATCAAGCCTTTGAAAATGGCGGGGGGCACCCTGGCGCCCATCCCGGGGGCGGCGGCTTTGGTTTTGACTTTTCTGACATCATTGATGAAATGTTTGCTGGCATGGGTGGGGGGCGTCAATCAGCGCAAGCCAATTTACGCGGATCTGATATTCGTTACAATGCGGAAATTACCTTAGAAGAAGCTTTCCATGGGAAGGAACTCCCGATCAAATATATGACACCTGTTCCTTGTGATTCCTGTAAGGGATCAGGAGGGGAAGGTGGAGCGCTCCCAAAAACCTGTACAACGTGTCAAGGGCGAGGAAAAATTCGCACTCAGCAAGGATTTTTTACCATTGAGCGACCCTGCCATTCCTGTCAAGGAATTGGCCAAACCATTGAAAAACCATGTAAGAGTTGTCAAGGAACGGGCCGCGTTCGGCGGGAGAAATCGTTGAATGTCCAAATTCCAGCCGGTGTAGAAGATGGCACCCGAATTCGGGCTGCTGCAGCAGGTGAAGCAGGCGTTCGGGGGGGAGAGCCCGGGGATCTCTATGTTTTTGTCAGCATACGTCCGCACCGGTTCTTTCAACGAAACGGGGCAGATATTCACTGCCGGATCCCGATTGTCATGACAACAGCGGCTTTGGGGGGCGAAATCGAAGTTCCAACCATTGATGGCACACGCACGAAGTTGAAAATTCCAGCTGGCACCCAAGGCGGGCACCAGTTCCGCCTGCGGGGTAAAGGGATGAATGTTTTCCGCAGGTCAGGCGCTAGGGGGGATATGTATGTGGAAGCCCTTGTCGAAACGCCCATGAACCTGACGAAACGTCAGCAAGAACTTCTCAAAGACTTTGAATCGGATAGCAAACAAGAATCTACAAGTCCTCAATCTGCGGGCTTCTTTGCCAAGATGCGTGACTTTTGGGGGGATCGTGGTAAGGGGTGAGGAATGCCCCCTTATTCAAAATTTTATCTCTTCTTTAAGAGAGTATGAGTACGATAGAAGTCCCAATATTTCAAATAAATAATTTTATAAATTTTACTTCTTTAGATCTTAGTTTTTAAAAAATGACGCTCACTACCCGTCACTTTTTTAAAAGGTTCCATTTTTAGCCAATTCCAAGAGGTTTAAAAGGGTTTCTAGAACTCCAACAGCCGACTGAGCAAGTAGAAACTGAAAGCGAATCAGGCCTTGCTTGAAGACTGAATAGAGAGGACAATC
>CAMCRD010000062.1 GCA_945877185.1 Candidatus Finniella inopinata | reverse complement strand
CAGTCCTTACACTTGAATCGCTGGCACCCTCTCACAAATCCTGCTTTGACAACATTGTTTTTATTGCACTTTTTACACTTCATCTAAGCCTCCTATTGTTGCTTAAATGATTATATCACGTTATGTATCTTTTATTAACACTCTCTATTATTTTTAGAACGGCGATAGATCATGACAAAACACAGCCAGAAATTGATGGGCACAATAATCCTCACCACAATTTTTATGCTACCGGTTAGAGCAGACGAAAACACAACATCAGTACAGAATGAAGCCCAGAAAAAGAGAGAATTCACTTTAAAATCAGCAAAAGGGAAAATTAAATCCGTAAAAAATAAAATTATGAAAAAAAAGAATTTGAAAGAAGAAGCGCCACCCATCGATGCGTTCACTCCCTCTCAAATGCAATGTATTGGAAAAACTCTAGAAAAACATACTGCATTGGCTTACACGGGAAACGTTGAGATGTTTAAAAATGAGCATAAACAATGTATGGCAAATGAATTTCCAGCAGAGGAAAGTAAGCCCCTACCAGAATCTTTTTTTAATAATTTTAGGGATAAATTACACTGTTTAGATGAAATAGTATCATGGAGCCAACTACAACTAACACCAGAAGAAGCCATCGAAGAATACAATAAAAAATGTAGAAAATAAATCTGCAGCAGCACAGATAATTAAAAGATTTTTAAGTAATCCCATCGAGGCTGTTGCATGATTAAAATTTATCTGGCATTCTCCGTGCATAATGGGGGTATACCCCTTTTTAGATAACGACCTGAATAGAAGGATAATTTTATGATCATGGAAAACGCTTTTCCCCTTATTTTTAGCTGTGCCGCATTGGCTTTGCTGTATGCGCTTGTTGCTGGCCGCAGTGTTTTTGCCGCAAGCCCCGGCACAAAAGAGATGCAAGAGATTTCAGGCGCCATTCAAGAAGGCGCGAAGGCCTACCTCAACCGCCAATATAGCACGATTGCTATGGTCGGTGTTGTGATCGCCCTCATCTTGGGATACTTATTATCGCCTCTTGTGGCGTTAGGCTTTGGCATCGGCGCCGTTCTCTCCGGACTTGCCGGTTATATTGGTATGAATGTTTCCGTTCGCGCCAACGTTCGCACGGCAGAAGCCGCCCGAAAAGGTTTGGCCCCTGCCCTTAAAATCGCGTTTAAATCCGGCGCTGTCACCGGCATGTTGGTCGTGGGCTTAGGGTTGCTCGGCGTTTCCTTGTATTATCATTATTTACTCTCCATTAGCATTGATCAGCGTCTTCTCCTCGAAGCCTTGGTTGCTTTGAGTTTTGGCGCATCCCTCATTTCCATCTTTGCCCGTTTGGGCGGCGGCATCTTTACCAAAGGTGCGGACGTTGGTGCTGACTTGGTTGGAAAAATCGAAGCCGGAATCCCGGAAGATGACCCCCGCAACCCTGCCGTCATCGCCGATAACGTGGGCGACAATGTGGGCGACTGTGCAGGAATGGCCGCTGATTTGTTTGAAACATATGCTGTTACCATCGTTGCTTCCATGCTTTTGGCCGCCATTTTCTTCACAGGCAATGACCAAAAAATCCTCATGATGTACCCTCTTCTTATTAGCGGTGTTTGTATTATTGCTTCGATCTTGGGAACGTTTTTCGTTTGCCTTGGGAAAGGTGAAAATATTATGGGTGCTCTTTACAAAGGGTTTATTGCAGCTTCTGTGATATCCGCTGTTCTTATCCTGGGCATTACCCTCATGACCTTCGATAGCCTCATGCAACCACTTTCGGCACAAGGGATGACCTTTACCCCGATCAATTTGCTTTATTGCGCCCTTACAGGACTTGGCGTTACAGGCTTGCTTGTCTGGATCACGGAATATTACACATCCACAGATTACCGCCCGGTGCGCAGTGTTGCTCAAGCCTCCACCACAGGCCATGCGACAAATATCATCCAGGGGTTAGCTGTTTCCATGGAAGCAACTGCCCTTCCCGTGTTGGTTATTTGCGCTGGCATCATTGCCGCCCACATGAATGCCGGATTGTTCGGCATTGCCATTGCGGCTACGACCATGTTGGCTTTGGCCGGAATGGTTGTCGCGCTTGATGCTTATGGCCCTGTCACCGATAACGCAGGGGGCATTGCAGAAATGGCAAAATTGCCGAAAGATGTCCGGAAAGTCACCGATGCGCTAGATGCGGTCGGCAACACAACGAAAGCTGTCACCAAAGGCTATGCCATTGGTTCAGCCGGTTTGGCGTCTTTGGTTTTGTTTGCAGCCTATACAGAAGACCTAAAACACTACTTTGGCAATTTGAACATTAGTTTCAGCCTTGAAGATCCATACGTTCTGGTTGGCTTGTTCATTGGGGGATTGCTCCCCTTCCTGTTTGGAGCCATGGGCATGAAAGCTGTGGGTCGTGCAGGCGCTGCCGTTGTGGTGGAAGTTCGCCGTCAGTTTGCTGAAATTAAAGGCATTATGCAAGGTAAGGCAAAGCCTGACTACAGCGCCGCTGTGGACATGCTCACCAAAGCTGCCATTCGGGAAATGATCCTTCCCTCTTTATTGCCGGTTTTAGCACCAGCGGTTCTCTATTTTGCCATTAACGCCATTGCCGGACAGGGTTCTGCCTTTTCTGCATTGGGCGCAATGCTCATCGGAACCATCATTACGGGGCTTTTCTTAGCCATTTCCATGACGTCCGGTGGCGGTGCCTGGGATAATGCGAAGAAATACATTGAAGATGGCAACCTCGGCGGCAAGGGATCAGAGGCCCACATGGCTGCGGTAACCGGCGACACGGTTGGCGATCCGTACAAGGATACCGCTGGCCCTGCCATCAACCCGATGATCAAGATCATCAACATCGTGGCGCTCTTATTGCTGGCTATTCTAGCAAAATAGAGGTTCATGTCGCCCATAAAAAACCGCCACCTTGAAAAAAGGCGGCGGTTTTTTTATGTTTAGAAAGTTTAGGGTTCATACAAAGCCCTGGAACTTGGAAAGGAAGATTGCTTCATAGAATTAGTCAAGGCAACTTTTGAAGGTTTTTGAGCAGAAAGGCATGCACGACGAAAACATTATGCCTATAGCTGCCATCACTTTAACTCAAGGTAACTTTTTATTAAGGCAGGTTCATAGAGAGAGCGTCTTCATGAAATTTTTCTACTATCAGGGGCTTTCAATCTGGATAAGCTTCCCAGGAATCTGATGGTCAATAATATCAGACATTTTATTGACAAAATAATCTGAAAAAATATTCAAAATAGACAAGTTATTAAAGTAGACATCTAGGATCTGTTCATTATCATTTGTTGTCGCAAAATGGAAAGATTCATAAATATTCCCTTCCCTTTTTCGAAATAAACTAATTCCGTGATTAATATTAAAATCCCGGAATTCTTTAACGATTGGATTCTCTGGAACAAAAATCTGCCAGAGCGCTATTTCTTTGTGTTGTTGAATTTGGCCTAACTGGGGCTGTACAATGTGTTCTCGATCTAAGGAATACCCAAATTTCTCCCGTATCTTAGCCATATGGGGACATAATACCATAAACTTATCTTTATCAACCAATTTAGAATAGGAAAAATATGTTATACCAAATGGCTTCAAGGGTTTACTTATCTCCTTTAGCTTAGGGATATGAGAATGTGCAAATTCATCAGCTATTTTATTTTTTGTTTCAAATATAATCATAGAATCCTCTCTACCGCCCATCTTATTAATTATTGGAAAGAACTTACTCCTTATAACGCCATTGCGCGGGTTGCCCTTTAGATGGGACGGAATAGAGGGCTTTTTCAATAGAGCTCTCTTTTAAAACCATCGCCTTTTGATCCATGGCCTCTGTTGTGTTGATTATTAGCATGGAGATTTTTCTCTCGTCCAGTACCCTTTTCTCTCTGGCTCCAACCTTTTCAAGAGGCCCTTTTAACTACCCCCTCACGCCATCCCGCCTAAGCGCTTTCCTCCAATTAAGTGCACATGAAGATGGGGCACCTCTTGCCCACTATCCGGCCCGTTATTGATAACAAGGCGGAATCCATTATCCCCGAACTTTAAGTCTTCTGCAATTTTTGTAACCGCTTGGAAGAAAGCAGCGATTTCTTCGAAAGACGCGCGAATGGTAAAATCCATAAAGGAGTTATAGGCCCCTTTGGGAATCACCAAGACATGAATGGGCGCTTTGGGGTTAATATCATGAAAAGCCAGGACTTGATTATCTTCATAAACACGCTGGCAGGGAATTTCCCCTCTTAAGATTTTTGCAAAGATATTGTTTGAATCATAAGCCATTAAAAACTCCTTTATTTATAAAATTAAATTTAGCAAATTCTTGCACTTTTGGGGACTTTTCGTGTAAAATAGGGGATATTTCTTTTGAAGAATGGGTACCCTATGAACATGACACAAAATGCTCCTTCATCTCACGCTGCCTCCTGGCATGGTACAACGATTGTGTGTGTTCGCAAAGACAACAAAGTTGTCATTGCCGGGGATGGCCAAGTCACCTTGGGGGCCACTGTCATTAAATCTCAAGCCCGCAAAGTGCGCCGCATCGGGGACGGCAAGGTCATTGCCGGATTCGCAGGTGCCACGGCAGATGCTTTTGCCCTCTTTGAACGGCTAGAAGCCAAGTTGGAAAAATACCCCAGTCAATTGGCGCGGGCATGCGTAGAAATGGCCAAAGATTGGCGAACAGACCGCTATCTAAGGCGGTTGGAAGCCATGATGGCTGTCGCTGATGCTTCCGTATCCCTCGTTCTCACAGGCAATGGCGATGTTTTAGAGCCCGAGGATGGGTTGATCGGCATTGGATCGGGCGGGTCATTTGCCCTCGCAGCGGCCCGAGCGTTGATTACCGTCAAGAACCAAGATGCAGAAACAATTGCCCGTCGGTCTATCGAAATAGCCGCCGACATTTGCATATATACCAATAAAAACATTACCATAGAAAGCTTATAATAGGATGACTTCCTTAACGCCACGTGAAATTACCAGTGAGCTCGACCGCTTTATTGTCGGACAAGATGACGCCAAACGGGCTGTTGCCATAGCTTTGAGAAACCGTTGGCGGCGTCAGCAATTGCCGAAAGACCTCAAAGAAGAAGTTTTGCCCAAAAATATTCTCATGATCGGCCCCACAGGTGTTGGAAAAACAGAAATTGCCCGCCGTTTGGCAAAATTGGCGCAAGCCCCTTTTATCAAGGTCGAAGCGACCAAATTCACAGAAATTGGATATGTGGGACGGGATGTGGAACAAATCATCCGTGATTTAATTGAAATCGCGATTCATATGACCCGTGAGCGCTTACGAGAGGAAGTCAAAGGAAAAGCTGAGTCCAATGCAGAAGAGCGCGTTCTTGACGCACTTGTAGGCGCCAGTGCCGCCCCTGAAACAAGGCAAAAATTCCGTCGGCTCCTCCATGATGGGGAATTGGCTGAAAAAGAAATTGAACTCGAAGTCAGTGATAACAGCAGCCTCACGATGCCGACATTTGACGTACCAGGCATGCCCGGGGCCCAAATGGGAATGATGAATTTGGGAGATATGCTCGGCAAAGCTTTTGGCTCTCGCACCAAGCCCCGAAAAATGACCGTCACAGAAGCCTATACGGTCTTGGTTCAAGAAGAAAGCGATAAGCTTCTGGATACCGACAAGGTGATCCGTGAAGCCATCGATATGGTCGAACAAAACGGCATTGTTTTTATTGATGAAATCGATAAAATTTGTGCACGCTCGGATCATCATGGGGCTGATGTTAGCCGGGAAGGCGTTCAACGGGATCTTCTTCCCTTAATTGAAGGAACCAGTGTTTCTACCAAACATGGAACCATCAAAACCGACCACATTTTGTTTATTACGTCTGGGGCTTTTCATCTGGCCAAACCATCCGATTTATTGCCTGAACTCCAAGGACGGCTTCCCATTCGGGTTGAATTAAAAGCCCTTACGAAAGATGATTTTGTTCGTATCTTAACGGAACCAGAAGCCAACTTGATCCGCCAAGCCAAAGCCATGCTGGAAACGGAATCTGTCACTTTGACGATCACAGAAGACGCCATACTGGAAATTGCAACCCTTGCCGCTGACGTTAATCAATCTGTAGAAAATATTGGCGCCAGGCGCCTGCATACCATCCTTGAAAAACTGATGGAAGACATCAGTTTCAAAGCGCCAGAAATGGCAGGCCAGACAGTTACCATAACCCATAAAGAGGTACGGGAAAAAGTTTCCGACCTTGCCCATAACGCGGATCTTTCTAAGTTTATTTTATGACCTTGTTTTGAATGATTTAATAAACTTTCTCGACGATGTAATTGCGCTCGCTAAAGTTGCTAATACCATATTTTTAGTGTTGACAAGGTCATAAAATTGGATCACTCATAAAAAGAAATTGTAAGAGAAAGAAAGGAACAGAGTATGGGCTTATTTTCATCTCTAAACCGCGAGCAAAAAGAAGCAATTGGACTTTTGCAAGTTGGGACATTTCTTGAATACTTTGACCTAATGCTTTATGTACATATGGCAGTTTTCCTTAACGAGATTTTTTTCCCCCCAACAGATGCTCACACCGCTTCTCTTCTCGCTGCTTTTACATTTTCTTCTGCCTTTGTCTTTAGACCTATTGGCGCCCTCATTTTTGGTTGGATGGGCGATCACTTCGGCCGAAAATCAACCATCATCTGGACAACCATGATCATGTCACTGTCTTGTCTACTCATGGCAAATCTTCCCACGTATTCTCAAATTGGCGTTGCAGCCGCTTGGCTGATGACTCTGTGCCGAATCGCCCAGGGCATGTCGTCCATGGGGGAGATTGTTGGGGCGCAAATTTATGTTGCTGAGAGTGTTCGCCGCCCTGCTTCTTACCCGGCTGTCGCGTTTATAACCATGGCTTCCCCAATAGGGACGATGGCGGCTCTGGGTGTCTCTTTTCTTGTGACCTCTTATTATATGAATTGGCGCCTTGCCTTCTGGATTGGCGCGGTCATTGCACTTGTCGGCGCTGTGGCCCGAACACGCCTTAGGGAAACCCCTGACTTTCTTGAGATGAAAAGGCAACAACTTAAAAAAGGCCTCGCCGTCGTTAATCAAGGAGAAAAGCGGAAATCTTCATCACAGGCATCAAAGGCAGCGGACCTTCCCTGGAAAGATCGTGTGCGGTTTAAGTCTTTAATTGCATATTTTTCAATTTCTTGTGGATGGCCCTTGTCTTTATATTTAGCCTACCTATATTTCAACCCAATTCTCAAAAATGATTATGGATATTCTTCTGCAGAAATCATACAGCACAATTTCTTCTTTTCCGTTCTTTTCATGATTCCTTTAACTTTTGTATCCTTATTAAGCTACCGTATTCACCCCTTGAAAATACTAAAAATAAGAGCCATATTCATTCTTTTGCTAATGGTTGCTTTGCCTTATTTGATTACGAGTGTGAGCAGCCCTTTACAATTATTTTTTGTGCAAGCATTGATTATTATATTACCATTAGATAGCGTTCCTGCAGAAGCTGTTTTAATCTATCACTTACCGATATCGCGCCGCTGCACCTTCGCCAGCTTCTTATTTGCTTTCTCTAGGGCCTTAATATATGCTCTGACTTCTTTTGGCCTTATTTATCTGGGGGATTATTTTGGTGCGTATGGGCTTTGGTTTATAACCTTACCAATAGCTTCCGCTTATTTTTATGGAATCCTATATTTTGAAGGATTAGAACGCAAAATTGGAATGCTTGAGCCGAATCAATCTATCGCCCAAGGGGGGCCACAAAGTGTTCCAACAACTTCATAAAATGGTTTCACATAAAATTTTGTGGTGAAAAAAAGACAATTTGTGTACAACAGAAGAAGTAGAGAATAAATTTTAACGTTTTTCTAGCCCTTAACTTAAAGAATGTTTGAAACTTTTTTAAAATCTGAATTGAAGAAAGCTTAATGACCTTGTGTCTATCGCTTTCTCCGCTCGTAATAGTGTAGTGATTTAAGTCTATATCTTTTGAGAGTCTCCCCAAATCGCGGCAAGAAACTGCGAGAAGTGGGGGTATCCTCACAACCAACAATTGAATGAGTTATAAAAATATTTGACGTGAGATATAGATATATCTTTATTCTTAAATAGATTGAGTTGAAAGCTCGTGAAATTTGTTATGATAGAAACTTTATTCTTATATTCTAGGGTGTATCATTAATTGAAGGATTTTGTGGCAAAAATGGTGGGTTCCGAGAATCGTATCGCAGTCCCCGACTTGATCGGGGAAGGGAAACGAAAGCGTAAGATCTCGCCATTTGCAGACCAAAAGACAATAGTTGATGACACCCCTAATATGATTTTTTGTCAAATGTGTAAAGGAAATATCACCCATGGTTAAATCAAACGTAATAATAGAACGGGGCAAAAGGCTTCGAAATTTACGGGAACAAACAGGTCTCACGAGATCTCAGTTTGCAAGTGAAGTCAATATAAGCGAGCATACTTTAAAATCATTTGAACTCGGCGCAAGAGAACTTTCTATTGATAAAGCCCGGGAATATGCGAAGATTTTCATCTTCGCTGGCCTAGATGTTAGCTTTGAATTTCTCTACTATGGAAATAGAGCAGAAAGTTTAGAGAAAAATGACATTACCGCAAATGATGATATGAATATCCAAAACGAAATCATTTTTTTCAAAAAGAATAATCCATCTTCCATCATTTTAAAAATTCAAGATTCCTTAATGTCTCCCTTCTATAATAAAGGAGATATCGTTGGTGGCCAAAAAATCACAGATGAAACCCAATATCCCTTTCTCAAAGGATGCGTTTGTATTATCGAATCGACAACCGGAAATCAAACCTTAAGAAGGATTCTGAAAGTTGATCATAAAAAAGTTGTGGCCTGTATATTAAACACAGACAGCAGCCATAATTCGCCAATCGTTGAAGAAACAGAAGTATTCTCAATCGCCCAAGCGACAAGGCATTGGCGTCTTTCTGAAATAGGGCATAATCTGCATGCCACACTTATTGCCAGGGCTAAAAAGCCTTCTGAAGAACTTTCAAGATCGAATCCACCAAAAAAGAAGTGATGCATACCCTAGCTATAGCTATAAGCTCCCTGACGCTATGATTTGTGAAGGAGCCTTAGGCCATCCTCATGGGTTAGTTATGCCGTCTCCACAAAATAAATTTATCTGTTTATGATGTGCCATCCCTGCGACTCGCCACGGCGAAGCCGTAGGTGCGGCACTTAAGGAAATTTGTTGAAAAATAATGATCAAAAACAATAGAATACAGTCATTGCGAGGACTGCGAGCGTAGCGTGGCAGGACGCGGCAATCCATGTATCCAAAGCCTCTTTCAGCGTTATATTGTGTTGAAATATTTAAAATACATGGATTGCCGCGTCGCTTCGCTCCTCGCAATGACTTAATCTATTGATTTTTAGTGATATTTGTATTGGGTTAATCCATAACTCGGGTTTATAAAACAATTGGTTTTGTAAAAAACATACGGCCACATCTTTCATAACTCTGGAAAAATCGATCGCATTTAATATACTACCTGTATCCCCGTCTCCGCGGGGATGATATACACATATGTAACTTATTTATATATATGTAATTTATTTATATACTTGTATTATACCTTTAACCTGCTTAAGATCCTTTGATTTCCTTGGTAAATTCACTTTTAGTGCGACAAGATGAAACGCATACGATTTCATATTGACACCTGTACCTGTTTTTTGTATCTGTTAGATACAGCTTCAGTGTCAACCATGTAAGAGAAGATATATCCCGATGCTTAAATTGATCCCAAATGCCCCCAAAGCGCTTCAACAAAACTCCTCTGGAAATCATAAAGAAGAGCATACCCCCCCCAATAATTTTTCTCCAGCGTCTCTTTTGTCCCATTTCCAAGAACTTTCTAAAAACTTATATGTTTTTAGCTTCCACGATATCCATCATGAACTGTCGTGTGAAATAACCCTAGAATTGAAAAACAATTTTGCACTCACAGAAAAAGACGGTCATGAGGATAGCCATTTTGTTCCTGTCCTTTCGGGCGACTTTCCAACCATTGATCTTCAACGGCTTCAATGCAAAGTCCCTTGGGATGATTACCTCCACGTTCTCCTGGTGATCCGGTTTCATCTAAAAATTCTGGAACAGCTTCTTTTGTTTTGCCAAGAAAAGGATGTGCTTAATCTCACCCTCACGTTCGAAGAGGCCAACCTTGATTATATGGAAGTGTTCCGCCACTTTTTTATCGCTGAGGCCCAAGTTCTAACGGCAACAGGGGAACAAACAAAGGTTCTCATCCCCGCCAATGAAGAAACTTATGAGGAGCTTTTTCAGTTTATGGAACGACTCGCCCATGATTTTCGTCAGAACTTATGGCGCGATCAAAAAATCAACCCTGCGTTTCGCCAGTATTTAAAGTACTTGTCTTTGCCAGAGTTTTGAGAACCTACCCCTCACCCGCAAGGAAAGAGGCCGCCCGTGAACAGACGGGTGAGGAGTAATATAGGACCTTTAGATTGCAAATTGATCTGATCATCCATTAGACCTCTTTCGATCCCCTAAAAATATATAAAAATTTCCCCTTGATTCTTTTGAAAACTCAACCTACAGTAGGGTCGAGGTTTGAGATTTTAGAGAATTGAACCGCTCTTCTTGGCCTCATTGTTAAGGAAGCGTGACGTACGGGTTCGCGAAAACCTATACGCCACTGACCAAGTAACCAACCAAAAACCAAGGAGGTTGATCAAATGGCTAAGCCATGTATAGCCCAAATCGGGCAAATTTTCCAAGTCCTGTTCAAGAGAATCACTCATAAACCTGAGCCACCAGGGGTATGTCTCTCATAAACATGTCCGATAAAGGGGGGTAGGGTTTTCCCTGCCTTCCTTTATTTGCGGGATGGTTGAGGGGATCTTTGTGTCTTTAATCAACGGAATAACCTTATTACGTCATTGCGAGGACTGCGAGCGTAGCGCTGCAGGACGCGGCAATCCATGTATTTTTATATTCTCAAAGCATGAGAGA
>CAMCRD010000061.1 GCA_945877185.1 Candidatus Finniella inopinata | reverse complement strand
TTGCAAACTGGCTGTGGCGCCATTATAAAATGATCTGTTTACTTATGGTGCCAGGAAGAAGGGGCACATAGCCGCCCATCATGGGGCACCAAAGGGGTGGGGTATTTTTAGCTGGCGAAGCTGGGGTATTTTTATGCGGCGTTGAGGCTCAATGATAATATCTATGCTTTTCCTGGAACCTATCACCATCCATTCCCTTACGCCTTAATAGGGGGGGAAGATCCCGTTTTAATGGTTCAAAGCCTGCTCCCTTATCTTGAGGAACAAAACGCCCCTGACCTTTTAAGGAGGTTTGATAAAGAGTATTTTTGGAAGCTGATTAAGGCAAATAAACCAAAAGATGTGGAAACTTTAGTGACGCTCATTCCCTGGATGTTCCAGTGGCATGAAGAGAAGAAAGATTTTTTCCTTCTTTCGATCCAACATCTTCCCAAACCAGCCTTGAGCCATCTCATCATGGCAAGTTTGGATATCTTAAAAATTACAGAGATGTCACGGTGCCTCCCTTATTTTGTTCATTTGATGATGGATGGAAGCAATGAAGCCATTGTTAAGCAGGCGCTCACTCAAGACCCGACGCTCTTAGATATCCGATCTTTAGATGGATTAGGAATGGATGATTTCTTAACTTTTTACGCTTCTCCCCCAATCGTGAAGGTCATACATACTTTTCAGAAAAAGAAGTAGGGGCGTGGAGAAGAAAACTTAGGGTGCAAAAGTGAAGCATTTTGGGGGGAGTGAGCAAAAATGGGTTCGTCATAAACCTTGGTGATTGCGCATGATCAAGCAGCTATTGTTATCAACCTAGCAAAGGAAAGATGGATAAGAAGGCTTAAAACCCCTTACTTCGGCACCAAAACCATGATCATTTGCTTGCCTTCAAGACGGGGCATTTGCTCAACTTTTGCCAATTCTTCAAACTGTTCACGCAAACGCGTTAGAACACCCATCCCGATTTCGTGGTGAGAAATTTCGCGGCCCCTGAAGCGCATGGTAATTTTTACCTTGTCGCCATCTTCAATAAATCGCTGAATCGCACGGCACTTCACCTGAAAGTCATTTTCATCAATACCTGGGCGCATTTGAATTTCTTTGACTTCAACAATTTTTTGCTTTTTCTTAGCTTCGGCCCGCTTTTTTTGCTGCTCATATTTATATTTGCCGTAATCTAGAATTTTACAAACAGGGGGCTCCGCATTCGGTGAGACTTCAACGAGGTCTAATCCTGCCTTCTGGGCCATTTGCATGCCTTCAAAGCGGGTTAGTACCCCTATCATTTCTCCATTTTCATCAACCAAGCGGATTTTAGGGCAAGTGATTTCTCCGTTTACACGAGGTCCATCACGGGGGGTTGTCGGTTCATTTGGTAAACGTGCTATAACTCTCTCCTTAAAATTGTAACAGTGATACACGGTTAGTATTAACACAATGCTTACTAAGTGGTCTAGACTTTGCGTAAAAAAACGTGATAACGATGTCTCTATTTCTAATTTATTCTTCATCTTTTTTAAAATTATCATAAAATTTTAAGCAATACCGTTGCTCTGCCCATTTATTCGTCCTATGATTATGATAGGAATGATTTAATTTGTGGGTGCAAGAACATGATTATCACTTGTCCGAGTTGCCAGAAAAAATATCTCATTGAGAATAATACGATGCCAGAAGAGGGGCGGCAGGTCCGTTGTGGGGATTGCGGCAATATTTGGTGGCAAAACGCCATAGAAACCTTGACTTTAGATCCGCGAAGAGAGGGGATCCTTGAAAAAGAAAGGACGATACCTCACAACATAAACCCCGGTCTTCATAAATTAGAAAAAACAATGCAGGACGAGGAAAAACCGCGTGGTTTAAAAGCTTTCATCCATAATTATTATCTGGATTGGCTCATCATTGTCTTTGCTCTCGTCATTGTTCTTTTTGTCACTTATAGGGAACGGGGAACAATATTTGATCAAGCTCCCTCTTTCAAACACATCATCAACCCCCGCATTGGGGGTAACCCTGGCGCTCCTGGGCCTGGTCTCATGGTTCAAGGCATTAACTATGATGCGACACATCATAATAATGCACCCCACCTTATTATTACCGGTGAGCTTGTCAATGTTTCCCCACAAACGCTGCCCGTCCCTCCCTTAACCTTTACGGTATCCGGCAAGAATAATGGACAGCCCGTAAAACCAAAATCCCATTCTTGGCAACATGGGAATAAAAATGAGCAGTTGCTGCCCGGTGGACGCTTGCCTTTTCAAACCCTTATGACTCATCCTGGATGGTCAACGATTGATAAGATTGATGTGAGTTATTAAGCTAAATACAAACGCGGTTATGTTTTGAGGTTTTTCTACCTCTTACTCATCTCTTTTAGAATATGGATGACTTTGAATGGATCACAATCTAACAAATCTTCGACACGCTCAACATTAAGGCCTCCTTCTTGAAGCTTTTTCAGTCTCGTAGCATGTCTTCTAATGCTATTCTCATCTGTTTTATTAAGCATTTTTCGAACAAATTTTTGGTAATAAAAACCACATAGCTCCTGCTCTCCTAGGAGATAGTACATTACACAAAGGACTTGCTCAGCGTTACTTCTCTTTGTTTCTTCATAATTCAGATGCTTAATCTGTGACATAACATAATCTTTTTCCTCTGTTACATGCTGAGCAAGGTGATAGAGTATACCTAACTTAGTGTCTAGATTAAGCTGATCAGACTCAATCAAAACCTTAAAGCGGGCAATCGATTTTTCTCGATCAATTTCCTCTGTTGCATGCTGAGCAAGGAACCAGAGGGCATTTAACTCAGCGCTTATATTAGCCTGACCAGATTCAACAAAATTCTTTATGAAAGAAATCGATATTTCTCGATCATTTTCCTCAACGGCATGTTTGGCAAGGAAGATATGGACATCTACCCTATCCCGTATACTAACCTGATCAGACTCCACAAAAGACTTGAGGAGGGAAGTTGATTTTTCTTGATCAATTTCCTCTATTGCGTGTTTGGTAAGGAAGGTGAGGGCTTCTATCTTATCCTGTATATTAACCTGATTAGACTCAATAAAAGCCTTTAAGAGGGCAACAGACTTTTCCCGATCATTTTTTATGAACTGGGTAAAAATATCATCTTTATCTTTATAACATTGTGAGAGTGTGGTGATAACTTTGTCTGTTTCTACATTTAGTAAATAACGGGTTAATTTCTCGGTTACTTCCGGATAATCATAATCGCAAAAGTCGCTAAAAATAGTACCCTCGAAAACTTTTAAAACTTCTTCTTCAGATTGTAACAAAATATCATCTATTGCCATTTGAACCTCTTCCCGGCTTCCCGCCTGCATCAGGAGCGAAAGGGCCGGAAGCTTCATATAAACAGGAAGTTGCCCCCAAAAAGAATAAAGATTTGTCAAAAATCCTTGAACCTGGGCTTGAACTTCTCCATCTTCAATCTCTCTGTCTTTATAATTCAAGAATGAATAAATCTTATAAGGTAAACTATTTGCATCATTTGGTAATTCAACGACCTTACGGAGAACTTCAAGGGCGAGATCAGACCGCTCTAAAAAAAGGGCATTGTGAATCAATTGATGGGGGCAATTATGATCCTGGTAAAATTGAGGGGTATGGGCGCATAACTCCAGAAGTTGACCGGCCAACTTTCTTTTTTCGGGATTAGGGGGATTACAATAAACAAAGAAACTGCTATTTATGCTGGCGACACTTTTCCCCGCCATTAAAAGCTCTCTGGCAATAACATCCCTTATTTGAGAAGCCGACGCAGGTGAATATGCGTGTTGGCCAACGATCAATTGCTCAAGGGTTTCATAATAAACGCCCGGGCGGGTTGGATTAAGCGATAGCAACCGCATCTTGTTTAAGGATAATCCGTGAGGGGCGGGATATTCTTGAAGTAATTTTATAACTGGATCTGAAGCGTCAACTGTAACAAGGGGTGATGCCAAAGCTATCTTAAGGATCGGATAAAGCTTGTCAAGGTCTTCCTCGCTTTGGCCTTCAAGCTGCGCCGGAAGGCTGTCCTGGCATGACAAAAAAGCGGCTTGCAAAAAATCCGGCTCAAACCAGTTTTTAAGGTCCGCGGCAGATACGCTCATAAGCGCGGCAAGCTTAAAGATACCGTCCTTTGTCTTGTGGGTTTTGAAGCAAAGGATATCGAGAGGCATAGCGTGCGGCCTTGTTTCCGTTAGACAATACTCATTTAAAGAGAAAGAGGACAGGTGCGAAAGTTCGTAAAAAAAACGGCAGGTGAGCTTCATGCCAAAATGAAGGGACTTTCCATCCAGAAGAGGGAAAATATGTTGAAGGAAGTTGTCTGAGGGGGTATGGAATATGATCTGATCTTCTTGCTTTGATTGGTCAGCTGCGATTAATCGTTCCTGATCGCCCTTACAATCTTCCTTTGTCTCATAAGAAGCTAATGGAAATGCGTTTCTTGCAATTTTTTGAAGAGTTTGTAGAGGGTCCTTTTCCATCGCTTGCGCCGTGAGGGAGAAGAAAATAAGAAGGGAACATAAATAAAAAGGAAAATATTTTTTCATCACAATCCGTTATTCAAATGTAGGAAATTTAATCTAAAATTCACTATAGGTGAACAGCAGAAAAATACAATAAATAATATAAGAGCATCAGATAAGGGCAGAGGCACCACCTCAAAAGCAGCGTGAAAAATCTTGACCATTCTCCCTTCTTGATGGTATTAAATTGATCTTTACTGTTTAAAATTTAGAGGAGATCTTCGGTGGCCAAGTTTTCTATCAACCTAATGGTTTTGTTAGGTTCTTTTATGATAAGTAGTGTCCATGCTGGCAACCCTAATGATGTTAAAAAAATAGATGCATTCTTGAAGAAAGAGGCTCCTGGCGCTCCTGCTTCTGTTCTCGATCTTTCTCAGGAAGATATGCGGGCTTATGATTTCACCAACCCAAAAGGAGGGGGAAAAGAATTTGACGGCGCCATTATGGAAGGGGCGAATTTTTCAGGTAAGAATTTAGAGGGGTTGAGCTTTAGAAAAGTTAATTTCAAAGGCGCCAATTTTGAAGGAGCAACTCTTTCATCCATTCGTTTTACCGACTGTGATCTCTCCGGGGCAAATTTTAAAAATGCAAAGCTTCTATTTGGGGGGTTTCGAGATAGCGATCTTTCAAACGTAGACTTTACAGGGGCGAAGTTTGAATCTATTGGTTTTACGAACGGAAAATTGACAGGGGCAAATTTTGATCAAGCCAATCTTTTTCGTGTCAGTATGGTTGACGTTGATAAAGAAGGGGCTTCTTTAGGGGATGCAACGACACGGGATTGCAGCGGAATGGGATGGTTCTCGTAAGGGAGAAAGACAAAATGCCCTATGGCCTTGACGTGAATCTATGTTTAGCTGATAGTATGCTTTGAAATGGATTAAGTAAGGAGAGAGAATGATGTCTTTAAAAGGAAGCAAGACGGAACAAAATTTGAAGGATGCTTTTGCCGGAGAATCCCAAGCCAACCGCCGCTATTTGTATTTTGCTCAAAAAGCGGACGTTGAGGGGTATAATGATGTGGCGAGCGTCTTTCGCTCAACTGCAGAAGGTGAAACAGGCCATGCTCATGGTCACCTGGAATTCTTAGAGGCTGTAGGTGATCCTGCAACAGGCTTGCCAATGGGTGAAACATCCTTGAACTTGAAAGCCGCTATTGCTGGTGAAACCCATGAATATACGGATATGTATCCCGGCATGGCGCGCACAGCCCGGGAAGAAGGTTTTGAGGAAATTGCCGATTGGTTCGAAACCTTAGGCAAGGCCGAACGTTCGCACGCCGGGCGTTTCCAAAGGGCATTGGAAACAATGAGCTAAGGGACAAAGCAGGGAAAGGGGGCCAAAAATGCGTCATACCATTGATTGGATCCATCCTGACTTTCTCAATCCAGAAAAACTTGATGAAGAAACGCGGCGGGTCTTTGACATTTGTCATGGATGCCGCCGTTGCTTTAATTTGTGTGATACGTTCCCGCGTCTTTTTGATTTAATCGACGCCTCCGCCACCGGGGAACTTGAGTCCGTTAAAAGTGCTGATTTTGCTCCTGCCGTTGAGGCTTGTACGTTGTGTGACTTGTGTTTCACCTCCAAGTGTCCTTATGTTCCTCCCCATGAATATAATTTAGATTTTCCGCATCTTATGTTGCGGCACCGAGCCCTGGAATTTTCCGAAGGGAAGGTATCAACTTTACGTCAAATGATGGCAAAGACAGATGTGACGGGAACCGTTGGAAAAGCTGTGGCCCCGCTCGCTAATTGGGCAACAAAAGAAGGAAATGCTCTCACCCGGCCGATCTTAGAAAAAGCGCTTGGGCTTCATCGCAAGGCCGCCCTGCCGAAGTTTCAATCAACCACACTCGTTCGCCAAACACGTGACCCTTTGCCATTGAACGAAAAGGCGCCCGCTTTTGGGCGCAAAGCCGTGATTTATGCGACCTGTTATGGAAATTATAACGACCAAAATATAGGATTAGCGACCCGAAAAATCCTGGCCCATAATGGCGTGGAAACTCAAGTTATTTACCCTGGATGTTGTGGCATGCCAGTCCTCGAACAAGGTAATATTGCCGCCGTAGCCGAAGCGGCCCGGCGCGTATCGACTGAGTTCCGTTCCTGGATTGACCAGGGTTACGAAGTCATTGCCCTTGTCCCTTCTTGTGCCTTGATGCTGAAATCTGAATGGCCATTGATCCTGCCGGATGATGAGAATGTGCAGATGTTAAGCCATGCCACACGCGATATTGCAGAATACCTTGTTGGGCTTTCAAAGGACCCAGGGTTGGCAGAAGGAATCCAGCCTCTCAAGGAAGGCGTGACGGTTCATATTGCGTGTCATGCGCGTGCCCAAAATATTGGCCAGAAAGCGGCTGAGCTTCTGAGATTAATCCCTGACCTTGATTTGCAAGTGATTGAGCGGTGCTCTGGCCATGGGGGTGCTTGGGGCGTTATGGTCGAGAACTTTGAGGTTGCTTTAAAGGTTGGTAAACCTGTGGCACAGCAAGCCCTTAAAGCCAAAAATCGCATTGTTTTGAGTGAATGCCCGTTAGCAGGCACGCACATTCGTCAGGGCATGGAAAAGCTGGATGAAAAGGCAGCCGTTGATATCGCCCATCCGATTGAGATTTTTGCAAAAGCGTATGGGATGTAAGTCATGAAGACACGATTGACGAAAGAAGACCTTCTGCCTCTCGAAGAATTTACCAAAATTCGTGCCCAAAAACGTCAAGAAACTCTGGATATTAAAAAAAATCGGCGGGTTCCTGTGGGGCCGGAGGCGACGCTCTTCTTTGAAAATTATGATACCCTTTGGTGGCAGATTCAAGAAATGCTCTACATCGAAAAAGGGGGGGAGGCGCAAATGGAAGATGAGCTGTTGGCTTACAACCCCCTTTTGCCGCAAGGGCAAGAGCTGGTTGCAACCTTTATGATTGAGATTGACGACCCCACCCGCCGAGCCCAAATTTTGGGCATGCTTGGGGGGATTGAGCATCATTTATGTCTTCGCTTTGCAGGCCATATTCTACAGGGAATAGCTGAAGAGGACCCCAATCGGACGACAGAATCCGGCAAGACGTCGGCCATTCACTTTGTTCATTGGGCGTTTACGAAAGACCAAATTGCGGATTTTTCCAAGCCTCATCAGGATATTATCGTTGAAATTACCCATCCACGCTTTTCCTTTAAAACCCTGATGACGGAAGATGTTCGAGCAGCTTTACAAGATGATTTTGAGTAAATCTGGGGATAGAAGTTGAAAGACAGGTCTCAATTTATAAAACTTTTAAGTCATTGCGAGAAGCGCAGCGACGCGGCAATCCATGTATTTGATTTTTCAGAGTATTTTATAGGCGTGGAATACATGGATTGCCGCGTCCCGCTACGCACTTCATGCTTGCGCTCCTCGCAATGACTTAATACGTGAATTATCTATAAGATAGTGGAAAAATAAGAGTTTTTTATTTATTAATGCCCGCGTTATTGATTCCTTTACCTTTCAGGATTAAAATTAAAAATAGTAGGTAGGGTATTTAATAGGTCAACTCTTCCTCTTGGTGGCCTAGTCTTGGCTACGTAAAAATTAAGGAAAGAAAGATGACAATGGCGGCTCTTAAGACCCAAAATGTAGCTCAGCTGAGCTACCAAGGAAAAACTGTCGATCTTCCTGTTTATTTTGGTACGGACGGCCCGGGTGTTTTAGATCTTCAGGGACTCTATAGCGCAACAGGATTGTTTTCCTTTGATCCAGGATATACCTCTACAGCCAGTTGCCGCTCAGAAATTACGTATGTTGATGGGGATAAAGGGATCTTGTTGTATCGGGGGTATCCGATTCAGCAATTGGCCGAACAAAGCGATTTTATGGAAGTTGCCTACCTTCTTCTGTATGGGAACCTTCCAACATCTGCTCAAAAAGACGAGTTTGTTCAATCCATTAACAAACATACCCTGGTCCATGAACAGGTGAGCGCTTTTTATCGAGGATTTCGCCGAGATGCGCATCCCATGGCCATTATGGTCGGTGTTGTGGGCGCCCTGTCCTCTTTTTATCATGACAGCCTAGATATCCAAGACCCGGAGCAGCGCCAAATTGCAGCATTACGCCTTATTGCGAAGATGCCAACCCTGGCTGGGATGGCCTATAAATATTCCATTGGTCAGCCGTTTGTGTATCCGCAAAATCACTTATCCTACTCTGAAAACTTGCTGAATATGATGTTTTCGACACCAACAGCTCCTTACGTCGTTAATCCTGTATGGTCCAAGGCCATTGACCGCATTCTCATTTTGCATGCGGATCACGAGCAAAACGCGTCAACGTCAACGATTCGGCTCGCTGGTTCAAGTGGCGCCAATCCGTTCGCGTGTATTGCGGCCGGTATTGCAGCCTTATGGGGCCCCGCCCATGGGGGCGCCAATGAAGCGGTCCTTCGGATGTTGGATGAGATCGGTCATGTAGATCGGATTCCTGAATTTATTCAACGGGCCAAAGATAAGAACGACCCCTTTCGCCTGATGGGTTTTGGACACCGCGTTTATAAAAGCTATGATCCGCGGGCATTTGTTTTGCGCCAGACATGCCATGAAATAATGGGTGAGTTAGGGGTCAAGAACAACCCTGCTTTACAACTTGCCATGGAGTTGGAGCGCATAGCCCTGGCGGATGAGTATTTTATTGAGAAAAAGCTCTACCCGAATGTGGATTTTTATTCAGGGATAATCTTTAAAGCCATGGGCATCCCTGTTTCTATGTTTACCGTCTTGTTTGCGATTGCCCGAACCGTTGGGTGGATTTCTCAATGGAAAGAGATGATTGCGGATCCGATGCAGAAGATCGGCCGTCCGCGTCAGTTATATGTTGGTAAGGCCTACCGGGATTATGTTCCCATGGAAAAACGTTTGGAGGAGAATCAATGAAAGAAACAACCTGCAGAGAAACCAGAGAATCTAACCAACAGACGACAATACCAGATCCAAAAAAAGCAATGATCTTTCAGATCATTCAATCTTCTGCGAATGATAATTTGATGCCGACCATGAAATGGTTTACCTGGCTGATCTCCTGGACCATTGTCGTTGGCGGCGCTCTTGCCTATGCAATTTTTTAAGGGAATTTAGGAAAACCTCCCATCAATTCTCCTTTTGGGGAAATCAATGGGAGGGTATATTCTGGCTCTAATAATAGAAGTTTGCCTATATCAGAGTAAATTCTGGCCTTGGGTTATCATGGTTACCTGATTCGTTATTATTATTACCATTTTTTATTTTTGTCTTACTCAATTCGCGTTGGCCATTGGGGTAGGCGATATCTTCTTTACCAGGAAGGCGTATCATAAGTTGTTTATAAGCGGTCGTGTAGTCATAGCCTATAGCTGTATGGTATTGCTTTTTTCCCTTAAAACTGTTACCGCCCGAATAGCACCCTCCACATTCCCAGTGTGAAAACTTGTTCAGAGATTCCTTAATAAAAATCTGGTAAAGGACAGGATCATTGTCGGATACTGTTGCATCATCACCTGACTCCACGATTGCACTGTGGACATCAACAATCGTACCGAAATCAAGATTAAAGAAATCTTCTAGCGTTGTGAGCTCTTGGCCGTCGTGAAGACCTTTTGCGATGATTGTATATTCATTGGTCATTTTGCATTTAGAACCACCAGGGCGTTCATATTCACCTTTTTGGCATACGTCTACAGGAGCACCAAAAGGAATAATTTTTAAGGATGAGAAAGGTTCAATTACTGGGGTGAGGTTTATAGACGCCGTTAATACAGGACTTGAAGTTTCATTATAGCGGTGGATTTTAGGAAGAATATAATTTTCAGAAAGCACTATGTCAAGGTCAGAATCATAAAGTATCCCTGTTTCTTGGCCATAAGCTCCGTCTTTATCTATCTGATCAAGCCAATTTCTTGAGTCAAAGTGAGCTTTAACCTTTACAAGTTTAGGTTCACCAGTGTTGGGGGTTATATCGACACGAGCAATCAGGTTATCCTTCATTGTAACTGTGTCCCTTACAGAAAAAATAACTTTTGGCTGGGATAAGGCTATTTTCCCCTCTATTAATGCTTGCTCCATTCCCAACGTTGGCACGATGCCGATAAAGGTAGGCAGCACCCATTTCAATAATTTTTTCATCATATAGTATCTCCTCAATTATTTTGTTATTAAACCCCTTATAGCATTTCCACGAAAAGGCTTTATAAGCCATAAAGGTTAATGAAATATACCATAAAAAAGGAACTGCAACAACTTTACATTTTTTTAATTTTCAATTTATTGAAACGGGTTTTTTAATCCCCTTCTTCACTATCTGTCACTTTCTTAATTTATTGAAAAATAAAACTTATTTCTTGTATTGTCATTGCGAGGAGCGAAGCGACGTGGCAATCCATGTATTTATGTGTGAAAAAGTGTAGTTGCTGCTTTTGTGCGATGTGAAAGTCTCTTGTGGGGACTGTTCACCTAAGAAGAAAGGAGGTTAAAGACACAGGGATTGAACCAGCTGTTCTACCAGCTGAACCAACGGATCCATGCGAGAGGAGCAATCCTCTGGTATGAAGCGA
>CAMCRD010000060.1 GCA_945877185.1 Candidatus Finniella inopinata | reverse complement strand
GAGCGACGTGGCAATCCATGTATTTAAAGCAGCATCTTCTCTTTAGCCCCTGGATTGCCACGTCGCTCCGCTCCTCGCAATGACTTAATGAATTTATTATAGCGAGTGTGACTTAGACATGCGAATAGTAACCAACAACGGAAGATAACAACAATGCGCTTATCAAAATATTTTTTGCCGACTCTTAAAGAAACACCTGCAGAGGCGCAGATTGTCTCCCATCGATTGATGTTGCGCGCAGGCATGATCAACCAGACGACCTCCGGCATTTATACATGGCTCCCTTTGGGGCTGCGGGTGATGGAGAAGATTGAAAAGATCATTTGTGAAGAGCAAGACCGGATTGGATGCCATAAAGTTTTGATGTCGACCGTACAACCGGCCGAGTTGTGGCGCACGAGCGGCCGGTATGAAGACTATGGCAAGGAGATGCTGCGCTTTACGGATCGCCATGATCGGGAAATGCTGTATGGCCCAACCAACGAAGAAGTCATTACGGATATTATTCATCAATATGTAAAGAGTTACCGCCAAGTCCCGCAAGTTTTGTACCAGATCCAGTGGAAATTCCGGGACGAAGTCCGTCCGCGTTTTGGTGTGATGCGTGGTCGTGAATTTTTGATGAAAGATGCTTATTCGTTTGATATCGATTTTGAAAGTGCAAAAAAGACCTATGAGCGTATCTTTGAATCCTATTTACGCACATTTGCGCGCATGGACCTGACGGCGATTCCGGTACGGGCGGACAGCGGCGCCATTGGGGGTGACATGAGTCACGAGTTCCAAATTGTGGCGCCGACAGGGGAAAGCGCCATTTATTATGATGCTGCCTTTGATCATCTTACCCTAGAGCAAATGACCTTAGAAAATGTCGGCGGTCTTTACGCAGCGGCCGATGAGAAGCATGATCCAGCGGCATGTCCTGTTGCCACGGATTGCTTGAAGAGCGCCCGTGGCATTGAAATTGGCCATATTTTCTATTTTGGAACGAAATATTCCGAACCTCTAGGCGCCAAAGTTGTGGGTCCGGATGGCCAAATGATCACGTTGGAGATGGGATCTTACGGCATTGGCGTCTCTCGCCTTGTCGCTGCCATCATTGAGGCCAACCATGATGATCAAGGCATTCAGTGGCCGGAATCCGTGGCGCCCTTTAAAGTGGGGTTGCTCAACCTCAAAATGGGGGACAAACGCGCAGAAACCATTGCGGAATCAATTTATCACACCTTATGCCAAAAAGGGGTGGAGGTTTTGTATGATGACCGAGATGAGCGGGCAGGAACGAAATTTGCCGATATGGATTTGATCGGCTTGCCTTGGCAACTGATTATTGGCGCCCGGTCCATTGAAGCCGGTACGATTGAAGTGAAGAACCGGCGCACAGGGATGCGGGAAGAACTCCCCCTTGAAGCTGCCCTTGCGTGTGTTGTGGGGTGAGGGGGGTAAGGGTGATTTTTATTTTTTCTTCAGTATAAACAATTATCTGAACGTCATTGCGAGCGCAGCGAAGCAATCCAGGAGCAACAGGAGTGATCTAGGTTAGGTCATTAGCTGCTAGGTAAGGCTTTAAAGAGCTTGTCTTTGGCCCCTGGACTGCTTCGCTACGCTCGCAGTGACAACAGAAGAAAAGAGTTTAAGGACAAATCAATTCGTACAAATCCTTCCACTGTAGATTCATAGATTCAATAAGTTTTAGTTTTTGCTTTCGAGAACCGCCTTTGATCTGTTTTTCTCGAAAAATAGCACTTTTCATCGAGGTGCCTACTTCATAATAAACAAGCATTTTACATCCATGTTTTTGGGTAAATCCTTTAAGCAAGCTTTCTCTGTGTTGATAAACACGTTGTACGAGGTTAGAAGTAACACCAACGTAAAGTGTCCCATTCCGTTTATTGGCCATAATATAGATCGCGGGTTGTTTCATTTGAAGGTCAGGCTATTATGCAAGGTTGTTATCTGAGCATAACAGATTTTTTACTTGTGTGTCACTGCGAGCGTAGCGAAGCAGCCCAGGGGCTAAGGGCAAGATCTATCTTGTCGCTTATGTCCGCCACGCTTCGCTCGCCATACTGGAATAATTTGGGTAAGTGAGTTTTTGTTCAACGCAGTAGGCGAGGGGGCTCTCCTCAAACTTGTATCTCGGCAACACTCCTCCACAAAAGCTAAAATTTAAAATAAAATTGGCCTTGTGGCCCTTCATAAATATACCGTAGGCTATATGTAAGAGTGTGATGAATGCAGAGAAAGAGGGTGGTTGGATGTTAAAAAAAGCCGTCGTTTTGGGATCATACCTATCCTTGCTGTTGGGGAATCCAGCCTTGGCCCAAGCCCCTTATTTTAAATCTGGCATTTTAGGTGGGGGCGATGCGCAACGGCCGGGAATAATTAAAAACGGATTACCCTCAGCGGGTTTTACTTCCGGAAATACATCCCAGGCGGCGGGTCTCATTGGCGTCATCGGTGGGTATCGCTTTATTTTTAACCAAGGCGCTACGTTCGGCATGGATGTGTCCTCAAACTATTTGTCTGGCAACGACATGAAAAAGGCTATGGCCCAACTCGGCCTTCCTTTCAATAACCAACTGAAGCGGGACTTTAATGTTGTGCCCAGTTTCAGTTTCGGGAAAATGATTGATAACCACCTTCACATCGCCCTTGGTTTAGGGTTAGGCATTGCCCAAGTGAAACATCGGGTCGTCAATGTTGATCCCAGCGCGCCGGTTCCCCCCTCCCAAACAACCTTGGGGTTTGTTCCCTCTTTTGGGGCGGAATATGCCTGGACAAAGAATATTTCCTTTATTGGCAATGTAAGCTATGAGATGTACCGCAAAGTGAATGCGGCTTTTAGTCCAAAAACGGATCCCGCTTTACCGGGCAGCAGCTATTGGTCTGCCATCAAACCAAAATTTCTAGCGCCAAAAGCAGGCATCATTTATCGGTTTTAAGGCTTGCGCAATTAAGGGAATAGATAAGCTTATTCTTTTCACGAAAGATCATAAAATTAAAGAAGAGAATGGTCTATGTTTTGAAGGGACTATCGTAGTTTCCCGATGTTCCCCAAGCCCATCGCGTGGCTCAGAATCTGATTAAATGCTTTGATATGATGGGGTGGTTTGTTGATCATCCCGAGATTGAACTCACCAACAACCTGGCTGAAAAAATGAAAAGGAAAATAAAAAAACCACCCCCCCCTTGCCCTGGCTCTTAAAAAAAACCAGGATGGTGGTGGGTGGTTTTTTTATGTATTCGATCCTCGGTATCAATAACCTAACGCCCAACCTCACCCCCGCCGCGTCGTCACCCACGCAATGATCTCCTCAAAAAGGGGCTGTCGGTAGGGACGCATCAAGTGGAACATGTCATCCTGGAGGGTACGCAAGGAGCGTTTGCTCTCGACGGGCCCCAACAGGGCTACAAGGGAGCGTTTCTCCCCATCCATCCCGATCGGCTTTCCTAACTCTGTCGCATTTCCCTCAATATCCAAAAGGTCATCTTGGATTTGATAGGCCAGGCCCAGTAAGAACCCGAAACGGCGCAACCGTTCGCGATCCTCGAGGGGGGCTTCGGCTAAAATAGCCCCGGCTTCACAGGAAAAAGCAATCAAACACCCTGTTTTGAGGTTTTGCATGGTGGTGGCTGTTTCCACAGAATGGATGAGGTGGGGCGATAAATCCAGCATTTGCCCCCCTGCCATGCCTGCAGCGCCGGAACTTGCCGCCAAAGCCGTAATGAGGGAAAGGCGCACAGTGGGGGAAGGGTGGGTGGCTTTGTCGGCCAAAACCTCAAAAGCCAAGGGCAAAAGGGAATCCCCCGCCAGAATAGCGGTGGCTTCCCCAAATTCGCGCCAACAACTGGGACGGCCACGGCGCAGGTCCGCATTGTCCATGGCTGGCAGGTCGTCGTGAATGAGGGAGTAACAATGCACCATCTCAATGGCGGCTCCCACCCGTGCGGCTTCAGCCTTGGGTACTTGAAACAGATTGGCGCACGCCAGGGTGAGCATCGGCCGCAGCCGCTTCCCGCCGTTCTTGACGCTGGCAACCATGGCTTCCAAGAGAGGAGTGGGAACATCGGGGTTTGCCAGAGCGTGGTGAAGGACGCCTTCAACGGCATCTTTGGCTTCTTCAAATAAAGTGGTTAGGGGCATTGTTCGTGTTCCTGGGTTATCTTTCTTAGTCGAATGTTAAAAATAGGGTTCAAGTCTAGAATGATAAATGCAGTCATTGCGAGGAGCGAAGCGACGCGGCAATCCATGTACTCAAAGCCACTTTCAGCATTATATTGCGTTGAAATATTTAAAAATACATGGATTGCCGCGTCGCTTCGCTCCTCGCAATGACGTCTGCAGAATTATCTCTCCTCGTTCATTTCCTTAATCGGCTTCTCCCCCAGAACTTCCTCAACTTTAAGTTTGGCGGCCCGTAATTTGGCCTCGCAATGGCTGCGCAAAGAGGTTCCGCGTTCATAAGAGTTGACGGCTTCCTCTAAGGTCAAGCGCCCTTCTTCTAGGCGGCGCACCAGGGATTCAAGCTCCCCCATGGCTTTTTCAAAGGACATATCTTTGATATCATCCAATGAAACTGTTGTTGTTTCTGTCATGTTTGTTTCACCCGTTTATCCCGCATATTCATAAAATCCGCGACCGGTTTTTTTACCGAGCCACCCAGATGTAACATATTTTATCAACAAGGGGCAGGGGCGATATTTTTCATCTCCCAATCCTTCGTGCAATACTTGAATAATGGCCAAACACGTATCCAACCCAATGAAATCCGCGAGTTCTAGGGGCCCCATGGGCTGGTTCGTTCCCAGCTTCATGGCTGTATCAATATCTTGAGGGGTGGCCACCCCGTCATGAACGGCATAAATCGCTTCATTGATCATCGGCATCAGAATGCGGTTGACAATAAACCCCGGGAAATCTTGGGAAAGAACGGGGGTTTTGCCCAACGCGCGGACCATATGATCAATGATTTGGTAAGTGGTCTCAGAGGTTGCCTGCCCCCGGATAACTTCAACCAACGGCATGCGAGGCGCAGGGTTCATAAAATGCATGCCAATCACGCGATCCGGACGTTTTGTGGCGGCTGCTAATGTCGTGATGGACAGGGAGGAGGTATTGCTCGCAAGAATGGCGGCGTCTGGAAGCTGTGCATCCAAATCCTGCAATAGCTGCGTTTTAAGGTCAAAATTCTCAACGACAGCCTCAAGGGCAAGGCCTATGGTTTCAGGGTTCTGTATCGTTTCAAAAAAGCTGAGGCGTTTCAGGGCATCTTCTTTGACAGATAAGGGAAGGGTGCCTTTCGTCATTTGACGATCCAAACTTTGCGTGATGCCTTTTTCAGCTTTTGCGAGTTGAGCGGGTGAGACATCAATGAGCTGAACTTGATAACCAGCCATGGCAAAGACTTGAGCAATGCCTTCGCCCATTTGACCAGCGCCAATCACCGCGATTTTATTAATCATGGCCCTTTTCCTTAAGAGCTTGGGTCAGTTGGGGCAAAATATCGAATAAATCGCCGACAAGCCCATAGTCTGTCACTTGGAAAATAGGGGCATCCGGGTCTTTATTGATGGCGATAATAACTTTGCTGTCCTTCATGCCCGCTAAATGTTGAATAGCGCCGGAAATTCCGACCGCAATATAAAGATCGGGGGCCACAACCTTGCCTGTTTGCCCAACCTGATAATCATTGGGCACAAACCCCGCATCTACCGCCGCCCGGGAAGCCCCAATCGCGGCATTGAGGCAATCCGCAAGGTCTTCAATCAACCGGAAATTCTCTTTGCTTTGCAAGCCACGCCCTCCCGAAACAACAACACGAGCACTTGTTAACTCTGGCCGCTCAGACAGGGTCGCTTCCAACCCTCTGTAGGTAGCCAACGGACGTAACGGGGGAAGGGGGACGGCTTCGATGGGCGCAGCGTTGTTGGAGAGGGCCGCTTTTGGAAAAGCGGTGGGACGGATGGTAAGGACTTTAATTGTGTCCAGGCTTTGCACGGTCTTAATGGCGTTTCCAGCATAAATAGGACGCTCAAACGTATCTGAAGACAGAATTTTAGTGAGGTCTGAGATTTGCATAACATCCAACTTGGCGGCCAACCGGGGAAGGAGGTTTTTCCCAAACGTTGTGGCCGGCGCCAGGATATGGGTGAATTGAGAGGCGATTGACCCTAGGACTTGCGTCATCGGCTCTGCCACTTGATGACGAAGCTCAGGCGCTTGGCCGGTTAAGACGCAATCAACCCCTGTTAATTGAGCAACAGCTTCCGCAATGGGTTGAGTGTTTTCGCCCCCTACAAACACAGATACGCTGGGAGCCAAAGCAAGCCCTGCCGTGATGGTGTTCAAAGTTGCTGGCTTTAATTCTTTTTCATCATGTTCCGCGATGATGAGGATACGCATGGTTGTTACCTTCCTAATTGTACCGTAGTGATAGCCGCGACCAAATCTTCCAGGCTTGTTACTTTAACACCCGCCTTACGAGTTGGCGGTTCTGACACGCGAAGGGTTTTGGTATGCACCCTTCCGTCGATGCCCAACGCCGATAGAGTGAGCGCCTGAAGGGGCTTTTGCTTCGACTTCATGATGTTGGGCAGCGTTGCATACCGGGGCGTGTTGAGACGCAGATCGGTGCTTATGACGACCGGAAGAGGAAATTCCAGGGTTTCCAAGCCGCCATCGACTTCCCGGGTTGCCTGGCATCGTCCATTGTTGATAAGAATTTGGGAAACAAACGTCGCTTGTGGCCAATCCAGAAGAGCGCTCGCCATTTGGGCAACTTGGTTACAGTCGTCATCAATGGCTTGCTTCCCTAAGAGCAGGAGTTGGGGCTGTTCTTTGAGGGCGACCGCTTTCAGGATTTTGGCAACTGTCAAGGGTTCAGGGGATTCGGGCATCTCAACATGGATCCCGCGATCTGCCCCCAAAGCCAATGCATGGCGGATGGTTTCTTGGGAGGAGGCAGGCCCGATGGACGTGACAATAATTTCTGAGGCGATGCCCTTTTCCTTCAAGCGGATCGCTTCTTCAACGGCAATTTCATCAAATGGATTGATCGACATTTTGACATTTTGGGTATCAACACCCGACCCATCCGGCTTAAGACGGATCTTGACGCTGTAGTCAACAACCCGCTTGATCGCAACGAGAATTTTCACTTTGTCCAGCCTCCCCCTTAGGTTCGTGATTGACCAGGAACCCATAAAACATCTTTGCTTCCCTTGTCATTAACATGGCGACATAAGACAAATAATAAATCAGAGAGTCTGTTTAAATACTTAACGGCTTCAGGATTAAGGGGTTGAATTTGATGTAAGTGAATAAGGGAGCGTTCCGCCCGCCGGACGACGGTGCGCGCCAAGTGAAGAGCGGCACTTCCTTTTGAGCCTCCCGGCAAGATAAAAGAATTGAGGGGCTCCAGGTGTTGGTTAAAGTCATCAATCTCTTTTTCAAGAAACGCGACTTGAGAAGCGATAATCCGTAAAGCCGTCGGTTTTTCTTCAGGCACACATAAATCTGCCCCTAAATCAAACAGATCATTTTGAATCCGATATAACAAAGCATCAAGGGCCTTGGGCGTGTTTTCTTTTGCCCACCCTAGGGCAGCATTCGCTTCGTCAACATCCCCAATCGCTTGAATGCGCGCGTCAGACTTCGAAACACGTGTTCCGGAACCGAGGGATGTCTCACCTTTATCGCCGCCGCGCGTATAGATGCGTGTTAAATGAACCATTATGACCGTCCGAATATAAGCATGAGCGTAAAGAGCACAATAGCAATCCCTTGGAGAAGAATCCGCCATTGCATTGCTTTATTGCCATATTTAGCATTAAACTCTCCCCCCTTGAAGAGGGAGAACAAGCCAAATATCAAAGCGCCGACCGTGGCCCCTAAAGCGACGAGCAGACCGATAAAGAGGAAAGATTTACCCATAAAAAACTTTAACACATATTTTATCCTCGAAAATGAGAAAAATTACCTTAAAGTCGATCGAAAAAAAACTCATATTTTTCAATATGAATGAAGCCTATTTTTTATTTTGGGTAATAAAATTACCTTTTTGTGTTATTTTTTTTTGCAAAACACTCTTGATGTTTTTACAAAGAGTAATTAAATAGATACTATCAAGATGTAGATTGGGAGAACTTTTAGCGGATGGTGAGAGCCGCATCAGGATTCTTTTTTTAAAAAAGATAGCTTCCCGATGAGATATAAATAGACGAAAGGATATACCGTGAAATACGTAAGCGACGCTGCTGTTGATGAACTTTCTCTTGATATCGAAATGACATCTCCTCCCGCAAAAGAGAGATCTGCTTCTTATGCGTGGGTTATTTGGGGCGCTGCCGCCCTTTTCTATCTCTATGAATATGTGTTGCGCGCTTCTCCTGGGGTGATGACCAATGAATTGATGCGCGATTTTGGGGTAACCTCTACGGCGCTTGGCATTTTTACGTCTGCCTACTACTTTTCCTATGTGCCTCTGCAAGTACCGTGTGGCATCATTGTGGATTGGCTCGGCGCGCGGCGCGTGGTTACCATTTCTGCACTTTTATGTACAATTGGTAGCTTTATGTTTGCGGCAAGCGGGACGTTATCTTTAGCAATAATCGCCCGGTTCTTGATGGGGGCAGGGTCCGCTTGTGCTTATTTGAGCTGTTTAAAGCTTGCTTCCGAATGGTTTCGCCCGGAACGCTTTGCTGTCATTGCCGGCATTACGATGATGATGGGAACATTTGGGGGAATTTGCGGCGGAAAGCCTTTAGCGATATTGGTAAACGCAACGGACTGGCGGATGGCGATGACCATTGCGGCCTTTGTTGGTATTGCTGTAACGGCGGCTTCTTGGCTTATCATCAGGGACCATCCCAATAGAGGGGCCCACCATGTAACCAAACAAGAACCGATGACGTTTGGCCATTTGTTTGATGGCTTGAAAGTCATTACAGCCAACCCCCAGACTTGGCTTATCGGCATTTACGCATCTTTGATGTATACAATTTTATCTGCCTTTGCGGAGATGTGGGGAACGCCTTACTTAATGGCAGCCTATGAAATCAACAGTGAATCCGCTTCTGATGGAAGCATGCTGGTTTTCATTGGTATGGCGGCGGGGTGCTTGATCAGCCCCTTGCTGGCAAACCATTGGCGTAGCCACCGCAGGGTCATGTCGATCGGGGCCATCGGGGCGCTTTGCACTTTCTTACCGGCCATATATATCCGTGACATGCCACTCTACGGTGTCTTTAGCCTTCTTTTCCTCGCCGGGTTTTTCTGTGGATGGCAAATTTTGAACTTTGCAGCCGCTAAAGAAATCAATCCGCCCCAATTTAGCGCCACCACCATGGGCTTTATGAATGCCCTCACCATGGCAAGCGCCCCCATCTTTCAAAGCCTTTTGGGAAGGTTGATCGATTTATTTGAAGAAGGGGAAGTCGGATTGGAGGGGGTAAGGATCTATAGCGCCGAAGCCTACCAGTATGCCTTGTTTGCGATCCCTCTTAGCTTGCTATTGGCTTGGGTGGTTTTGCGATTTGTCCGTGAAACCCATCCTGGGCACGTGGCAAAATAGGTTGTGAAGGGAAGGGGGCTTGTGATAAATAGGGCAAGACCTGAATTTGTCCGTATCCCCGCGACTCACCATGGCGAACCCGTATCGTCATTGCGAGGACTGCGAGCGTAGCGTGGCAGGACGCGGCAATCCAGGAGCCAAGGACAAGCTTTTTAAATTGTTATCTGGGGCCAATTTTTCTATAGATAACTCCTATTGCCCTGGATCGCTTCGCTACGCTCGTAATGACGATTATGATATTGTTTTTTTATAATTAATTTTTATAAAAATTCCTTATCATGATGAATTTGTTGCGTTTTTAAAGAAAGATAAACATGATGGAAACAACAGCAATTGCCGCAACACCTGAGGAAACTGTGGTCGCCCTAAGACAAGCACAAGAAAAAGATCATCTGAATTCCACCCAAGCTTGGGCGATTTGGGTTTGTGCGGGCGCGTTCTACTTATATGAATGCATCTTGCGGGTTTCCCCCAGCGTCATGACCCAAGAGCTGATGCATGATTTTGCGTTAACGTCAACGGGGTTGGGGGTCCTGGTTTCTTGTTATCTTTATGCCTATGTCGTCCTTCAAGTTCCTTGTGGGGTGATGGTTGACGCCTTGGGGGCCCGCCGCATTATCACAGCCTCAGCAGCTTTATGTACGATTGGCGCCTTTCTATTTGCCGTTGGCGATAGCTTAATCTGGGCCCAAATCGGCCGGTTCCTGATCGGCGCCGGATCTGCTTGCGCTTTTATCAGCTGCTTAAAAGTCGTGGCCGAGTGGTTTTCGCCGACAAAATTCGCTGTTATGCTGGGACTAACCAACATGATGGGCACCATCGGGGGAACCTTTGGGGGCCCCCCCTTAGCCTGGATGGTCAATAATTTAGGCGGTTGGCGCGAAGCCACGTTTACGCTTGCCCTTATTGGCGTTGTCGTGACGTTGCTTTCCTGGAGTGTGGTCAGGGACCGTCCTAAAGACCGTATCCCTAAGCATAAGCCCCATCATACCCATGAGATTCCCCTTCGGAAATCTTTCCTATTATTGGTAACGAACCCCCAAGTTTGGCTGATTGCCCTTTTTGGATCCTTGATGTGGTTGCCCATTGCCGCTTTTGCCGAATTATGGGGCGTGCCGTATTTGATGCACACCTATAATATTGACAAGCAGTATGCTTCCTTTGCGACCGTAATGATTTTTGTGGGCTTTGCGTTCGGTGGCCCCTTGGCCGCTTGGGTTTCTGAAAAACTCAAAAGCCGCATATTGACCATGAAATTATCGTCAGCCTTATTGTTTGCTATTTTCTCCAGTATCGTTTTTGGGGTTGAGATTCCCTTACCTGTTATGTTTGTCCTGCTTTTTGCAGGGGGCGTTTGCAATGGCGGCCAGGTCTTGGTCTTTGCGTGCGTTAAAGAAATATCCCCCCGGCGCATCAGCGGGACAGCGCTTGGGTTTACCAATGCGATTGTGATGATGAGTGGCGTGATCTTCCAGCCGCTTCTCGGCGAGTTACTAGACTGGTGCTGGGACGGAACCCTGGCAGCGGATGGCATTCGCCTCTATAGCGCGGCTGCCTACCAAACCGCGATCATCGCTATTCCTGTAGGAATCGCTGTCAGCTGGCTCTTGCTTTACTTTGTGAAAGAAACCCATCATTTTCACCGGCAGAAGGGGTAAGGGCTTCGCGCTCATACCCCTCACCCGGCTCTTCACGTTGTTCAGAGCCGACCTCTCCCACAAGGGGAGAGTTAGTAACAGCCTTTTGATTTAAGTCTTAGTATAGAAGAGATCTTAAGCGTGCACTTTACCTCTCCCCTTGTGGGAGACGATAGGTATTTTTTCAACCCAAGCTGAGCAACTGTTTCAGCCTGAAATCCTTGGTTTTCAAGGAATTTAGGTTTTTAAGTTTGTTTCTACAAGTGATTAAGATTGACTAAAATATGCATTCCATTC
>CAMCRD010000059.1 GCA_945877185.1 Candidatus Finniella inopinata | reverse complement strand
GGTGGATTGAGAAGTGTTTTGATATCTTTTGAGTAAGGGGATTTAGTTTCATTATTTTAGAATCCTTTCTTTGATGAGGAGCGATTCCAAAATGTAAGCTATTTCTCCTTACCTCTCAATACGTTGCTAAAAGTGACGGGTAGTGAGGTGAAATCCTATTGGCATTATTTTGAGAATACAAAGTATGTGGGGGATCGGAAGAATCGTCAATTGGGCGCAGAGTCAAAGACAACGAGCCTCCTCTTTCAACATATCCCTGGATTCTGCCCCATTCCGGCCGTTGCTGGCCACGCCCAATTCGAACTGACTCTCCCCCCTGCTTTTCGTGGCAAAAAATCTGGGAAGAGAATGGATAGGAACGTTAGCCATTATATAATAGACTTGTTGCGTAAGTCATAAAGGGTTCTTTGAGAAGCCCAGAATGCCTGAATTAGAATTGGCTAAAAATGGCTTACGCAACAGGTCTAATAGAAAATTCGGTATTCATCAACCTTTCAGTCACATATATTCTTAATAAATGGGATATAAAACATCTTGACTTTTTGTTTTCTATTAAGTATTTTTATAATTCCCATAAATCAATGGGGATTATCTAATAGCCAAAAATTTTACTTATAAGGGGGGGATATATTATGATGTATCATCATTTTAAAAAGAAGTTAGTAAAGAAATTATTCCTGTCCAGTTGTGCGCTTATGTTGTCGGCAACAGGCGTTTCCGCGATGAATGATGATTCCATCTGCATGGGAAAATCTAGCCATACTGGTCTCTCTTTGGCTTCTGGGAACCTAACAGCGATTGAAAGCTTTCGGGCTTTTTATCGTGATCATAGCGATGGTTCCAGTAAAGACTCACTTTTAGCAGAACACCATGACGTATTTACTCCTTTTGCACAGTTTCTTTTGGAGACTATGGGCAAAGAAAAGCAAAATCTCAACCTTGAAGAATTACAAAAAGAAGTTGAAACCACAATAATTAAAAAGAGAGTTTCACCGGATTGGCTTATTGATATGCATTTTCGTTTCCTGGCTCTGGAAGGAATGTCTGAGTCGGAAAGAGATATTTTCAACCATGTTCCTCATCATAAATATCTGGATGCATTATTGGCAAAAGACATCCATGGCAATCCAGTCGTGATAGACCTTTATAAATGGGGAGCTAGTATTGATCGGGAAGGAGAATATTTTTATACAGCAAAGCACGAAATGCCTTATGTTCAAGGAGTCTCTAAAAGAGCTATTTCGCTTATCGATAAAGCAATCACAGAACATTTGCATTCCCCAATTCTTTATCCTTCCTTAGGCGAAGGCATTCTTCCTATAAAACTTATTCTCCGAAATTGGTTGGACGAGATTTATCATATTGGTATGCCTATAGAAAACGTTAAAGATGTTCATGGAGAAGAAAACACAAGTAAAGTTGGTTTCGCTTTTCATGACCTTTTTCACTATAAAAATGACAAACGTCGCGTTAGCTTAGAACATTATATCAAGAGTATGGTGGGCTCCTATGTGATGTCTGGCCAGGGTTTTGCTTTAGACGTTATTCCCCAGCTTGTTCCTTTGGCGGTTCAAAAATACAACCTGATCATGGAAGCCTTAGAAAAAGCATATCTCAGCATTGAGACGGATAAGCATGCGGTGGCGGGATTCTTTATTTTGGCTCACGAAGTTTCTCCGTTTTCACCGGAAGTTTTTGACATTTCCAACCCGATAGACCTTATTGAATCCATGCGTAAAGAAGGTTTGTCTTATTATGCCGAGCCAGAAGCTTGGGAAAATCCGGATGATCCCTTGCACACCTCGCCAAATGGCGCTACTGCCTTAAGCGATGAGGCGATCAAGGAATTGGCTTTTGTGCGTCTGGCGGAAGACACCACCCTTAATCTTCCCCATCATATTTATGAAAAAAGAGGCGAACAGGGTGAATATCTGGGTTATGCCACAGAGGAAGCCGAAAAAACAGGGATAAGAAAAGCCTGGCTGCCGAAGAATACGCGGTCAGAGGTTCAGAAAACGGCTCAATTTATTGATGTAAAGTTTACCTTCGCCGATGGAGAGGAGAAAACGATTACGTATCCAACCTTGAATCGCAAATGGAAGAACGTAAATGCTTCCCTGGGGCTGCTTTCGTTTGCTCAGGACCATTTGGACCGACCAATTCTAAAAGAACAAGATAAAGATGAAGATCGGAAGATTGCTCTCGGCTTCATAGAATTAGTACGATCCAAGTTGGAAGGTACCGTAACAGATTTTGCTGAAAAAGCAAAAGCTGTTTTTGGTGAAGGAGCTGAGTCTTATACAGAGGAATATACAGCCAAGTTTAAAGCCATTGATGAGCAAATTTTGGATCTTGTTGGTATTGGCTGAAAATAAAAGCCATTTCTTACGCTAGAAAGCGCCTCCTTTTTAAGGGGGCGCTTCTTTTATTATCTCATTGGGGGGTCATGCAATTCTCCCGTTCATGATCAGATAGTACTGAAGATCATGAGGACAGCAAGGTGGTTTGAGGAGCTTAGTGGACAATTTGTAAATGAGCATTGAGATCTGTTATCTGATTTATATTGACGTTGTGCATTGTAATGGAACCGGTCATGACACTACTACCACCATTACTGGTCATAAATTGAAGGATCGAATCTACACCCGTGCCGTATTGAGCTGTTGTATGAGCCACAGTGATCTGTGTGTCGAGTGACACTCCATTAGCGCTACCTGTAGCCAAGGCTTGGGCCAAATCAGCACTCGATGTTGAACCTCCTTGAAATATATTTGCAAGGTTGATTTTGTCATAAAGAGCACTTGAAATTTTGATCTCTAAGGTATCTTGACCAGTATTAAAATCAATAATGTGGGCAAATTCTTTGAAAGCAGACAAATTTTCGAGGTTATCATGTACAGCATTGTTGTAGGTAAAGGTATCTGTGCTTGATGTTCCTTGTTGGACAGAACCAAATCGTAAGTGGCTTCCAAAAGAATCTAGGTCAGAGCCTGGTGCAAGCGCGACACCCTCTAATGTAATGGAGCCGTAGGGGTAAACATCGTCCGGATTACTGACAAACTCAAGGCTCGTAGACCCATTTGCGCTGACAACATTTATATCACCGCGGTTTGGATGAGTGTTGTTTTTTAAACCAAGCGCGATTTCTTCGCTGCTCAATTTGCCATTGTTACTTATAGCGTTAAATAAGTCTACGGATAGGGTAATATTTAGAAAATCTTGATTTAAATCAAAGTCCGCAATGCGGTCAAATTGTTGGAATGCGCTAAAATTAGATGCTCCATCAGCAGGCGTATTAAAAGCAAAGGTGTCTATGTCTGTTGTGCCCTCTTGGAACGAGCCAAATCGGAAATGATTTTCGAGGCTTGTTAAACTGGTAGAGGGGTCAACGTTATGGAGGGTGATGGTTCCTGATGTAAGAGCACCTGAGACTTGGAAGTTGAGGACAAGATCGTTGCTGCCTGTTCCATATTGGGGTGAAGAATAATGGGCTGCTTCTGAAGTTGTTGTTATTCCCCCCCTAAATGCATCTACAGCTGATGCCGCTAAACTAGCATATAGGGCTGCACCGCTGAGGCTTCCTTCTATGTTGATGCTATTATAAAGGCCAACGGGAACTGTAATTTGAACAAAGTCTTGGTTTGGATCAAAGTTCGTAATGTGGGCAAATTGGTTGAACGTAGCGAAGCTTCCGACAACTGAGGGAAGATCAAAAGAAAAGGTGTCTATGCCTGTTGTGGCGGAATCTATATACCCTAAATGCAGGTGAGATCCAAGGCTTGCTAAAGTCGAATTAATGCCTTCTAACATGATTGTACCATTAACAATGTTATTGGTGACAAATCCCAGAGTCGTGTTGGCGCCCGACTGGGTAGCAATAATACCCCCTGTACTATTGGTAACATTGGCGCTTAGGGCGTCAGCAGTTGATAAGGTACCATTCTGAGTTATGGTATCATAAAGGGCTTTTGGAAGCGCAATTTCGATATAATCATCGGACGCCAGGCCTGTAATGAAAGTATTTCCTGTGAAAGTAGAAAAATCACTGCCGGGAACAATAAAATGGAAAGTATCTGAAGCGTCTGTTCCTTGTTGTCCTAGTTGGACAAAAGGAGAATTGAGGGTTGTCATATTGACATTATGCAGTGTGATGGAGCCCGAGGTAGCGTTGTTTGCACCAAAATTGAGGATTGTATCTACGGTTGCCCCAGTGTTTGTTGGATCTACGGATTCATACTCCATAGGCTTTTGGGTAATGGTAATACCGCCCGTTGATGTTCCCGCATTTGCCTCGATACTATTTAACACATCAGTTCCGCTGATCCATCCATATTGGCTTGCTTGGGCATAAGCGGTAGGTGACAAAGCGAATCCCAAGATATCTTGAGTTGGGTTAAATTGGGTAATGTGGTCAACCTCCTTAAAATCGGAAAAAGTGGTAGGAATGCCTACAGTGAAGATATCACTTACGCCTCGGTTTCCAGCTAAGGTCGTTCCCACTTGAATGTTGGGGAAGCTTGCTAACGTGTCGTGTCCTGAAACACCATAGAGAGCAAGGGATCCATAATCAAAGAGGATGACTGTGTTTATTCCTGAAAAGACATCGACGTAACTATCTAGGGTTGCTGCCGTGATTAACCCATTCAAAGTTGTCGAACCGCCATTCAAAGATTTGTACATCGGAATTGACATATTAAAATGAAGGGTATCCTTCGTTGCGTTAAAATTATAAACATCCAAGTTTCCAGGTATTCCCAGGTTCCCATTTTGGTCTTGCAGCACATTAAGGTGAATGGTATCGGGACTACCAGATTCGGTACTGAGATGAACTGTATTATTGCCCCAAGTGATCGTGTTGTTGCTAACAGGATCGCTGGAATTCGTACTATCTTTGGTGGAGATGTGTGTACCATTATTACTAAATGATACAGAATCCGAAGACCAGAAGGATGTGCTGGACAGGTCATTGATGTCAGAATAATAATCAATGCCGCCAGAACCCCCTACAGCGATGCTATCTTGAAAAATGAATTGGTTGTTCATAATACTTGCTGAGTTGTCTAAGGTTTGATTAGCGCCAAACTGAGGTATGAATGTCGCTCCTTGTTGTGTATAAAAAGATAAGCTATTGATATGAGAGAAGATAGTGCTATGATCATCGCCTAAGACTGTAATTTGTGTCGGCGCAAATAGAAAGTAGTTATTCTTAACACTTGTAGAGACATCTATATATGCATCTCCTGTCCCCACAATGGAAGCTCCGGTGTTTCCAAACACGTTAATTTGAAAGGCGTTTACATCACCAATAAGCGTCCCTTGGCCAAAAATTGTTTGGATTCCCATAGAATAGGTACTTGGGGTAAGAGAATTGCCAAAGGTTGCGGAAAATGGACCTGCACTGCTGCCAAAGCTAGCATTAACAGAATTTTTAGCTTCTATCAAAAATTTATCAGCAACACCAAAAACGGCGCCATTAGTATAGATGGCATTAGAACCAAAATTATAGAGATCGGACATAAACTCTGTTTGGGTACTTGTTGCATCGACGGAAAAAAGGATATCCTTTGCAACGCCATAGGCTGTATTGCCTGTGTTGGTATTAATGATCATATTGCCGCCAAATCGACTCAATCCATAAAGCGTTCCATCAAAGGATTTGTCTTGGTTTATTGCACTGACAACTATTTGGTCAGCATTTCCAATAAGGATTTCATTGGCGAAGTTACCTTGAAGGTAAGACGGCCCACTAAGGGATCCTGTGAAAGTTCCCTCTGCAGCTGTGTTAGGATCAACGGTCATGGTTCCGTTGAATGTCCCAATCACTAGGTCTACATTTACGTCATTTGTTGGGTCATTAACATCGTTAGGCGCGATATTGAGGATGCCTAAGGTTGGGCTCGTTGGGACATTTCCCACTCTTGCCGTACCATATTGGTCAAACAGCGTGCCAGAACCGACGGTGCTCAAGAGTGTTGAGGGATTAATAAGCTGCGGGTAAGCTTCAGCCAACGTTACAGAGTAGGTAGATCCCTCATCTCCAATATCGATATGGTCAAAGTAACTATCGAGGACATTCCCATAGACGCCAGCACCGTTACCCCCACTTGTGAGAAAAATTTGGGGTGTAAGGCCAAGAGCAGGATTGTGAACGGTGATTGGAGCAGGGGTATAGGCCAGTTCTTGGATGAGATGGTCAAAATTATAATAGCTCGTTAGGTGTTGGCCCATGAATTTTATGGACCCTGCAGCTAAAGAGGGAGCAAAAGAAAGAGTGGTGCTCCCCCCTTCAGTGGAGTCATAACTGAAAGTCGTAAATTGGGAGTTATCGAGCTCTGTCGTACTAACAGTTCGGTCAAAGTCTGTATTGAGTGCTTTAAAGAGGAGGGGGGCAAGCTTTAAGTTCAAAGTATCTGTATCAGGTCTAAATCCATTTATTGTCGCATGTCCTTGCATTGCGGCGTCGTTTCCATCGTTTCCGCCGAGATAAAGGAGCGTAAACGCAAGGGTGCTTGATTGGCTGTCCGGGAGGATGGTGTAGGTATTATTGCCCCAGGTAATGGTATTACCCCAGCCATCTATGACTTGTACAGGCAAAGTTTGGTCAGGTGGGGATGAAGTTTGGCCAGGCGGAGGTGGAGGTAAAGTCACGGTGCTTGTCACAAAGCCTGTATTCGATAAATCGGCGATATCTGCATTGAATATTGTATGTCCTGTCCCGCCCTTTAGGACGCTATTGGCGAATGTAAGTATATTACCCGAAATTGGCATTGGATTTGGGGTCGATGGGTCGTGGGTGGCCGTATCTGTATTGACGATGTTAAGGACCCCGATGCCGGGATTAAGCGTCATGTCATCACTGCTGCCTTCGAGCTTGTTTGCGCTAAAGTTAAATATATTTCCTGTGATGCTTGCGTTACCAATGGTACCTGTTACGGTAGATTCCGGATTATGAATCAAGAGAGAGAGCGTTTGCAGGATTCCATAAGCTGCGAAAGAATTGCCAAGCGCGGCAAGTGTCGCTGATCCGACGGTATAGATGGTGACGGGATTAAAATTAAATTTATTATGGGCGATGGTAGAATCTATAAGAGCACCTTGCCCATCATTGCTGGCATTTCCTGAAAGCACTAAATTTTTGACGTTGCCAAATATAGCACCAACGCCCCCTGAATTTATATTAAACATGTTGGCTTTAAAGGTGATGGTTTGGCCATCTAAATTACTGATAGCGTGGGTTGTTATAGCAGGTGTGGTACCTGTGGTCGTAGCCGGTGTCGTTATTGTGGTCGCGGTATTGATAAACTGAAGGTTCTCAACATCCCCAATAGCTGTATGTCCACCCTCTGAAATGTCATAGATAAGTTTTGATCCGTAAACAAGCTCAGTACCAGGAGCTGTTGGGTTTGTTGTGTCCTTGTAAACAAGATCATCTCCACCCTCACTCCTACCTCCAACAATCTTTGTAGCGCCCTCCGTTTCGTAGATTGCTGTAGCTGTTGAGCCTTTTGCGGAAGCGTCTCTAAAGGCGGCTCCTGAATCTGCATTTAAGGCAAATATATGGATTCGATCAGGTGTAATTATGATATTTCCAGAATTTTCCTCATCATGCACGGTTACTTGGATGTAGGCATCAACAGGGGTTTTGCCGTCACTTGTTTCAAATACATGTAACGTTCCATCTTCGGTGAAGGAGAATTCAGGCGGTAACTCGATGCCATTTGCGAGGCCCCAGGTAAGGGATTCTAGCTCGGTATTGGTCACAAAACTTGCAAAAGCTTGGGCTTGGTCCCCTTGCACAAAAACAGGATCGAATTTGCTAAGGGCGTCTGGGTTTATTGTAGGCGGCTTATAATCGAGGCCTGTGGAAATAATCTGGATCGGATTTATCCCAAGATAATAAGAATAGTAACTATTTATTTGAGATAAACTTGACCAAAGACCAATCCCATCAACCGTGAGGCTACCAAAAGACACTTGAGAATTAATCGGGCCTGTAAACGATATAATGGTGCCACTATTATTATGAAAGGAGACATCGACATTAATATTATCGAGTTTAGAAGCTAGAAGTGTGTAATATAAAGCTGATTGGCTATCTAAATCATCCATTCCTAAATGATTAAATAAATTTCTTTCAATATTAAAGACGATTGTGTCTTCCTCTGGATTGAAATTCGTGATGGTGTCAACCCCCTGCATGACAGCAAAGTTGTTTACATCTTTTACAATCGAAAAGTAATATGTATCCGCACCATCACCACCTGTGTAGGTATTGTTGCCCCAGGTAATGGAATTATTATTTCTTTCGGTTGTTATCTTTATGTGTGAATTCTCATTCGAAACGGTAACCCCGTTTACAAAACCGCGATAATGGTCATAGTCAAAGGCGTCACCAAAGTTATATAAATGTCCGTAAAAGTTTACCCCGCCGTTGTCTCCTGTTAAGGTAGCGTCGCTAAAATTAAAATGGTTATCTGCAAATCTTGCTAAGGTAGTATTTGTAAGGTTACCGATATCCCTTAGAAATATATTTTTTGCCGTAATAATAAGATCATGAACATTCGCATTAATCGTGCTGATTTGTGACGATGAATCACCTTGGATGGTAATTTGTGTAGGCCCAAAGTTGAACGTATTGTGTCGAATACTACTTGAGGTATCTATAGAACCTGTGACGGTATTAATGTCAGGGACGCTGAGAATATTGAAGCCGCCTTTTATATCTATAGCTGGCGTTTGTGCGGTCGCAGGCACACTCTCGCTTTTGGGAGTTCCTGGGGTCGCATTTAGGATAATCTGATTAAAAATTCCTGTGAGGACGCTTGGCACAAATACGGGTTGTCCGTCTACGATGGTTTCAAAGACGCCTGCTCCATCTCCATAGATAACTTGGGAACCAATATTGAACGTATTACTATCAAAGTTTGCTGTGTTATTAACGTTTACAAGAGGGTTAGTCAAATTAATAACGGCATTATTTCCCCCAAGGGCATCTATCTGAAGTGACGTTGCAACGCCAAACACGGTTCCGTTGACATAAAATGCATTGGGTTTAAACTCGAAAGTATCCTTGTTGATACTGCCCTCAACACTTTGCGCATCCACCAAGCTTGTAGAGGTTATTACATTATCCTTGCCTTGAGCCGTCAAATGGATGGTTTTAAAGTTGCCATAGGCTTCAGCTGTTGTAGAGTTTGTCGTGTTAACGATTAGGTTGCTGCCAAAAGAGTATTTGGGGGGGGGAGTTGTGCCATCAGCAGGGGGAGTAGTCGTGTCAATTGCGCCCTGAACAGTGAGTTTATAATCAGCTACAGTTCCTCCAACAATGACTGAATCCAAACCGCCAATAAGAATGTTTGGCCCCTCAGACGGGGCTAATAACTGTAAGGGATTATCTGGGTCTTGGGGTGTGTCTGGTTGGTACGTCGTAATAGGTGCTTTTAAGAAACCAAAAAGGAGGGGGCCGCTTTCGTCTGAATCAATCTGCTGGTTTGTCGGATTAACAGTGGTTGCCGTAATGGTGACGGGGACGATATAGGGAACCAAGGAATTGACTGTGATTGTCCCATATTGGTTAATTTCTACTCCATTTGGTAAAGTCTCTGTGGTAGTTCCATCTGGTAAAATCTGCTTTATAGTGTAGTGGGCAAAAAGGGAATTGGCAAAGAAGTTATCAAGTTCATTATAATAAGAATGAACATTGGCAGTTGGCCCTTGGCCATAAATAAAGGGTTCTGTTAGATGGGGTGTGCTTGGAACAACTTCATCCAGTGTTAACTTCGCAACAGGGATGTAAGTAAGGTTCACTTCTGTCTCAACATGTATATCGTTGAAATCAGCAGGAACAACCCCTTGGAGGCTTAAAGAGCCTCCTCCCTTAAAGGTGATCACTGATCCGAAAACGGTGTCGTAAACCAGGGGATTATAAAAGTGTCCGTTTCTGTTGAAGTAAGTGCCATCCAGTCCCTCCTGCCGGATTACGCCAGAATTCAGGTCATCTGCATCAATCACTTTATCATGGTCGAGGTCCAATGCCTTAAAGAGCGCTGGCGTTAGTTGGAAAATGAGGGTGTCCTTTGCTAAATCAAAATCTGTAATGAGGTCATGGCCTTGCATAACAGGAAGCGGGAGGGGGTCTGCGGTTCCTAGCAACGTAAAATGGTAAGTATTGATATTCTGTGCACTTGGATGGTCAGGGTCAGATCCTCCTGAATAAACATCATTTCCCCAGGTAATGGAGTTGGTAGAGTCAGCCGGTTCAAGGTGGGCGGGAACTGTTACAAAATTCCCCTCATCATCTCTTGTGGTGGTAGCCTCTACATAGACGTAGGCGGGCATTATCGTAACGTGGCCACCAACTTCCGGTGTTACAACCTTGACCCCTGTAATAAAACCATTGTATTTGCTTGGATTCGCCAAATCCCCCAAGTTTTTAATTTCCCCGTAAAATGTGTCGGCGCCTAGGTTTCCATGGAGGATACTGTCTTCAAAAACGATGTTTAAATTGCTATTTTCTGTTAAATGATTCGAAAGGTCTAAATTTTCAAGGTGTGAGTAAAGGGTGCTGTCAATGTTTTTATCAACCCAAAGAATATTTCCCTTAAACGTTAAAGTTGTTGAAAAGCTTGAACTATGAGAATTGGTAAAGGCAGATACGTCTAAGGTTTGCAAATCGCCATAAGCTGTCCCAAATCCAGCAAGGGTATTGCCGCCCATCGTTATTGTATTGGCTGCTGATGGGTTTGGGGCTAAGTTTAGTTTTAAAACATCTCCTTCCCCATATTTTGTGCCATAAACATCTAAGACGTTTCCACCAAACGTAAGGTTATAAGAATTTTCGTCAGGGAATGAAAGGGTGTTATAGATAAGGCTTGGAGGATCGGCAGGATTACCCAAGCTTGCAAAATTTCCATAGGTGGCTTGTGTTGGAGCGGTTCCGTCTGAAGCTCTCACATGTCTAAAGATTGTGTTGCTGGGAAGTTCATAATCGTTGGGGATGACGGCGAGGGAAAGCGAATAAGTATTACCAACGATTGTATTATTATCAGTAGATCGAAAAACAGTAGGTTCATAGATTGACCCTAACATGGTATTATTTGACGCATTTGCGTACTCTAGGATTTCTCCAGGGCCAGCATTAACCCGGACAATTAAATCTCCTGAAGCTGCATGGATATTAACCAGGACGGACGTAGGGTCTGATACATTCGCATATATATCTCCCGCTGGTGTTAGGGTTATCCCAATGGTCTTGTCAATGACAATTTTTGGTGCGGACGTTACAGCGGCATGTAAATCGCCATCTTTGGCAACTGTAATACCGTCTTGGCTGACGGGCTGTAAGGTAGGCTTCGTTATCGGGGTCCCCCCGTCCAATGGCATTCGGTTAATTTAAGAAGTATGTTATAGTCCATCAAAGTTTACCAAAATTGGAGGAATAAACATATGAGTGAACAAGCCGTTGTTGATTACTGGTCGAGTGTTAAAGAGATTGTCGACAGACTTTGTAAAAGCCATGACG
>CAMCRD010000058.1 GCA_945877185.1 Candidatus Finniella inopinata | reverse complement strand
GTACAAATCTCTATTAACGGTAGATCTTCCTCAAAAGCTTCCTCTATGACCACACAAGGTTTTTGGCTCAGGGCATAAAGGGCTACGACCTCTTCTGGCGGATAGATGATAAAGCTCCAATTCATAGGCGTATCATCAATATGCTTTTCATGCTCGATCTCCATAATGCATTCGAGAAGCGCATCGTAACTTTTAAAATGTTCGGCTGGAGTGCCGTCTAAAGGGAGGATGGTAATCATTCACGTTTTCCTTATTTTTATTGTTGGGGTGTGAATGGTTGGGGGCATTATTCATCCTCTACGCGCCTCCCCCGCGAAGGCGTCCTGTAACGTGATTTAAGGACACAAAAATCACCCAACACTCCCCCCAACATCACACAAATCAAGGAAGGCAGGGGAAACCCTGCCCCCCTTTCCATGGTATGTTTAAGGGAGACGCACCCCTGGTGGCCCAGGTTTGTGAATGATTCTTTTGTTCTGTTCTTGGAAAATAGGCTCTGTATGAGCTATATATGGTCTAGCCATTTGATCAACCTCCTCTAGGTTTGGTTGGTTACTTTGGTTAGTGGCGCATGTGTGTTCCACCACGCGTGCGTCACGAGTCCCTAACAATGAGGCCAAGAAGAGCGGTTCAGTTCTCTAAACTCTTAAACCTCACCGCTACTTTAGGTTGGGTTCTTAAAAGAATCAAGGGGGAATTTTCGCTTATTTTTAGGGTGTGGGGTCTGTTCTTTAAGGTGGATATTTTTAAAACGCAAAAAGTCCTTCATCGAGCGGGATGCCAATTTCAACGTTTTCTAAAACCACGTGGGTTTCGTTGGCTTGACCGTCAATCACCGTCCACTCTTGCAAGCGCAACATCGGTGATGTGACAAAAATCAGGGTGAGCGTAACGCCATCATCCCCAGGACGTACAACGGTTAGATATATTTTTTCTCCTTTTGTTTCCATTTTTTTGACTTCTAAATCATTAAAAAAATCGATTTTGTGGCGCAGCAGGAAGCTTGCGGGCGTGCTATCAATTGAATATTCGCTGACCTCTTTTGTGTCCCCATCCTCATGACGTAAAATCTCTCCATTAGCGACGATTTTAATCAAAGCTGGCGGCGCATAATCAAGGCGCAACTTGCCGAAACTTTCCTTGCCCAATCGTTTTAGATACATTTTGCCTGAAGCCTTCGTGCCATTTGGGTTATCTTGTGAAAAATTGGCCCGTAGGGTGCGAATGCCATTTAAATAGTCTTGAACCTTTTTGATTTGAGCTTGTTGATCCTGGGAGGGTTGCCCTGGCGCTGCCATCACAGGCTGTGCCATTGTCATAAGAGTTGATGCTAAAGATGCGAACATCAGCTTTTTCAAGAGTGATTTCATAAGATCGAACCTCATCGTTGTTTGCTTTGTTGGTAGCTGATGCGACAACTTTAGTCAATTGTTCTCATTATAGTCTTTTGATTTTAGATTTTTACATCGTCACTTCGTCGCTCGCCTAGCTACAGTAGGCGTCGTTCCTTGTTTCTTGTAAAAATCTAAACTGAAAAGACTATAAATAATCTAGAACCTTGGTTAAGAAAATCGCAATCATTTCCCTGCTATCCTAACGCCAGAGGAGTTTGAAGATGACGGCAAATTTACTGGATTTAATATTCTTAAATGGGCGGTCCCATTCTGTCTGGTTGGATAAACCTGTTGAAGATGAGCTGCTGCGCCAAGCCTATGATTTGGCAAAGATGGGTCCCACAAGCTTGAATGGTTGCCCGATGCGCATTACGTTTGTAAAGTCCCTTGAGGCTAAAGCAAAGCTGAAGCCATGCCTCGATGAAGGAAATATGGCGAAGACAATGGCTGCTCCTGTGACAGCGATCATTGCCTATGATCTTGAATTTTACGAACGGTTGCCTGAATTGTTTCCTTATAAAGATGTTCGCAGTTGGTTTGTTGGTAAGGAACGCTATAGTCAAGAGACTGCGTTTCGAAATGGCACATTGCAAGGGGCTTATTTTATGTTAGCGGCAAGGTCTCTGGGTTTGGATTGTGGTCCTATGTCAGGGTTTAATAACGGTGCTGTTGACCAGGCTTTTTTTGCCGATACATCCATTCGGTCAAATTTCCTTTGTAACCTGGGATATGGGGATTCATCTAAATTATTTCCTCGCTCGCCTCGGCTATTATTTGACGAAATTTGTAAAATTCTTTAAGGTATGGATAATAGACTTCTTTCGTAACCGTCGCCTTTTGGTCCATGGCGTCGTCAAAAATTTGTTCGTGATCCTCATGTACTCTTATGTACACTCCGGTCACTCGCAAATTGTTTCCTAGCCCTGAACCAAAATTCTTGGTTTCGAAAGAGGTCTAATGAAAACATCATACGAAAAGGTCAGCGGGAAAAACTTGTCTTTTTTCGTTTTTTCCACAAAGGATTGCAAAGAAAATGTTTCAAGCAACCTGGGCAAAAATATACTCTTGGACTTTGTCCTTATCTACAATTAGTCCTTTTTGGTTGAGCTGGGTGTTTGGGGGGCTGGCTTCCTTAGCAATGCCCCCGTTCCAGTATTGGGTCCTTCTCCCCGTTGCTTTTTCTGGATTTTTGATTCTTCTTGAGAATACGAAAGCCTCAAAAACGGCGTTTTGGTTAGGGTGGGTCTTTGGGTTTGGATATTTTTTGGGTGGCCTCTATTGGTTAGGCAATGGCCCCAGGACACTTGGAATGTGGCTTGCTGTCCCTTTCGCGGCTGTTGGCCTCCCTTTGTGTTTATCCTTTTTCCCGGCCTTTGTGTCCCTTATCACTTTTCACTACACCAAAACACCGCTGGCTCGTGTGTTTGCTTTTGCTGCCCTCTGGTCAATTTTTGAGTGGCTACGAGGACATATTTTAACGGGATTGCCTTGGAATTTACTTGGTTATACTTGGGATATATCTGTATTACAGGTGACCTCTCTTATTGGGATCTATGGATTGACGGTGCTTACGGTTCTGGCTGCGTGTATTTTTGCAAGTCGGCATAAAGGGTGGATTGTAAGTGTCGTCTTAAGTATGGGGCTGATGGGGGTTTGGGGGGATTATCGTGTAACTCAGGGTGTAGGGCAGGTTCCAGCTGAAGGTCCGGGGGTGAATTTGAGGATTGTACAAGCCAGCATTCCTCAGCAAACGAAATGGTTGGCGGAACATTTTCAGGAAAACCTCGAGCGTTACATTGCGCTTTCCCATTTACCTGCAGAAAAACCTTTGGCGGCTGTCATTTGGCCAGAGGCGAGCGTCACCACATTGGTTGAAGAGTCTCCCTCTTTGTTGAAGGTATTGAGTGAGGCAGCTCCTCCCGATGGGTTGGTTCTGTTTGGCGCGCCGCGCGAAGTAGAGGGGAAATTGCGAACCAGCATGATGGCCCTTGACTCTCAAGGAAGACGGGTGGGTGTCTATGATAAGGCCCACTTAGTTCCTTTTGGGGAATATATGCCGTTTCGTTCTATCCTATCCTTTAAGAAATTAACCTATGGCGATAGGGATTATACGCCCGGGCCCGGGATCCAGACGATATCTATTCCCGGTTTGCCGAGTGTGAGTCCTTTGATTTGTTATGAGGCTATTTTCCCCCACATGGTCGTGGATGGAAAGAATCGTCCTGAGTGGATGTTGAATATTACCAATGATGCTTGGTATGGTCAGACCCCGGGACCCTACCAACATCTTCAGATTGTTCGTGTTCGTGCCATTGAGGAAGGCATCCCCCTCGTTCGTTCTGCTAATAATGGCATCTCTGCAGTTATTGATCCTTTTGGACGGATTTTGTACCGCCTTGAATTAGATGAAATCGGTTTTATAGACTTTACTTTACCAAAACGTCTTAGTTATGTTACGCTGTATCAGCAGTGGGGAGATCTCCTTTTCGCTGGAATATTGGTTGTATTGCTTATTTTGGCAGTCGCCCATCGCCCCTATCAAAAAAGCAATAATTAATATATTATAAAGAGAGAAGAACGGATATGTTAAATCAAGAAAAGTCTCCTTCTAAAAAGGGGAAACCGCATGATGTTGATATCCACGTTGGAGGTCGGGTACGACTTCGGCGATCAGCATTAGGCTTAAGTCAAGATCAATTAGGGGCGGCAATAGGCCTATCCTTTCAGCAAATTCAAAAATATGAACGAGGCGCTAACCGTATTGGGGCGAGCCGTTTGTATGAATTGAGCAAGATCCTTCACATACCCATATCGTATTTTTTCGAGGGCTTTAGCGATGCGGGATTATCAGAAACGGGGGATTCTTCCTATCAGCCTAATCCTGTTATGAAGCGAGAAACGCTGGAGTTAATGCGCTCTTATCATCAGATTCTGGATTCCAAACAACGAAAAAAAATCTTGAAATTGGTACAAGGTTTGGCTGAGGAATCTCAACGAGAGGGCACAGACAAAAAGCAGGATCATAAATCAAAAGGACGCGAATAAGCGTGCTGCCAACGTCTCTTTTGATTGAAGGTAAATTATTACCTTTGGTGGTAAGAGAGCATCCTAAAGCGAAGCGTTTAACGCTTCGTTTGCGTCCGGAGGATGGTGGGGAAATTATTCTCACCATTCCTTTGTATCATTCAAAAAAACAAGTTATTGGGTTTATTGAAAAGTCAAAACCATGGCTTGAAAAACAGATGTCAAAGACTTTCTCTAAACAACCTTACGTTGAAGGTATGGTCTTGCCGATTTTTGGAAAACACTATGAATTGCGCCACAAGCCTTCTCCATCATTCCGGTCCTGGTGGGGGGAGGATCACTTACTGATCCATGCGCCAGCTGAAGAATTTAGCATCTTTGTTCAAAAATCCCTCCGTCAGGTTGCTACCCAATTTTTAACGGGGCGTACAACCCTTTATGCCAAGCGATTAAAAAAATCTGTCAATCGCATTACGTTGCGGGATACGCGCAGTCGTTGGGGTAGCTGCAGCGCCAATGGCAACATATCGTATTCTTGGCGCGTGATCTTTGCCCCAGAACAGGTGGCGGACTATTTATGTGCCCATGAAGTTGCTCATTTGATTGAAATGAACCACAGTCCTCAGTTTTGGCAAATTGTGGAAGGTTTTTGCCCTGATTACAAAGGATTACGATCTTGGCTTCGCCAAAATGGCAAAAGCCTATTTCAATATGGGGTGTGAGGGGAGAACTTTTGTATTTTCCCTTATAATTGGTCAGGTATATACCTAAATTAGCGTGCGTATTTTAAATTTAAGGGTATTATCGAACATGAAAATCATAAAGTGTATCATTCTTAGTTTTTTGGGTTGTTTATTTTTTCAGAGCCTTTGTGCAATGGAAACATTGGGTTCTAAGCTTCCTGATGATGCTGTTTTACCTCTTAATGAACAACAGGAGCTCTTTATAGAAGCTTACGAGAAATTTAACCCGATAGATATTAATCCCGGAACGACGCCTATTCCTGGCTTAGAGCCAATGATACGAATGCATTATAGCTATGTGGCGGGGCTTGTAAAAGATAGTCCTGAACATTTAAAGCTGCTCGAGCGATTTTGGGGACAGGCAGCAGAAATTATTGAATCCAAACGATTAACTTTGAGTCGAATGCGATCAATCACCATGCAGCTGGCGCTTCTTTTAACGGATATGCAAAAGGGTAAATTGAGTGAAAGCAGAAAAGATGAGCACCATTGTATCCTTTATCAAAAGGATCTTTGGAAAGATCTTAATAATTATGATGATAAGGATTTTTATATTCCTTCGCGACAGCACTTCCCTCCTCATCCTTTTTATTGTGAGGCTATTTTATGTTGCAAAACGGGCGGATTCTCTTATAAGCGGTTTAATGATAATTATTTGGAACGTCCTTTCGTGATGCATCTGGCTGCTTTGCCTCTTAGGAATGAAGGTCCCCATGGTGGTCTTGTTGCGGAGTCTGCTGACTATTTACAACATGATTTTGGGCATAATGAAATATTGGCATTATATAGCGAATTTAATCAGAGAGAGCTCTCTGAAAATTCTCAAACAAAAGATCTTGTTTATTGGGATACTTTCCGTTCTCTCCTTAAAACGGTTCGGGATGCAAAGTTAAACCCTGAATTAAATGAGGGTGCTTTACATATCATGCTACATGAGGTTGTGCCTTCATTAATAAGTGATAATTACATATTATTGAAAGACTCTGAAGAAGAAGCCCTCCTTATTTCTCAACGTAAGTTATTTTTGGGTGCGGTTATAAATAGTGCATCTTTTACGAAAGTGAGAAACGTAAACAATAGAGTCTTAATGGATATAGCTATTCATAAACTTACAGAGTTAGAGGGCAAAAGACCATGGTGTTCCAGTAACATACATACTTCTGCTATATTTGAATCCATAAGCCGAAATGAGGAGAAAACTTATACAGGAACGTTGATATTGAGAAAAATTCAGGTTCACAAATCAGATGAGGTATATAATATGTGTCAGCCTGTTGATGTTGGGACATTCTTTATCGACTATAGTATTTCACCAATAGAAGACCCTTTAAAGGAAAAGGTAAGTGTTCTTAAAGCTTATAACTTGCAGTGGGTAGAAACAGCTCAATCCCACGTGTCAATAGAAGAACAAGAGACAATTGCAAATGACATTGCTGAATGGTCTTACTCAATTCTTGTTGAAAGTCACCTTAGAACTTATCTTTCTAGGGATAAAGATAATGAAAAGATGCTTCGCAAACTTTATAAAGAAGATTGTCAACTACCACCGATAGATGCGCCTCTTTCTGAATTAGCGCCAGCCGTTGATGCTGGAATGAAACGATTTTGGCAGGAATTCTATTTAACCAATAGACATTTGTTTTCAGATAATTTCCTGTAAGAGGTTAAGTATAACTAATTATTAAATACGGCTTAGAAGAAACGGTGTCAAAATCAATAAATATCAATCTATTAGAGGAAAATTTACTCACTTGGTATGATAGGAACCAACGGGCGCTTCCCTGGCGGGCGGTGCCTGGCTATTCCCCCAATCCCTATCACGTATGGCTCAGTGAAATTATGTTGCAGCAGACAACTGTTGCCACTGTAAAGGATTATTTCTCTCGATTTGTGACCCGATGGCCGGTGATCGAGGATTTGGCAAAAGCGACATTGGATGAGGTTTTTCATAATTGGCAAGGGCTTGGATACTATAGCCGAGCTCGCAACCTCCATAAATGCGCTCAAACGCTGGTGCGAGATTATAAAGGCCTTCTTCCCCATGAAGCGCCCGTCCTTCAAGCCCTGCCTGGTATTGGCCCTTATACGGCAGCCGCTATTGCGGCTATTGCTTACGATCAGCCGATGGTTCCGGTTGATGGAAATGTGGTGCGCGTTTTTTCTCGGCTTTTTGCCCTTGAAACGCCTTTGCCCGCCTTAAAAAATGAAGTTCAAATTCTTGCAAAAGAGATGGTTCCTTCTCACCGAAGTGGGGATTTTGCACAAGGCCTGATGGATTTGGGCGCAACGGTGTGTCGTCCTCGAAATCCTTTGTGTGAGATATGTCCTTTGCAAAAAGAGTGTAAGGGGCACCATAAGGGGGTTGCCGCTCAATTGCCGCGTCCCGCCGTGAAGAGCATAAAGCCGCGTCGTTATGGGATCGCTTTTTGGGTAGAGAATGACGAAGGGGAAATCCTTCTCGAAAAGCGTCCGGACAAAGGCCTTCTTGCGGGATTGATTGGCTTACCAACAACCATTTGGCAAGACACGCCGTGGAATTTGGAGTCTGATGCATTGTTTGTTAGTGCTCCAAAAGGTGTCGATACATGGGCGCACTTACCTGGAATGGTACGCCATACCTTTACCCATTTTCACTTGGAATTAAGAATTGCCAAAGGACACAGCAATATTCCTAAAAAAGGATTGTGGAGTTCCTTTGACAACCTAAAGTCTCATGCTTTTCCCACCGTGATGAAAAAAGTCATTCGGGCTGTGATGGAGACTTCACTTTCGTATCCCCCCAAATGAAGGCTGCAAGGCCCATTACCCCCAAAAGCAGGAAATATAAGAAAGGACCATAAGAAAGGTTCGTGCTTTGCCAAAGGAATAAGCAAACAACAGGGGTTGTGCCGGAGAAAAGCATGGATCCGATCGTATGGCCCAGGCTTAAAGCACGGAACCGGATACCCACATCAAACTGTTGAATTAAGAAGAGGTATCCTGGGGCGTAAAAGAGCACCATGGTAATGGTTGTTAAAATCATAAGGGGGAAAAAAACAGCTCCATTGAGGACCATCAGCGTATTCAAGGCAACAAGACTTACCGTTAAGAGTCCGCCGAGTTTGGCCATTCGGGCAAGTCCCCAAAGATCCGCTGCCCAGCCAGCAAGGGGAAGGGTGAGCACATAAACACTCGTTAAGTAGAAACTATAGAGAGACGCTTCCGTTGAGGGAACTAATCCCAAAACTTTCGAAAGATAAGTTCCCTGGAAGACGAGATAAAAATGATAAGAACCGCCAATGGCGCCACAAATCATGATGGTTCGAAGGATTGGCGCCCAGTGCGACTGGACAATTTGTTTCAACGGCAAGGGGGACAGGTGTTTTTTTTGATAGGCTAAAAAGGGGGGGGTCTCAATTAAATAGCGCCTTAAAATAAAGACAATGATGCCAAGAATGCTACACCCTAAAAAGACAAGGCGCCAACTCTCCCCTTCGGTAGGAATTTGGGAGGCAACGAGAGAAGCAAGAGCAATCCCAATGTATGCGGCGCAGTTGACAAGATTGGTCATTAAACAGGGATTTTTGCGACCAAAATGCTCAAAGACATAGATTTGGACGCCATCGGATTCTCCGGCGAGAAAAGCGCCTTGGCACATTCGACAAAGAACGAGAGCAGTAGCTGCACCCCATCCCCAGGCTTCATAACCAGGCAAGATGCCGACAACGAAGGTGGGGAAAGAAATACCGATCATACTGTACCGCAAAGAAATACGGCGGCCTCGTGTGTCGCCTAAATACCCAAAAATCAAGGCCCCAAGCGGTTTCGATAAAGAGCCAACGGCAAAGACGCCGAAAGCTTTGATAAGGGAACTGGTTGGATCTCCGATTGGAAAGAAATGAAGGGCCAGGATGGGGGCTAGAAATCCATAAATGGCATATTCAAAGTACTCTAAGATGGTACCTAAGATAGAAATAAAAAAAACAGGGGCTTTGACGGGGACTTTCGTTAGGGCTGGTTTTTCAAAGATTGGATGCTCAAGGCTTTGAGCATGAGGCGATAATACAATTCTTTTGGCAACGTTTTTCATGGGCACTCCCTCCGCTGGTACGAACCAGATCAGGTTATAGGGTTAAGCGACTACCGCTTTCTCAGCTGATACAAGACTGTAAGTATCAGCACCCCTGGCTAATGACGGCATCCTATCGAGTGTATCAAGGGGTGTCAATCTGTCAATTTGAGTATCCTGATGCTTTTCTCTATAAATTACGTAACTGTTTATTGAAATAAAACGAGCGATGAAAGGATTCTCATGTCAAAGCTGCATTTAAACTCCGACCTGTTTTTTCTGTTAAAAGATAAAGACATCATTCTGTGGGACTATCAAAATCATCAACAGTTTTCCTTAACGCTTCCTTATTTTGATCGTTTGCTAGCCCATTCTCGAGGAGACATGGAAGCCAAAGGGGAAGCATTGGATGATATTGACCAACATCTTTTGAAAGAAGGTATTCTCCTGAAAGATGCACCCATCGAGCCAACCTGGCAGTGGGATAAGTTATCTTATATTTTCCATATTGGTACCCGAAATGTTGTCGAGGATGCACATACGTCAACAGCAGAGTGGCTGGCGGATTATATTGCCGGGTGTGAAGAGGCTGTTGAGGAGAGGATGCCTAAGGAGTCTTTTATCAAGCGGGAAGGGGCTTTTACCCCTTTATTAGCGCCGGATTTGGCTAGTTTAAATCACTTGCCCTTTAGTGAAATTTTAAAACAGCGTCAAACCATTCGAAATTTTGAGGGAAAACCTGTTTCACTCGAGATTTTAAGCACCCTTCTGTTTGTGACTTTTGGATTATTTCATGGACCTTGGCAAGATTTAACGGATGCGGGCCTTCGAGAGGTAGGCATGCGTAAAACCAGTCCATCGGGGGGAGGACTTCACCCCAATGAGGCTTATGTGGTGATTCATAATGTTCCGGGTATTGAGCCTGGAACTTATCATTATGACGTTGAACGTCATGGGCTTGTCCGTGTGAATGATGCCCTATCCGATGAAGGTGTGGCTGCCTTATGTATGGGGCAGCCTTTTGGCAATGGTAGTGCATTTGGCGTCTTTATTGTGAGCTACTTTGGCAAAATGTGGTGGAAGTATCCTCATTCTCGGGGCTATCGAGTTGTTATATTAGATGCGGGACATTTGTCCCAGACTTTTCAATTGGTGGCCACATCTTTGGGGATCCTCACCTGGATGACGGCAAACATTCATGATGTGAATGTTTCTAAACAGTTGAAATTGGATGGCGTTCATCAAGCTCCGCTGCACTTTTTAACCGGTGGGTATGGCCAAAAATCAGCCGTTTATAAGGGTGTTAAGGAACATTTTGATTCTTAAAAGAAATTAAGAGTGTTCCAACAAACATAGGCAATCTACAAGATAATCCAAGAGGGCGCATCACGCATGGTAAGTATACGCTCTAACCGCATCATCCCAACTCTATAGATTTTGTTAGCTGAACGGCGTGAGGCGCTACCAAGTTTTAGGAGCCAGGCCTTTTAGGGCGATCGATATGGTTAGAGGGTAAGAGAGGCTTAAAGGAGCATTAACCTTATCACCGCCCTTTCTTCTTATTTTTTTTGCGCTCTACACGATCTTTAGCGCGTTCTTTTTTCTGTTGGCTTTTTCGTTCCTTTTTTTGTTGCTTCTCTTCTTTCTTTTGTGCTTTCTGCTGTTTCTTTTCTTCTTTTGAGGGTTTTGTTTCTCCCTTATCTTTGCTCTTGTCCTTGTCCTTGTCCTTGCTCTTGTCCTTGTCCTTGCTCTTGTCCTTGTCCTTGCTCTTGTCCTTGTCCTTGCTCTTGTCCTTGTCCTTGTCCTTGCTCTTGTCCTTGTCCTTGCTCTTGTCCTTGCTCTTGTCCTTGTCCTTGCTCTTGTCCTTATCCTTTTTCTTGTCCTTGTCTTTATCCTTTTTCTTGTCCTTGTCTTTATCCTTTTTCTTCTTTTTTTTATATTTATGGTCATCATCGTCATCAAAATTTAAGGAATTCCCCATGTTGGCCATAGCCCCCATGGCGCTCATAGCTCCCATAGCTCCCATAGCTCCCATAGCTCCCATAGCTCCCATAGCTCCCATAGCTCCCATAGCTCCCATAGCTCCCATAGCTCCCATAGCTCCCATAGCTCCCATAGCTCCCATAGCTCCCATACCGCTCATGCCACCCATACTGCCGCCCATACCGCCGCCCATGCCACCACCCATACTCCCGCCCATACCGCCGCCCATGCCACCACCCATACTGCCGCCCATACCGCCGCCCATGCCACCACCCATACTGCCGCCCATGCCACCACCCATGCCGCCACCCATACCGCCACCCATACCTCCCATACCGCCCATGCCGCCACCCATGCCGCTTCCCATCATGGCTCCCCCTCCCGGCGGCATTCCTGGTGCCCCTCCCGGCGGCATTCCTGGTGCTCCTCCCGGCGGCATTCCTGGTGCTCCTCCCGGCGGCATTCCTGGTGCTCCTCCCGGCGGCATTCCTGGTGCTCCTCCCGGTGGCATTCCTGGTGCCCCTCCTGGCGGCATTCCTGGTGCCCCTCCTGGCGGCATTCCTGGTGCTCCTCCCGGTGGCATTCCTGGTGCCCCTCCTGGCGGCATTCCTGGTGCTCCTCCCGGCGGCATTCCTGGTGCTCCTCCCGGCGGCATTCCTGGTGCTCCTCCCGGCGGCATTCCTGGTGCTCCTCCCGGCGGCATTCCTGGTGCTC
>CAMCRD010000057.1 GCA_945877185.1 Candidatus Finniella inopinata | reverse complement strand
AATCCATGTATTCTTTAAATATTTCAACATAATATAATGCTGAAAGAGGCTTTGGATACATGGATTGCCACGTCCTGCCACGCTTCGCTCGCAGTCCTCGCAATGACTGAATTTATCGTTCTAGACTTGAATCCTATTTTTAACATTCGACTTAAAAGACTATACCGCTCAACTAAATACCCATAACAAAAAAATCCATTTTTTTACGAATTTGTAATTCCTCTTACAAAAAAAATTGGAAGTTGTAATTGTTCCCTTCTTAAATTTGCCATATGTAAGATTTGGGCTTTGTTTTTAGGGTAACCATCGACTTCATAATAGACATCTGATCCTGATTTGATGATAGATATCCCTTCTGTCCTCATCCAGCTAACAACGGACTCAAAAAGAACCCATTGCCGATAATCGGGTCGAAAAAGGATTTTCTTTTGTCTGTTTTTCTTTCGGATTTGAGTTCCTAAATTTCGCTTTTGCTGGAGCTGACGGGCTGTTGGCCGAGATAAAGAGGGGAGACGACCCATTTTGCTGTGGGTTCTCAATTTATAGCGGGCTAAGACTTTATTGATGGCGCTGACGGTTCGATCTAATTTAGCAGCGATTTGTTTTAGGGGGAAACCCTGTAAATAAGCTTCTTTTAGATAATTAATGTTTTCTTCTGTCCACTTGTTTCTCATTCTGTCTATATCCATAATCAAAATCCTTCATATGCGTATATGTTTTGTATGACTCGTATGTGTAATACAGATATGATATTATTTTAATGATTTCAAGGATTTAATTTGCCCATATTGTGTAAATTTTAATTTTATTTTGGTAAAAAACCACGAGGTTTTAGCCGATAGTCAGCGATCCTTGCTAAAATTTTCTCAAGATATGCTTGAATCCCTATATTTCCCAAGCTTCTTTCAAAAGTAAGCGATAGGGTTGTCGTTCTCTATTGACTCTGCTAAAAATTATTTATAAATTTATTAAATATTGATCTTTTTTTTCTAAACCAATCGAAAGGGATTGACAGCATCATGAAATTCAAGTGCATTTTCCGCTATGCTTTTTTTATGGGAACCGTTAGCTTTGCCTCTTTTTCGTCAGCGCGCTCTTCCCCTGAACTCGATGCTCTTAAGAAACAGGCTGCCGATCTCATGAAGCGCATTGAAGCGTATGAAAAAGCAATGGGGCAGTCTGGGCCACAAGAAAAGACTGCTCAGCCGGTTCGTCACCCTGTGGGCGCTCGGAAAAATGGCGTTCAGCATCATCATGCAGCTGTTGGTGGGTCGGGGCTTGAAGGGAGAGTCAGCACACTCGAAAAAGAGAACCAAAATCTTAAAAAAAATCTGGAACAACACCAAGAGAAAGCTGTCTATGCAGGTGACTTTGATGGGTCTTTCAAAGTGAATGGAACCAACACGTCTATTGGATTTAACGGTTTTATCAAGACAGATTTAATGCATGATACAACAGGCGCCCAAACCGGTTACGCTTATGACTTTTTGCTGGCTTCCTTTATTCCCATAGAAAGCCCCACCAATATCTTGCGTCGCCGCCAAACCCATTTTACTGCCCGTTATAGTCGGTTTGCCTTTCAAACGGAAACCCCAACGTCCTATGGTGAATTAATGACGTATTTGGAAGCAGACTTTTTTGGGAATGCGCCCATTAATGCAGAAGCCTATAACAATAACTATGATTTACGGCTTCGCCATGCCTATGTGCATTGGGGCCGTCTCCTGGTTGGCCAAACAACGACAACGTTCCATGACCCCCATACTTTACCGGAATGTCTCAATCCTGGAGCGGCTTCCAGTATCGGCGCAAATCGTCAACCTATGATCCGGTATACCCATCCTTTCGAAGACAACGACCTGTTTGCTTTGGCCATTGCCTTAGAAAACCCGGAAACGGATTATATCGACCAGACAGCAACTACAAGGTTTAATTTTAGCTTAAATAGCGTAACCCCTAACGTATCGGCTGGCCTTGACCGACTTCCCGATGCTGTCGCACGCCTGTATATACACCGTCCTTGGGGAGGACTATCGTTGAGAGGGCTTGCGCGGGAATTACGCGTTAAAAATGGAGCAAGCCCGGAAGTTAAGAAAGGGGGATATGGTATTGGATTCTCCGGGTACTTATTAACGGTGGGAGAAGATAGCCTGGTTTGGCAAGTTCAAACAGGCAGAGGAATCGGCCGTTATATGCTGGATTCTGCTGGTTATGCGGCTTTTTATAATTCTGTCACAAACCGCTTTTCACCTCAAACCGCTTACGGCGGCTATATCGGGTATAAGCATTATTGGGATGAAAACTTCCACAGTACCCTTGTGGGAGGCTTCACAAAAATAAAAAATGATATCGAGTTAAGATTGTTGCCAAATTTGAGCGTTAATTCAAAAATGTACTCAGCGAGCCTTAATCTCATTTATACACCCATCAAAGACTTCCTCTCGGTTGGTTTTGAAGTCATACAGGCACGACGGGTTTTGGAAAACAAGCGTGCTGGAAATATGACACGCTTTCAACTCTCCTTAACATGCCAATTTGGAAAACCACACAGCAAGCACAAGGACAGTGGTGGGGTCTAAAAATGAGGGGGTTTCGGATATAAACGACTATCAAAAAAGCTCAAGGTTTTTGAATCTTGAGCTTTTTTGTAATAATGCCTTTTCCTTTAATTTTTAAAATCTTTAAATAGGCATATCAGGTTATTTTTTATAAAAGAGCTTAAGAAAAACTTGCCTCCGGTTGCAAGGGGTACTAAAGTATTGAACATACAATTTGGTTCGTGTACATAAAAGAGGCTGGGTTATTTCTGAGAGTCTCTTTTTTTTGCGGGCGTGGTGAAATTGGCAGACACGCCAGATTTAGGTTCTGGTGACGCAAGTCGTGGGGGTTCAAGTCCCTCCGCCCGCACCATATAAAAATGATAGAAACCGTTTAAGGACGAGGCGGAGCGTTAAATGCAAGTTGCAAAAATAGTTTCAGAAAAGCTGAAACATCAATTTAAAGTTACGGCGTTAGCTGCAGAGCTTCAGAAGAAATATGATATGCAGCTCCAAAAAGTAGGAGCAAAAGCCAGAATTCCAGGATTTCGTCCTGGGAAAACGCCTAAGGAGATCCTTGTACAGCGGTATGGGGCTGAAGCTTGGGAGGACGCCGGCAATGCAATTTTGCGTGAGGCGCTCGCTGAAATTTATAAGGATCATAAATTTCGGAATGCTATTGATCCAGCTGTGGCGATCATTTCCTTTGAAGAAGGGAAGGATTTTGAATGTACGATAACTTTTGAGACGCTTCCGGATATTGAGGTTAAGAATTTTAATGACATCTCTTTAGACGTGCTGACAGTGACGATTAGCGACAAGGATGTAGAGCAACGATTAAAGAAAATGTGTGAGGAGCACGTTAAATATCAAAAACCTTCGGATGGCAGGCCAGCGGGTAAGGGCGATTTGGTATCCGTGAAGTGGTCTGGAACTTTAGAAGATGGCAAGGGTATAGAACTGCCAGAAACTTATCAGATTTTACTGGGTCCTGAAAAGGAAGAGAGTCCGTTTGCCCCGATTGTAAAGGCTCTTTACGGTAAGAAAGCTGGGGACCATTTTGAAGGGAAAATTCAGTTTTCAAAGGAAGAAAAGGTGACAGATCTTGCGGGCAAGAAGGCCGTGGTCAAGGTCGAAGTGCAAAAAATTGAAGAGCCCATCACTTTTAAATTGGATGATGCTTTTGCAAAAGAATTTGAGGCTGAAACCCTTGAAGATTTACGTAAAACTGTTCGCACTTCAGTGGAACATGAGGGAAAGAAAGTTGCTCATTTGTACACGAAGCGCAATTTGCTTGATGCCTTGGATGCTCAATATACCTTCGATTTGCCGCCAACGATGGTGGAAAATGAGTTTAAAGCCATTTGGGATCAGCTTCAGCGCGAATTAGCCGAGGCCCGGGCCAATGGAGAACTCGATGAAGAAGACGAGGAGAAGTCAGAAAAGGAGCTGAGAGCCGATTATGAAATAATCGCAAAGCGCCGAGTTCGCTTGGGTTTATTGATTTCTCATTTGGCAGATACGCATAAGCTAAAGCTCAGCGATGAAGAAATTCGAATGGCTGTTTTCCAAGAAGCCATGCGCTATTCTTCTCAAATGGATGATGTTATTAAATATTATGTGAATAATAATCAAGCTCTTCGAAATTTGGTGGCTCCTCTTTTGGAAGATAAGGTGGTAGATTTTATCTTAAGCAAGTCAAATGTGACGGAGCGTAAAGTTGACTTTCTAACCTTAAAGAAGGTGGTGCGGGGTGTTATCCCCACGCCTTATGACGAGGAATTTGAAGAAATGCCAGAAGAGACCTCAAAGGCCTCTAAAGTAGCCTCTTCAAAGGAAAAAAAGCCAACGGTACAAAAGCCAAAGCTAACGAAAGCGAAAGGATAAAAGGCATGAGCGGATTTCGAGGATCAGTCCATAATACTTTGGTTCCTATGGTTGTCGAGCAAACCAGCAGAGGAGAGCGGTCCTATGATATTTATTCCCGCCTACTCAAAGAGCGCATCATCTTTTTTTCTGGTGAATTAAATGATGATGTTGCAAGCCTTATTTGTGCCCAGCTTTTGTTTCTGGAATCTGAAAATCCGGATAAGGATATTACGTTGTATATTAATTCTCCAGGGGGAGTCGTGACAGCTGGGTTAGCTATCTTAGATACGATGAACTACATCCGGTGCGATGTGGGAACCTTGTGCATGGGGCAAGCTGCTTCTGCGGGAGCTTTGTTGCTTGCTGTTGGTACAAAGGGCAAGCGGCTGGCTTTGCCTAATTCACGTATAATGGTTCATCAGCCTCATGGAGGAGCTAGGGGACAAGCGTCTGATATTGAAATTCAGGCCCGCGAAATTTTGAAATTGCGTAGCCAAATCAATGAAATCTTTGCTGAAAGAACAGGGCAATCATTGGATGTTATTGAAGCTGCTTTAGAGCGTGATCGTTTTATGTCTCCTGAAGAGGCAAAAGAGTTTGGATTGATTGACGAAGTGGTAACGAACCGCCCAAAAATAGTAGACCTTGCCGTTAAAAATACAAAAGGCGGTTAAGAATATAAAAGCTTAAAAAGCCAAAAAATTTAACTTTTTGTTGAGCATTGGCAAGCCATACTGATTTTGTGAGTGGCCACTGTGTTATTTTTTTAATAAATGGATTAGGGGGCCCTTTGGATGTTATTGAAGAGGGGGAATGATGAGCAAATCAGTCGGCAGTGATATCAAAAACACTTTATATTGTTCATTCTGCGGTAAGAGCCAGCACGAGGTACGTAAACTTATTGCAGGCCCTACGGTTTTTATTTGTGATGAATGCGTTGAGTTGTGTACGGATATTATTCGGGAAGAACATCGTTCATCTATGGTTAAATCGGGTGATGGAGTGCCTTCTCCCGCTGAGATCTGTACGGTTTTAGATGACTATGTTATTGGTCAATTCTTTGCAAAACGTGTTTTGTCTGTTGCTGTTCATAACCACTATAAGCGCCTTGCTCATGGTCCAAAGAGTGGCGATATTGAAATTGCTAAGTCTAATATTTTGTTGGTTGGTCCCACAGGGAGTGGGAAAACGCTCCTAGCCCAAACGTTAGCACGCATTATTGATGTTCCCTTCACAATGGCTGATGCGACCACCCTGACAGAAGCGGGGTATGTTGGGGAAGACGTTGAGAACATTATCTTAAAATTGCTGCAAGCCGCAGATTATAATGTTGAGCGTGCCCAACGAGGCATTGTTTATATCGATGAAGTTGACAAAATTTCTCGTAAATCCGACAATCCTTCTATTACACGAGATGTTTCCGGAGAAGGCGTTCAGCAGGCGTTGCTCAAAATTATGGAGGGAACTGTTGCCTCTGTACCTCCTCAAGGGGGCCGTAAACATCCTCAACAAGAGTTTTTGCAAGTTGATACAACAAATATTCTCTTTATATGTGGGGGAGCGTTTTCCGGCTTAGAGAAGATTATCGCTGCTCGAGGGAAAGGGGCGGCTATTGGTTTTGGCGCCGATGTCCGATCGCCGCAAGAAAGAACGACAGGAGATTTATTGCGCGGCGTTGAACCAGAAGATCTTTTAAAGTTTGGTTTGATTCCAGAGTTTATTGGTCGACTGCCTGTGCTGGCGACTTTAACGGATTTAGATGAAGCTTCTTTGGTTGAGATTCTGGTGAAGCCTAAAAATGCCCTTGTTAAGCAGTACAAGCGTTTATTTGAAATGGAAAATGTTCAACTGAATTTGACTGAAGACGCCTTGCATGCCATTGCGTTGCGCGCTATTGCTCGTAAGACAGGCGCCCGGGGATTGCGTTCCATCATGGAAAGTATTTTGCTGGATACCATGTTTGAAATGCCTTCCTATGAAGATGTTGAGGAAGTTGTAATCAACAAAGAAGTTGTTGAAGGGCGTGCCCAGCCGCTGAAAACGTACGGAAAACGTATAAGTGATGCGTCTACGAAAAGAAAGTAGGGGGGCTTACTAATATAAGGTATTTTTGCATATCCCAGTGTGCTAACTAACTGTTTGGGTGATTATATATGGTGTTTGGTTTGACAAAAGGGGTTCAATACCCTGTTCTTCCTCTTCGTGATATTGTTGTTTTTCCCCACATGATTGTACCGTTATTTGTGGGACGAGAAAAATCTGTCAGGGCCTTAGAGCAGGTTATGCTGGGAGAAAATAAGCAGATTATCCTTGTCACTCAAAAAAATGCAAATCATGACGATCCCAGCGCTACCGATTTGTATACGGTTGGGACAATTGGGACAGTGCTACAATTGTTGAAGCTTCCTGATGGAACGGTTAAGGTTCTTGTAGAAGGGGGACAGCGCGTTCGATTGACAAAAATTCTGGATGATGCCCAGCATTTCCATGCCTTGGTCGATTTGATCCCAGAAGACCGTATTGATGAAGCTGAAGTCGAGGCTTTGGTTCGAACGATCGTTGGCCAGTTTGAACAGTATATTAAGCTTAACCGTAAAATTCCCCCAGATGTTTTGGTGACAATCAATCAAATTGATGACGCGGCCAAACTGGCAGATACCATCGCATCCTATCTGGGGCTAAAAATTCCTGAAAAGCAAATCTTATTGGAAACAGCTGGCGTAAAGCAGCGGCTGGAAAAAATCTTAAATCACATTGAGGGTGAAATCGGCGTTTTGCAAGTTGAACGGCGCATTCGCACGCGCGTGAAACGTCAAATGGAGAAAACGCAGCGTGATTATTATTTGAATGAGCAATTAAAGGCCATACAAAAGGAATTGGGCGAAGGCGAAGAAGGTAAGGATGAGGTTTCGGAGTTTGAAGCGTCAATTAAAAAAACAAAGCTCAGCAAAGAAGCCCGTGAAAAGGCCATGACCGAATTGCGCAAGTTGCGCTCCATGAATCAAATGTCCGCAGAAGCAACGGTGATCCGTAATTATTTGGAATGGCTCCTTACAATCCCTTGGCAGCACCGTAGCCGTGTTAAACGGGATATTACTTCTGCTAAGAAAATTTTGGACCATGATCATTATGGTTTGGATAAAGTCAAAGAGAGAATTCTGGAATACCTTGCGGTTCAAAGCCGTGTGGGTAAGGTGAAGGGGCAAATCTTATGTTTGGTTGGCCCTCCAGGCGTGGGGAAGACCTCTCTCGGGAAATCCATAGCATCCGCAACCGGGCGCAATTTTGTGCGGATGTCCTTGGGCGGCGTTCGGGATGAAGCGGAAATCCGGGGGCACCGTCGCACGTATATTGGCGCGATGCCGGGTAAGGTTATTCAAGGCATGAAAAAAGCCAAGACATCGAATCCCCTATTTTTGCTCGACGAAATTGATAAAATGGGAACAGATTGGCGCGGGGACCCTGCTTCAGCCTTGCTTGAGGTCCTGGATCCGGAGCAAAATGCAACTTTTAATGACCATTACCTTGAAGTTGACTACGATTTATCCGATGTCATGTTTGTGACAACGGCGAACACCCTGCGGATGCCGCAGCCTCTCTTAGATCGGATGGAGATCATTCGGCTTCCAGGTTATACGGAAGATGAAAAAGTTGAAATTGCCATTCACTACCTCATTCCCAAAATTATGGAAATGCATGGATTAAGAAAAGGTGAATTAACCATTGCAGATGAGGCGTTGCGCCAGTTGATTCGCCTTTATACCCGGGAAGCCGGTGTTAGGAATTTAGAGCGGGAAATTGCGAATTTGTCCCGGAAAGCGATCAAGGAAATTTTGCTGAATCCAAAAGTGAAGAGCATCAAAATTACGGCTCGAAATCTTGGAAAATATGCTGGTATTCAGCGATATCGTTATGGGTTAGCAGAAACCGCCGATGTCATTGGCGTGACAACAGGGTTGGCATGGACAGAAGTTGGAGGCGATCTATTGTCTATTGAAGCCGTCATTTTGCCGGGTAAGGGCAAAACGATGATTACCGGTAAGTTGGGTGATGTGATGCAAGAATCGATTCAAGCCGCTGTCAGTTATATTCGGTCTCAGGCGCCTCGATTTGGGATTAAACCCTCTTTGTTTGAACGTCGGGATATCCATATCCATGTACCCGAAGGGGCGACACCCAAAGATGGTCCGTCCGCAGGTGTGGCCATGTGTACGTCTATTGTATCCGCCCTTACAGGGATTCCTGTGCACAAGGATGTTGCCATGACGGGGGAAATTACCCTTCGGGGGCGTGTCCTACCCATTGGCGGCTTGAAGGAAAAGCTATTGGCAGCTCATCGGGGTGGGGTCAAAACTGTTATTATCCCCAAAGAGAACGAAAAAGATTTAGCGGACATCCCTGATAATGTAAAACAGGGTATTAAAATTATCCCTGTTGATTCTGTGGATCATGTCTTAAAAATCGCCCTTATTAAGCCCCTAAAGCCCATCGAATGGCGGGATGAAGATCGTGACCCTTTGCCTATTTCTTCACCAGAAAAGCCGCCCCTTATGAAGTCTGACGCGGTTCATTGATGGCAGATGCTGCTGCTTTAACACAAACATTGGTAAAATGCCCCAGTGTGACCCCCATTGAGGCTGGAACGCTGACCATTGTCAGTGAATTTTTGTCCGCCAGAGGCTTTACGATAGAGCGTTTAGATTCTGGAGAGGTTTGCAATCTTTATGCCCGCCGGGGTACGTCTTCCCCTCATCTTTGCTTTTTGGGACATACGGACGTGGTTCCTCCAGGCGATATTACCCGTTGGACCGTTGATCCATTTGCGGGGGAGATTCGGGATGGGAAGCTTATCGGACGGGGCGTGGTGGATATGAAAGGCGCCATAGGCGCTTATCTGGCAGCTGTAGACGCCTATCTTCAAAAGGATGAATTTAAGGGTTCTTTAAGCCTTCTCTTAACAACCGATGAAGAAGGACCCGCTGTTGGGGGAATTCAACAGGTTGTGGCCCAATTCAAAGCTCGTGGTGAAAAGATCGATGCCTGTATCGTTGGGGAACCGACCAATGTCGAAAAGGTAGGGGATACGGTTAAAGTAGGCCGTAGAGGCAGTTTAAATGCTACGGTGACGGTTTTAGGGAAGGCTGGGCACGTAGGATACCCCCATCTGGCCAACAACCCCATAAACCCCCTTTTACGCTATTTACAAGACCTTGTTTCTACCCCTTTGGATGCCGGAATGGCCCATTTCGATGCATCCCATCTGGAGGTGACGTCTATTGATGTGGCAAACCCAACCCGAAACGTGATTCCTTCAGAGATTTCTGCCAAATTCAACATCCGGTTTAACCCTACCCAAACGCAAGGGTCCTTGACCCAATACCTTCACAACAAGGCGGAAGAAGTAGGCCTTAATCAAGGGGAGTTCACCTACACCCTGCAAACCCAATCCAGCGGGGATGCTTTCTTATGTGAAGACGAAGCCCTGCAACGTCTTGTTTGTGATGCTGTCCTGGCCACAACGGGCATGACGCCAACCTTGAGCACGAGCGGAGGCACCTCCGATGCACGCTTTATGAAAGATCTTTGCCCTGTCATTGAATTTGGCTTAGTAAGCGCAACAGCCCATCAGGTCGATGAACACATTGCGGTTGATGAGATTCACCGCCTTAAGGCGGTGTATGAAGAGATTTTAAGGCGGTTTTTTGGCACGGAACTTTAAGGAAAATAGGGGAGATTGCTTGTGCAGCCTCCCCCACTTTATGTATGAAAAGGTATTGCCCTTATTTTTTAATAGGTACCATAATTTTTAGGTTTTTTGGGTCGGAAACCATGTAAGCATTCCCTCTTTCTGTCTTCGTCCCACCTTGAACAATATATTCCCGCTCTTTCCTATAAGGAGATTTTAAAAATATGTTTATTTTTTTATCTCCCTCAAATATAACGTCAAAGACACCAGAGATATTATAGAAATCCTTATCCTTATAATCTGCGAAAATCCCCACATATTTCATCTTTACGTCAAGAACCGGAGAGGTAAAACCCATAAATACTCCCATTATAGATTGGACATTAAAACAATCTGTTTCGCTTGAAACCAGTGAGTTTCCGTAATTAAGTTTTTCTTTGATCAAGGCAAGGCTTGGGAACTTTATTTCTTTGTATCCTTCTACAATAGAGGTTGTTGTCGTTTCAGCATTTGTTGGTAACTCTCGTGCGGTTTCATTTATCTTATTTTCCTTTATTTCAATTTCTGTTTCATTCACTGTGGGAACTTTAAGACTTATTTCTTCTGCCTCTTCTTTCTCTACACCGTCTAACGTAACCTTAATAAATGAATTTATCTGGAAATATTGCTGTACTTCTTTTGGTTCGATACGGTAGTCCATACCGATATTTGGATACGGCTTGTCATTTTCGAAGGCTTCGAATTTTAAAGGGTAACCTATGATTTCTGAAGATTGAAAGGCTGTGTCGTATACTAAATTTAATGAATTATACACATAATATGTTTCATTACGCTTTTCGACACTCGTTAGGCCGCCTGAACTTAAAAAGCACTTGTCTACGATTTGCCTACTTGGTGGATACGGGAGAGCCCTTTTCTGGATTGGCGACAGTGCGTGGTATGTCTTTTGATCAACCTCAGAGTCGCAAAAAAAGCTTTGGCTAGCAAGCTTTGCATCTGGGATGTAAAGTTCAATGGATTTTTTTGATAAAATAGCTATTTTGGCAAAAATTTTCTCACCCCACCGCGCACCTTTAGCTGTGGAAACATCAAAATATAGTTTGTCAACAACACCATTAAAACTTTCACCTGAGAGCATAAGGGCTTCCAGTATCGTATCCCAGTTTTCCTCATTATTAAAATCACCATTAAGGATGGGGGTTCTTGCCGAAGGTGTTTGTATCCCATACATTTCACATGCATTGACGAAGAAGAGTCGAATGGGGGCCTTGATTCCTTCTTCTATTTCGCGTTTTTCTTCTTCTGCCCGTAACCCAATCACATGAGCTTCAGATGGGTTTGCCCCCAAAAATATATGGAATTCGCGAGATTCAGCTGATGCGAGCTCAGATGCTGCTTTAATATCGACTATACTTTGTTGACGAGAGATAGCATTTATTGGCAAATCCCTGGTTTCATTCATCGCCATGGCATTGCCCAACAAACAAGTTGTCATCAATCCATACTGAACTAATTTCTTTAACTTCATTTTTATAGCCTTTCCTCTTTCATGTTAGTTTTTAAAATGATAACTCATTCTGATAAAATCTTATTTTTATAGAATGTATTTTCAACTAATAAACATGTAGGAATTAAAAAACGAATTACAAGTGATTTTTGGTTAGCCTTTATTTTGTTCTACAACGTCTTGTTTGTGATGCTGTTTTGGCCATAACAGGCATCACGCCAGCCTTGAGCACGAGCGGAGGCACTGTCACTGGTCATGCAATATTCCCCCTTTATGGTCACTGAAAATTCCCCCCCTGACCAAAGGAGGACATCATGTCAAAAGAGAGAGAATTGGATCACAATACTCTTCAACCCTCAACGTTGGAGAGAAAGATGGTCAGAGAAGGACAA
>CAMCRD010000056.1 GCA_945877185.1 Candidatus Finniella inopinata | reverse complement strand
TTGCAAACTGGCTGTGGCGCCATTATAAAATGATCTGTTTACTTATGGTGCCAGGAAGAAGGGGCACATAGCCGCCCATCATGGGGCACCAAAGGGGTGGGGTATTTTTAGCTGGCGAAGCTGGGGTATTTTTATGCGGCGTTGAGGGGGAAGAGCTGATTTAAGAAAAGCTTTGTATATGGCAACAATTGCTTGTCTTAAATGGAATCCATTCATACAAAAGTTTTATTTAAGATTAAGGGAAAAAGGCAAGCCGGTCAAAGTAGCTATTGTCGCTGCCATGCATAAGTTGTTGCTTCTTATAAGGTCAGTTGTTATCAGAAATTCCAAGTGGCAGCCACAATGGAAATAAACTTTTTTTAACTTGACTCTTAATACAGATGCTGAGGTTATTTAGTCAACTCGACTCTCGAAACCGACATGATTAAATTCAAACGCCAAGATCTGTCATTTCTGATTGATCGAATCGCTGCTTCACCTTAAAGGGACGACACTTGGGCTCAAAATTGGCCAAAGTGGAGTGTATATAATATGATTTTATTATTTTTTCAATAATAAATTTATATTTTTTACGTTTTGATAAATTGAAAAATCATAAATTATGGGGATTTTTCAATTATGAAAATCATCTGAAACTGGTCGTTTATATACAAGACGGGAAGTCAGGGTTGCTCTAAAGATATACTCATAATTAGAATAATAATTTAAACAAAAAAATGACGAGAGATTAGAAAAACAAGAGACAGTTTCTGGTTAATTATAATCATCTGTTTTCACCAGAAACGAGTACTTCGCCCCTTCACTCACAATAAATCCCGTGATCTCTTGCAAAATCACGTAAATTTTGGCGAATATTGGCTTGGGACGGGACACAAACACCCGCCATATAATCTGAGATCTCTTGGTAGGTCAGCCTTCGAATCATGGTCTTTATAAGAGGAACAGCTGGGGCTGACATGGATAAAGTTCGATAGCCAAGACCAATCAACGCCAAGGACTCTAAGGGTCTTCCAGCCATTTCTCCACAGACGCTTAAGGGGATGTGCGCCCCTTGGCATTGTTCTTGAATAGACTTTAACACGCTTAAAAAAGTTGGAGAAAGAACATCATAACGATCCGTTAATTTTGGGTATTCCCGGTCAATGGCGTAGAAAAATTGAAAGAGATCATTGCTTCCAACGGATAAAAAATCAACATGGGGAAAAAGCTGAGGAAGTTGATGAACAAGGGAGGGAACCTCAATCATTGCTCCCAATCTAATATTCGTAGGAACCGGGTTTCCCTTCTCTTTCTCCCTGTTGATTTCTCCATCTAATAATTCTCGCGCTGCCTGAACTTCACTCACTTCTGCAATCATGGGCAGCATAATGGTTAATTCAGTGCCGACACTAGCTCGAATGAGGGCTCTAAGCTGATACCGCAATAAAATGGGGCGGTCGAAAACGATTCTTGCCGCCGTACGCCGTTGTTTGATCGGGCTCTCAGATTTTAGCCGCTCTAAATACGGCAATACTTTATCCCCCCCAACATCAAGTGTTCGAAAAACGACAGGATGCCGCCCTGCACGATTCAAAATTTCCTGATACAGCTTTACTTGTTCATTAACGTTGGGCAACTTGGGGCGCATCATAAAGGGAATTTCCGTTCGATAGAGCCCGATCCCTTCTGCCCCTGCTGCTTCAATATGATCAACATCTTCAACCAATCCCGCATTCAAAAGCAAAGAAATAGAAACACCATCCAGCGTCCTCGCCATCAGAGGGGCCACCGCTTCTGACAACCCAAGATGACGTGTTTTCTTGAATTGGAATTGTGCATCATACCGACGGACCACTTCCCTTACCGGACGAATATAAACCCGCCCTTCATTGCCATCGACCAGAAGAGAATCGCCTGTGTTAATCTCCTGCAACAGGGTTTTTATTCCTCCAACAACGGGAATCTCCAAAGAACGAGCAACAATCGCCACGTGGGAGGTGTGAGATTGTTCGACAAGAACAAGCCCAACCAACCGACTTCGATCATAGTCTAATAATTCAGCAGGCCCTATTCGATCAGCCACAACAATAATTGGGGAATCGCCATCCTCGTTTTCCAGTACCCCAACAGAATCCGTTAAATGGCGCTTCAAGCGACCGGACAGATCTTCAAAATCACTGATTCTTTCACGCCAGTGAGGTTGCGTTCCTTTTCTTTCTAGTCTTTCGCGAATGGATTGTAAGGCCTGATCAATGGCGTCTAAAGTGCTCATTCCTTCTCGAATTCGCTCTCTCAATTGACGCTTCCAACCTGGATCGCGAGCCAATAATAAGTGAACATCTAAAATATCCCGAGATACTTTCGCAGACTGCGCTTGCATTTGTGTTTGGGTTTTTGTGGATGGGGAAGTCGACTGTTGAGAAATAAACGCCTGGATTTCGTCCGCCAAATGAACAAAGGCCTGATCAAGCTGTATCAATTGTGCCTTTTGAGAACGGTTTCCAAAGTCTTCCCGCGTAGAGGCTACCTTCGTCCCAACGGGGTGATGTAAAACCGCCCGTCCTAATCCAATGCCCGTATTGAGGCTAATCCCATCAACTTGATGGGAAATTGTCATCCAATTTTCTACGCTATCGTCTGCCATGGGTGCGCTTAAGGATAGAATCACCAGTCAAAACATCCCCTCCTGAACCTTCACCTTTATTCGCAATAAATATATTAGCCTGGTCAATCAATTCTTGAATGATTTGGTGCGTCGTTTGCTCTTGTGTAATCATCCCAACGCTTTGGCCTGCCATTAACGATCCGTTCTCCACATCCCCATCAACAACCGCACGCCGCAAAGACCCAGCCCAAAAGCGCTCAATCTCTAACTGAGCTTGTTTGAGGTCCATTTCTCCTTTATCCACGCGGCCAATCATTTCCTTTTGTTTCTCAAAGAAGCGACGGGTCGCATCATTGACCAATGCCCGGACAGGGATGACAGGGAAACGCGGATCCAATTGGACAGAAGAGATGGCATCCCGCGCATTCGCACGAATAAAAGCTTGTTTGAAACGGGGGTGTGCTTGCGATTCCGTAGCACAAACAAAGCGTGTTCCGAGCTGGACACCTGAAGCGCCAAGCTCAAGATAGGCAACAATCGCTTCTCCCCGACCAATGCCACCCGCAATAAATATAGGAACGTCCCGAATCACGGGCAAAACTTCTTGAGCCAAAATACTCGCAGAAACAGGGCCCACATGCCCCCCAGCCTCATTCCCTTCAATAATTAAGGCGTCGACACCCATTTTCACCAGCTTTTTTCCAAAGGCAAGTGTCGGCGTAAAACATAAAACCTTCCCACCATAATCTTTTACCTTCGCAATAGCAAAGGCAGGGGGCAGTCCTCCCGCAAGCACGACGTGGCCTATACGATTTTTTGCACACACGTCAACCAAGGCATCCAATTCCGGATGCATGGTGATGAGGTTCACCCCAAAAGGAAGACGGGTCATCTTAAGTGTGGCTTGAATTTCTTCACCCAATTGAGCCGGAGACATCGCGCCTGAGGCAATGACCCCAAATCCACCCGCATTGGATATGGCTGAAACAAGGTTTCGTTCCGATACCCACGTCATGGCGCCACCTAAAATGGCAAATTCTGTTCCTAAAAAGGAACACCCCTGATGCCATAAATTGTGTAATGTCAAAACTCAAACTCCTTATCCAAACCATAGGCGCTATGAAGAACACGAACAGCTTCTTCTGCTACTGATTCGTCTACTAATACACTGACTTTAATGGCAGAGCAAGAAATGACCTGCAGGGGAATGCCCAACCCTGCCAAAGTTTTGAACATCAAACTTGCAATACCAAGGCGCCGTTGCAACCCTACGCCAACAACTGTAATTTTGGCAATGTTTGGATCCAGGATCAAGTCATCATACAATATTTTTGTCTTTTCCTGTAGGGCTTCTACGACACGAGGAATTTCCCCCTTCAGAATTGTAAATGTTAAGTCTATAGAATCCTCTAAAGACACATTCTGGACAACCATATCTATATGAATATCCGCATTGGCCAAAGTTTCAAAGATATCCGCTATCGCTTGCGTTTGATTACGCACATTTTTTAACGTTATGCGCGCTTCATCATTTCTATAGGTAATACCACTCACATGAATGAAATCGTTCAGCATCTTTTCTGGCACAATTTCCGTGCCGGGTTCATCATAAAAACTAGAAAGAACCCGCACGTGAACTTGATAAGTCATCGCCGTTTCAACAGATCGTGTTTGGAGAACTTTTGCACCTTGGGCCGCAAGCTCAAACATTTCTTCATACGTGATTTCTTTAAGTTTTTGAGCTTTAGGGACAATGCGCGGATCTGCCGTGTAAACGCCCGTTACATCTGTATAAATGTCGCAACGATCCGCCTGTACGGCGGCTGCAATGGCAACAGCTGTGGTGTCAGACCCCCCACGCCCCAACGTTGTCAACCGTCCTTGTTTTGTTAATCCTTGAAACCCCGCAATGATCGGAACAATACCTTTTGACCAGCACTCTTCAAGCTGTTGGGGGTCAATTTGCTCTATGCGCGCACTTCCATGGACAAGATCTGTCAGAATAGGAATTTGCCAAGAAAGAAGGGAGCGGGCAGGAATGCCAATTTGGCTAAGGGCCAATGCCAAGAGGCCACTGGTCACTTGCTCCCCTGCTGCAATGATGACATCATACTCAGACGATTTAGCATTCCCTGCCAAACTTTGCGCATATCCAACCAGTCGATTCGTCTCTCCGGCCATGGCTGAGACAACAACAGCGACTTGATGGCCTGCATCGACTTCTTTCTTTATTTTTAAGGAAACCTTTTCGAGGCGCGCGATATCCGCCACGGAAGTCCCCCCAAATTTTTGAACAATACGTGCCATTTTCCCCGCGATATTTTTTGTATAGTCCTGTAGATTAAGACGATATATTTGTAACGATTCATATTATGAGTCAAATGCGAGCGGAATCGAGAACCGAAGCGGAGTGTACTTAATGTACGCGAGCACCGGAAGCGCAGATGAAGTGCAGCAGTTGTCCATAAGGTGAATCATTTTAATAATACTCTTAACGCTTCAAGGAACGACAAGCAAGAGATGACTCAACATACCTCCCCTCATTCTTCCATAGATGTTTCAGAGATTCAACGATTTAGCAAGATTTCACCCCAATGGTGGGATGAAAATGGGCCTTTTAAACCTCTCCATCAATTGAATCCAACACGCATTAAATACATTCGGGATTGTTTGCTCGCCCATTTTCAAAGAGATTTTTCAAAAGACAAGCCCTTTGAGGGACTATCGATCCTAGACATTGGTTGTGGGGGAGGCCTTGTGGCAGAACCCTTAACCCGCCTGGGTGCAACTGTCACCGGCATCGATGCCAGTGAGCAAGCCATTGAAGTCGCAATGGCCCATGCAACCCTGATGAATTTGCCCATCACGTATTACTGCACCTCTGCTGAAGATCTAAGCTCTAAAGGCCAAACTTTTGATGTGGTCCTGGCCCTTGAAATTGTAGAGCATGTCGCCGATGTCGCTGGATTTTTGACAACCTGCACGAAACTTGTTTCCCCTGGAGGAGCCCTCATTCTCTCTACTCTCAACCGTACATGGAAGTCTTATGCTGTTGCTATTCTCGGCGCAGAATATATTATGGGTCTCTTGCCGAAAGGAACGCACGATTGGCATAAATTCTTGAGCCCTGCAGAGCTCGCTACCCACTTACGGCCCCTCGGGTTTTCTTTTGCAGACCTGAAGGGAATGTCTTACACGCCCCTAAAAGATCAGTGGCACTTATCAATGGATTTGAATGTGAATTATTTAGGGTACGCGACAAGAAGTGGGTAGGAAAAGAAAGCCTATTTGACATTAAACATTGAAAAAAAGCCTCTGATCGTTTAATTAAGGGTGAGACAACCTCGTAAAGTAAGCAGATAATTAACATCATGAAATTACTTGATATCTCCTTTGAAAATGCCCATGTTTTATGCTTGGGTGATCTTTTACTCGATCGTTTCGTCTATGGAACAGTGAGTCGCATCTCTCCGGAAGCCCCGGTGCCCGTTCTAAAAATTAACCGTGATTTTTTGGCCCTAGGAGGCGCTGGAAATGTGGTTCGAAATTTGTCCGCCCTTGGATGTCCCACAACCTTTATTGGGATCACCGGAAAAGACGATGGCGGTCAGAAGGTAAAAGAACTCTTAACCAACTTGCCTCAAGTTACAGCCCACCTTATCAATGAGGGTCGCACACCGGTTAAGTCCCGCTTTATTTCACAGTCTCAACAACTGTTGAGAGTAGATGATGAAGTCGTTGCAACCCCTACCGAAGCAACGATTAAGGCTTTAAAAGAAGCGGTGATGGATTATCTTCCTTCGGCTCAAATCGTCATTTTATCAGACTATGGGAAGGGTTCCCTTCCCCCCGAGCTCTGCCAGTATATTATTACGGCCTCTAAATCGGTCGGTATTCCCATTATCGTAGACCCTAAAGGTCAAGATTATTCTCGCTACCAGGGAGCAACCCTTTTAACCCCTAATGAAAAAGAATTATCTGATATTTCTCCATATCCCTTACGGTCTGATGACGATGTTGCCCAAGCCATGATTCAGGTTAAAGATCGCTACAAATGTGATGCTGTCCTTGTTACGCGAGGAGCCAAGGGGATGACTTTGTTAGCTCCCTCAAAACCAAAAACTAAGGCTAAGCCTATCCATATTCCAACCCAAGCACGAGAAATATACGATGTATCAGGCGCAGGAGATACTGTTATCGCCACGCTTTCAGCTGCCATCTGCACCGGAAAATCCCTAGAAGACGCTGCCCAGCTCGCCAATATTGCAGCAGGCATTGTGGTCGGCAAAGTTGGAACCGCGGTGGTAGGACACGACGAGTTGGCAGTGGCTGTCCTAAAGGCGGAGTCTATAGCTCCTTCCAAGATAATGACTTTAGAAGACGCAAGTCACCATGCACAACTCTGGCATCGCCAGGGGCTTACCCTCGGCTTTACAAATGGATGCTTTGACCTCCTCCACCTCGGCCATCTTCACTCTTTGGAGCACTGTAAAAAGGCATGTGATCGCCTCATTGTTGCACTCAACACCGATAGCTCAATCAAACGATATAAAGGAGAACATCGCCCCATTCAAACAGAAATGGTTCGCGCTCACGTTCTGGCCGCTCTAGAATATGTGGATGGGGTTATTCTATTTGAGGACGACACTCCCCTTAACCTCATAGAAACCCTTCTACCAGATGTCCTTTTCAAAGGCGCTGATTATACAATCGACACCGTTGTAGGTGCCGATGTTGTTCAACTGAATGGCGGAAAAGTTCATCTTATCGACCTGAAGCCTGGTTATAGCACCACAGCTACCGTCGAAAAATTGCGCAAGGTTGGTTAAGGGCATTCAAATGAGATTATTGGGCCCTTCCCTTTCGAAAACTCTGCCTTACGCGGTTTTCGCAAAAATGCTATAGTCTGATCTATGGCCTATGATGTTGTTAATTTTTGTGAGTTTTATTCCACTCCCCTCGGGCAAGCGGCCGGTCACCAAATTCAGGGGTGTATTCATCATATTTGGCCTGATCTAACGGGGCAGAATGTGCTGGGTATTGGTTATGCTTTACCTTATTTGGATTTTTACCTTAAACCATCTGAATGTGTTTTTGCCTTTATGCCAGCTCAACGAGGCGTTGTTTTATGGCCTGACGCAAGCCCTTCCCGTATTGCGCTAATCGGAGAAAACAGCCTTCCTTTGCCCGATCAATCTGTAGATCGCATCTTAATGATCCACACGCTTGAGCATACTGAACAACCCCGACAGCTCCTGCGTGAAGCCTGGCGTGTTTTGAGGGGACAGGGTCGCTTACTGGTCATTGTTCCTAACCGACGCAGCGTGTGGGCCCACCTTGACAGTACCCCTTTTGGCCATGGCCAACCCTATACGATGACCCAATTAACAATGCTCTTAAAAAGCAACCTCTTTACCCCTGTATCCACCAGGAGGGCTTTATATATGGCTCCCAGCCAATCTCGGTTGATGATGGCTTGTGGCCCATTTCTTGATAAGATTGGCAATCAAGTCTTGCAAAAATTTTCCGGAATTGTCTGCGTTGAAGCTATGAAGCAAGTGTACGCCGGCACACCTATATGTCGGCGTAAACACAGCCGATCCACCTCCCTTGTCGGGGTGTAATGGGGAATAGACCTCTTTCGAAACCGTCGCCTTTTGATCCATGGCGTCGTCAAAAATTTATTCGTGATCCTCATGTACTCTTATGTACACTCCGGTCACTCACAAATTTTTTCCTAGCCCTGAACCAAAATTCTTGGTTTCGAAAGAGGTCTAATGTATAAAAAAAAATTACCCGACCTTAAACAAGAAGATGGGGCCTAAAGAAACATCCCCATCCTGAATTTTGAGGGGAACGGATATATCATGAAGGCCAAGCCCTCCCAGAAGATCACTCCCCATCGTTACCAAACCTGCTTGAGACGCTTCAACAACCCCAGCTGCAACAAGTTCTTTCATCATCTTATCAATGTTCTTAATTTTCAGGTCCATTTTCCCCTGAATGGGGGGATTTGTCTGAATGGCCCCTTCCCCGTTAAGCCCAAAGGTTGCGCCATTGGGGAAAGACAGTTGGGGGGCATCCCCTTTTAAAGTGAGTTGATGCGTTCCTATTGCATAAAGAAAATCGAAGGAAGCTTGGGTGCCAGAAAAAGAAATAAGAGGAAGCTTAGCTTTAATACCTGTTAAGAGGAGTTGAGAAACCTTAATTCGGGCTGCTAAATCAGCTGTATCCAAAATCCCTTGCACCTCCTGAATCTGAACGGATTCGGCGACCTGAAGATCTCTTGCCTTAATATGGGCATGACGCCACTCTCGCCATCCTTGACGTAAACAAACTTGCGTAACGGCAATGGGGGTTCCTGATACATTGACGCGAAAATCTTTCAAAACCAAATGATTTTGAAGTAAAGGCCAAGGAGAAACGGATATCGACTGAAAGGACACCACCCCTCCCGACTGTTCAGCCTCATTTTCCAAAACTCTTTTTAAAGCCCAATGTTTTCCATAATCAAAACCAATGGCTATAATGAGGGTCGCTAAAATACTTGGAATAAGGCGCCGCTTCCAGCGCCCATCTTTGCGTTTTCTTTTGTAGGACATAACACCCTCTCCTGTTTCCAGAACGTCTTATTTCATTTCTCAGCATTCAGTATGTCACAGGCACTCTCTATACAATCCGTCAATTTTGTCATGAATTCAACCCGGGAAAGACCGGGTTGAATCGGGGGAAGAAATTGTATGGTGATCTGGCCAGGATGTTTGAGAGGGCTCCGCCTACCCCAAAACAACCCAGAATTAAGAGCAACAGGAATAACGGGTACACCCAAATCTCGGTAAAGCACCCCAACACCTGCTTGATATTCCGAAGGCTTACCTGGCACCCCCCTTGTTCCTTCTGGAAAAATAACGAGAGGACGACCTTGAGCAATGACGCGACGAGCCCCATTCACCAAGCTTTTCAAGGCGCTTGCACCCGCACCTCGATCAATAATCACCATTCCCATCCGCCAAAAATAAAGATTGATAAGAGGGATCCAAGTTAGTTCGCGCTTTAAGGCATACCCAGGACGGTTAAGAAGACTATGGAATATTAGTGTTTCCCAAGCAGATTCATGTTTACAGGCAACAATACAAGGCCCTACTGGCAAGTTTTCTAATCCTTCAACGCGATAGGATAACCCAACGAGCGCCTTTAACAACCCCATAGACACGTTCACCCAAACACGGCCTGCCCAAAAAATGGCCCCTTGAGGAAGCAGCATAAGTGGCAGAAAAATGACCATTAAGACAAAAGAGGTGATATAAAATGACCCATCAAATAGAACTGACCGAACGAACCTTCTCATTTTTGTTCCTCTTTTATAATGCGTGGATTGTGGGTCAACCCACTGAATTTTGCAATCCCTTTATCAAGGGTCAAAGTAAAAATTATTCCTATTTCCCAATAGATTCCAGAGGTCTATGCTTTAAGGCAGGGTACATTTTAATTTAAGGAGGCCTTTATGAAACAAACAAAACACCTGATACCCCTTATGATCCTTGGGATTCTTGCCATCACCAGTTTTGAGTCTTTTGGCGCCGTGACCCCTGAACTTACCCTGCCCCCACTTCCTTATGCAGAAGATACCCTTGAACCCTATATTTCTAAAAAGACGCTTGATTTTCATTACAACAAACATCACTTGGGCTATGCCAAAAACCTAAACGAAATGGCAAAGGCCAATAACCTAATCGGACTTTCCCTTGAAGAGGTGATCAAAAAAACCTATGGCGATCCTCAATTCATTTCTGTTTTTAACGCAGCAGCCCAAACTTGGAACCACAGCTTTTATTGGGCATCAATGAAAAAAAATGGTGGGGGGCTTCCGACAGGCACGATAAAGGACTTAATCGATAAAACATTTGGAGACTTTGCGACTTTCAAAAAGCAGTTTATGGATGCGGGAGCGAATTTATTTGGAAGCGGCTGGGTTTGGCTTGTTCAAGATAAAGATAAGACATTAAAAATTGTCGCAACGGGTAACGCGGACCTGCCCCTTGTCCATGACCAAACGCCCCTTCTCACCTGTGATATTTGGGAACATGCCTATTACCTGGATTACCAAAACCGCCGTAAGGATTATGTTGAGGTCTTTCTCGACCATCTGGTCAACTGGGAGTTTGCAAACCAGAATCTTTCTTGAGAGAGGCTTTGTTGAATAATTGCGTAATAATAAGAAGCTATCTCTAAATCTGGTAAATGAAAATAATTCATGTCATTGCGAGGAGCGCAAGCGCAAAGCGCGTAGCGGGACGTGGCAATCCATGTATTCTATGCTTTTATCAACATAAGATTCTTAAAAATCAACTACATGGATCGCCACGTCGCATCCCGGCTACACCTTCGGCTATGCCGTGGCGAGTCGCTCCTCGCGATGACGGAATATGGCAAATAATAAGCTCCTTACCTGTTACTTTGGAGAGCTTCTAAAAGTGAGGCTAGTAAACCACACAAAAAAACCCTGCACCAAAGGTGCAGGGTTTTTTATTAACCTTTTAAGGAAAACATCCTTAGAACTTGTAAGCCAAGCCCACCTTACCAGATTGTGTCCGAATGGAACCAGCGCTGGCAGATCCTTGATTAAAGCCAGCATTGCCCGATGTTGCGCGAACATTTGAACCAAATTCATAGGTGTATTCAACGCGTAAATAAACGTTCTTATGAATCGCTGTTTCCAAGCCCAACCCTGGCGCAAAGGTCAACCGATTTTTAGAACCGGATGCGGGATTTGCATTATTAAAATCAAAGTTCAGCGAATCGTTCAATGACCACTTACCCCAATGGGCAGCCAAACGAACATAGAACATGGTATTTGGCGTGAACAAATAACCACCCCGGAAAGCGGCATTAAAGTAACCATTGCGCTTGAGTTGTTGTGAACCGAGACCAGGCGTATTACGAAGGGTGTCTGTCACTTTGCTGTTTTCAAAGCTATAACCAATTTCACCACCGTAGTACATACAGCCCGTTACCCAACCATAACCACCGATGAGGCCAATGTTAAAAGCCGTATCACCAATTTTCGTAGAACCATCAACAGAGGCTCCTGTTCCTGCTGTAGCTCCCGATGATTTGGCTGTAGTTGCACCAAAACCGGTCGTCGCGCCAAGATAGAAACCTGTCGCGATGTTTGCATTGGCAGCGCTAAGGGCAACCGTGCTTGCAACAAGTGCTAAAGCTAATTTTTTCATGATATATCTCCTTCTTATTGTTATTCTAAGACCAGGACGTTCAAACCCTGATCCCCTTTAAACCTTCACACACCGCTTCTTCTACTCTATCTCTGGAGGCTAAAACAACACTTAGGGAACTTTGTTAAGGGATAATATTGAGAAGTGTGTCTTCATAGCCACATTTCTAGAAACTGATGTATTCTATAGGGTATGAAGAGAACATCTGCATCTCATCTTAGGAGAACCAATATAGTCTTTTAAGTTTAGTCCGTTACTTCACTACCCGTCACTTTTTTAACTTATTGAAAAAACAAAACTTATTCCTTATATCGTCATTGCGAGGAGCGAAGCGACGTGGCAATCCATTTATTCAAAACCTCTTTCAGCATTATATTGTGCTAAAATATTTAAAAATACATGGATTGCCACGTCGCTTCGCTCCTCGCAATGACAGAATATGGCAAATAATGAGCTTCTTACACGCTGATTTTAGAATGCTTTCTAAAAGTGACGGGT
>CAMCRD010000055.1 GCA_945877185.1 Candidatus Finniella inopinata | reverse complement strand
GATGCTGCTTTAAATACATGGATTGCCACGTCGCTCCGCTCCTCGCAATGACGATACTGCCTCACCCTGAAACCAACTTCCCTTCGATCAAACGAACGGATCGATCCATTTTGGCCGCGAGATCTAAATTATGGGTCGCCACCAAGGCGGACAACCCTGTATCCCGGACCAGCTTGACCATCTCGTTAAACACCGTCTCCGCCGTTGTCATGTCCAGGTTTCCTGTGGGCTCATCGGCAAGCAAGATCTTTGGCTCATTGGCAATCGCCCGCGCGATGGCCACGCGCTGTTGCTCCCCACCGGATAATTTCATAGGACGATGATGAAGGCGGTGGCCCAGCCCCAGCCTTTCCAGCAGGTCTTGTGCCCGTGCTTTCGCTTGTGCCCGGGTCTTTCCCGCAATCAAGGAAGGAAGCATGACATTTTCCAGAGCGGAGAACTCTTGGAGCAAATAGTGAAATTGGTAAACAAATCCGGCAAATTCCCGCCGCAAGTTCGTTCGGTCGCCATCCGTTAAATCATTACAGTTTCGCCCATTCATCATGACCGTGCCACCATTGGGCAATTCTAATAAACCAGCAATCTGGAGTAAGGTTGTCTTTCCAGCCCCACTGGGCCCCACAAGGGCGACAATCTCCCCTGGGGCAATTTTAAGGTCAATACTCCTCAGAACTTGGATAACTTCTTCGCCCTGGTGAAAGCTTCGGGCGATATTGTTTAATTCAAGGGTGGCTGTCATTGACGTAAGGCCTCCACAGGATCAAGGCGCGCTGCCCGCCAGGACGGATATATGGTTGCTAAAAAGGACAGCCCCAAGGCCATAAGAACTGTCGCTGTCACATCTCCCCCATCCACCTTACAAGGCATTTGGGTTAAGAAATAAATTTCAGCATTGAATAATTCCATGTCCAGCAAACGCTCTAACCATCGGCGAATGGTTTCTATGTTCAGGGCAAAAGCCAGCCCCCCAGCAACACCGGTAAGGGTTCCCATGACGCCAATGGTTGCGCCCGTTAAAAAGAAAATACGCATAATGGCGCCGCGGGTAGCCCCCATGGTGCGCATAATCGCAATATCCCGCATCTTGTCTTTCACCAACATGATCAATCCGGAAACGATGTTAAAGGCAGCAATGAGAATGATCAAGGTGAGGATAATAAACATCACATTACGTTCAACTTGAACCACTTGAAAAAAACTGGCGCTAATATGTTGCCAGTCCGTGATAACAACCTGATTGCCCAAGGTGTGTTGAAGAATAAATCCATACTCACCCACTTTGTCTGGGTCATCCACAAAAACCTCTAACACGGAAGCCCCCCAGTTACCCCTCTGGGCGCCCCCCTGAGACCCCCCTTGCCCGACCTTAAAAAAGCTTTGAGCCGTATCCAGGGGCATAAAAATGACGGTTTTGTCATATTCATGAAAGCCTACCTCAAAAACCCCTACCAACGTCACGCTTTTCTGGCGCGGCATTGTCCCAAAGGCCGTCACATTTCCTTCGGGGCTCACCAGGTTAAACCGGTCCCCAATACGTAAACCAAGGCTTTCAGCTAGCCGACGCCCCATGATCACAGAATCACTGGGGCGTGTCGGATCATCCGATTTCCCAAAGGACTCAAGTCCCCCCGCCTTCATATTATTGACAATAATATCCCGTGTCTTGAGATCATCTGCCCGAATGCCATGGACGTAAGCACCGCGGGCTTGAGACCTAAACATCACCATGGCCTGTTGCGCAACCACAGGTAAAACCGACTTCACCCCCGATACAGTGCGGGCTTTAGCTGCAAGAGCGTCAAAATCCATTAAAGGACCATTCACGGACTGTATGGTGATGTGCCCATTCATCCCAATGATACGGGTTAACAGCTCTTGTCGAAAACCATTCATCACGGACATAACGATAATCAAGGTTGCCACGCCCAAGGCAATGCCCACAAAAGAAAAGCCCGCGATGACAGAAATAAAGCCCTCCTGTCGCGGAGAGCGCAAATATCGATAGGCAATCAGCCGCTCAAATAGGGAAAACATCAGCATCACTTTAAAATATTGCTACATACTTTATTACCTATCACAAATGGGGATGTCGGGGTATCCCCATTCTTCTATGGTTTTGAGAATCAAATAACCTCTGCCAGAATCTCATCCCACATTTGTAGGACAGCTTCCTGGCTAAATCGATCCGGTAGGCTTAAAGCACCTTTTGAAAGCTTGACACGTTGAGGCGCATCTTCTATAAGCTCGCCCATCAGCCTTATCAGCTGAGCCTCATTCCCCACCTCGAAAAGACGTCCATCAACCCCTTCACGGATAATATCAATATTTCCTGAACAGTTAGAGGCAATTACCGGCAACCCAATCGCCATGGCTTCGCACAAGGCATTGGGGAATCCTTCATAATGAGAAGGGAAAACAAAGAGGTCGGATTGATACAAAACCCGTTCAATGTCTTCTACCGTTCCGGGGAGAAAAACACGCGTCGTAAGGTTGAGGTCTTGAATAAGGGCTTCCAGATTTTGCAGTTCGTCCCCTTCCCCATAAATAGTAAGGGACAGATCCAGGTTTTGCTGGGCAATTTTTGAAAAGGCGGTGATGAGAGCCCCAAAACCTTTGTGGGGGCAAAGACGCCCGAGTGAAATAATTTTTTGAACGGGATTTAAAATATCTGACACATTTTTTTGGTGTTTAGGTTTTTTAACGCTGTTAGGAATAACAGCCTTTTTATCCCTCGGCAGCTTTGAAAAATAATCAGAAGCTGACGGAGTTTGCGAGATCACCTTGTCTGCCCACCCATACACGATACCACGCAATTTCTTACAAAACTGAGGCAACTGGTAATACTGAGGATGTGTCCGCTCACACACGATTGTTGGTATCCTCAACCCCAGAGCCGCCAACAATGTCGTGATGTTCGTCATATCCACAAAAGAAATAATGACATCCGCTTTCACAAGTTTTAGAGCGTTGCGAAGCTTTAAGAGGCGCTTGGCAATATTTTTCAAACGATGAAGAAAAGAACAATACTCCCTCTGATGCGCGTTCAGTTGGTACAAATGAATCCGATCATCAAGACGATAAAAAGGGGGAATACTAGGGTCAGAAAGCGTTATGATGGAAATCCCATGGTTTCGTAAAACCCACGCATTTGCCAAATCCGACAAAACACGCTCGGCGCCCCCGGCTGTCAGAGAAGAAATGATAAGGACTATGTGCATTTATAAAACCCTAAAGTCATCTCATGAGAATAAACACAACAAACCATTAATAACAACAGGATAATATACATAATATTGCGGCCACCTGGCAAGACCTGTTCATTAAAACAGGTTTTGTCGCCATCAAAATTAAAAATATTATTATGCTATACTATTTTATATTATATATTTAACACAAAATTAATATTTTATATTTAAAATAATACTCGGCGCAAAAATAATTGCGCTTTATTTGTAAACAGTAAAAGGAGTACAAAATGGATTTGAAAAATGAATCAGGTAACAAATGCAAAGGATGGGTCACGGGTAAAAGGGCGTTATTAGCGACCGCTGCTTTCATAGCCACAAGTGGCATTACCCAAGCTAGATCTCCGGAAGTCGACACCAATGGTGATATTTTTGGGGATTCGACACCAGCAAAGCTGCACATACTTCCCATGGACGAACCCAAAAGTGCGATAAATCTTTTGGAACTACCATCACCTGAGACTTTGAAAAACCTACCGGCAACTGTTATGGACCATATAGCAGGGTCCCCCCAAGCCACGAGTAACTTCAAAGGGGCGGCGCAACTCCTGGAGAATTTTGACCGCTTAGCGACAGCTAATGTGCTAAATTTTGCAAAACTTGCTTACTCCGCTAACCAACAGGAAGAATGGGGCGACGAGGAGAAGGCAATTTATCACAAGCTTGCTATTGAAGAAGGGTGGGAGATATGCCCTTTTAACGGAACAACAGGCGCTGCTACCAATCAAGTTGAAAGCATTTCAGGGTTTATCGCCTTTAAAGGGCACCATGTGGTTATTTCAACGCGAGGAACGGAAATGACCAATCAGCATGATTGGCTGACAAACTTCCGGTTCTCTAGGAGCCCCTTTCTTCGGATGTTTTCAAGTGAGGAGCAAAACAAGATTAGCGCTGCTACAGCGCAATTCCTTGGCCTTGAGGGGGGAGAAATTGCCAACGGCTTCCTGCAAACCCATTTGTCTTCCTGGGACTTTATCAGGGATGCCATCCTTAAACGCTCGGAACTTTTGGGCGTACCACCCAGCGAACTAAAAATTACGGCGACAGGACACAGCTTAGGTGGTGCAAAAGCCCAGTTAATTGGTACAAACCTGGTAACAGCCCAGGAGCTCGGCATTGGTGTTCACAAAGTAGAAGGCTCATTCTTTGATGAAGATGGTTTTTATAGCCCATCGATATACTCCAAGCCAAAAAATCCCGAAAATATAGAGGTCATTGTTTTTGGATCACCTAGCGTGTTCACTGAGGAAGCAGCGGAACAGGCTGAGAAATTTATTGGTGAGGATGTGTATCGAATAGAAAATAATGATCCAAAGTTTCTTAAGAGCTTTGATTTAGTCGATATGGTTGGTGATATTGTTCCTTCCCTTCCTCCTAGAATTTTTGGATTTAAACCTATTGGGAAGCGCATTGGGGATAAAGGACAGCAAGGGCTTTCTGTTGGAAGACACATGATGAGCAACATTAGCAAGATGGCGCTTGATGAGGTTGATGCGGCTAGGCTCACGAGGCTTCTCGCTCGTCGGGAAGCCATGAGTATGCCCAGCAACGCTGCTGCGCCTGCTGCATAGACTGTCTTCAATACCCTTCGACTTAGTAGTTACGGCCTTATAGGCCGTAACTAGTCGAATGCTTGACTGTTTATCCTTTAATACCTAGAGATCAAGAACCATTCAGCTAGGGGAGATTTCTAAGCTTGATTGTAGAACCAATTCCCATAGGATAGAAGGCCAGAATTCCCCGTTAGGTTTTTTATATTTTTCCTTATCTTGCTTGAAGTACCTGATTGAACTATCTAAAATTTGTACATGTGGGCCAACAGGAGATAAGTCACTTGTATAACACAAAAAACCACCCTCATCAGATTTAAATGTATCCCCCCTATTTTTCAGTGTGTAGTATATGGACCCATTATGGAGTTCTTCTGTTAGGCGCCACAAAACATCGTGCCTATACTTCCCCGCTTGGCTATATTCAAGTTTTTCAGTGGGATAAGAGTTAAAAATGCTGTATCGCCCATTATCCGCCAAAACCTGGCCATAATAACCGCTATAAGTTGTCTTTTTTTGCCATGTTAAGAATCCTCCATCAAGAAAAGCATGATTTTTTATGGTATAACACCCATCTTCAACTTGATATATTTCCCATAAATCCTTCTGATCAGCAACGTTATATTGAGCACTATGTTGAGCATCTAAAACTCCTACATCATAACCACTCTGAGAAGGTTTTGAGCTGATTGGCAATAACAACCCAACATTGGGATTTCGGTCGGAATTTTTTGCAAGGCTGCTTAAATCGCAATTTCTTATTCGATAAAGCCCATTCGTAAGCCCCAAATGCGCCTCAGCAAACCCCCATTCATCCTCCTCCCCAAAGTCATACGACCCATCCTTCTCCTCAGGGCCAGGCGAAATATAACCGTCCCCATCAAAATCATCACTATCATCTACAAGGTCATACGACAGATCCTCCTCCTCCTCTTTCTCTCTCTCCTTCTCCCCAGGGGCAGACGAAATATAACCGTTCCCACCAAAAACAAAACCATCACGATCATTTACTGGCGGCCTCTCTGATGGCGGTGGAAGTAAAGAAGGTGGTGATAATGGTTTTTTATCGTAGTTGTTCTTGGGTAATCTGAACTTTATAGAAGACCTGTGAAGGCCGTCTGGGCAATATTCTTCCACCTTGAATTGACTTCCTATGGATTGAATTAAAACTTGCCCGAAAGGCCCATTTTGAGATTGACCTTTCGTATAACAAAACAGGCCTGGATGACATCCTAGATTTTTCAAGAGATGCGCTTTCTCATCAGGAAGATAGTATATATTCCATAAAAACCTCTTTTCAAGGGATTCAGGGTGCTTTTCAACGTGGCAATAGTAACCACTCCAAGGTCCCCCCAACAGAGCCTGTGTATAAGTTAACAATTGCTCAGAGTTAGAATGTACAATAATATAATGAGATTCTTTCTCTTCTTTTCCTTTTACTTTACGTATCTCCCATAAAGCATCGGCAGATTCTTGAGAAGCAGCATCCTCACTCATTAAAAATTCAACATAAGTAACACCCCCGCCCATAAAAGATGTCGTAAGTGATTCTCGGGGAAGTATAGGTGCTAATTGGCCTTTATATGAATTTCTTAGATTTTGAGGCTTACACAAACCCAAATTTACTATTCTATGCGTTCCTGAAAGATTAAGAACTTTCTTTGAACCCTTGAATACAGGTTCTATAGATTCCATAGGGCGCGCATATTTCACAGCTCCCTCTACTAAAGTAGGTGTTCCAAAGAAACGTTCAGCTAGGATGCCTGTGGCTGTTGTAAGTGGAACACCACCTGGAACGAAGATTTGTACAAACGTTTTAGCTGCCCCTCCAAGATCACGCGCATAATCTTGATCCCTTGGTAGGTCTGATTCTAGCTTTTCCTTTTCAATCTGTTGTAGTAGCTCTTCAGTTGCTTGTGGTGACAATTCTAGGTCCTGCACTGCACCATTTTCGTATTCTACGTTCCAGATGCCTGTTTCTTTCATATAAAAGCGGCTCACTCGGAGAACTTTTTTGTCCTCAGGACTATCATCTCTTGCCGACAGAGGAAGACACAAGAAAAAGGAAGCTAAAAAAATTACGCTTATTTTCATAAAATTTTTCATTTTTGATTCTTTCTCTCTATATATTGTTTTTGCCTAACGCAGTACTGATGGATATGACAGGCTAATTAACTGCATCTCCCATGCTATCACTGCATTAATCCCAACTTCAAGATACTGTAGGCAGTTACTTCAGGGTGTTAACAAAAGCTACATAATGATAGATAGCTTGTGGCATTTTATGCTATGAAAGGAAAAAATAGGAATAAGTAAATCATGATTATTGCGATCGATGGTCCTGCAGGAGCAGGCAAAGGGACGATTTCAGAGTATTTAGCCATGAAATTTGACCTCATGTATTTGGATACAGGCTTGCTCTACCGTGCCCTTGCCAAGAGAGTCATGACCGAAAAAGTGGATCCGACTGATCCAATCGCTGTCGCCAATATCGCCCGCACCATTCGGGTAGAAGAGGTTGATGACCATGCGTTGCGCGGAGAGGAAATCGCGGCAATCGCTTCCCAAATAGCCGTGATCAATGAAGCACGCACCATTTTGAACGACCTGCAAAGAACTTTTTGCCGCTCCGTCAAGCCCCCTTATAAAGGAGCCATTCTCGATGGACGTGATATTGGAACCGTGATTTGTCCCGAAGCAACCTGTAAATTATTTATAACGGCACGACCGGAAATTCGGAACCAACGGCGCCTTTTGGAAACCCAAATGCGTATCGATGCAAGCCATGAGGTTGTCTCTTCGATTTCTCAAAAAATTGCAGAGCGGGATCAGCGGGATACCGCCCGAAAAATTGCCCCTTTGACTCCTGCGCCAGATGCCATTATAATAGACACGTCAGACTTGACAATTGATGAAGCATGTACAAAAGCGGCGCTATACGTTGAAAAGTGCCTGCTTCAGTCAGGGAACATATATTAACCTCTAACCCTCGTTTTTAAGGATTTAACCATTAACATGACAAAAGCACCAACAACCAACCCATCAACTGAATCTACCCACTCCTCTTCTGAAGATTTCGCCTCCCTTTTAGAAAGCTCCCTTTCAGGTAAAAAGAGCTTTGAAGGAAGCGTTGTAAAAGGCCTGATCGTCGGCATCCATAACGATATTGCGATCATCGACGTTGGCTTGAAATCTGAAGGACGTGTCCCAGTCAAAGAATTTTCTGGACATGGCCGTACCGCAGAACTCCGGGTTGGCGACACAGTTGATGTCTACGTCGAACGCATGGAAGACAAAAATGGTGAAGCCCTTTTGAGCGTTGAAAAAGCCCGCCGCGAAGCCGTTTGGGGTGAGCTTGATAAATCTTATCAAGATGGCCTTCTGGTTAATGGCGTTATCTTTGGAAAAGTTAAAGGCGGTTTTGCTGTCGACCTGGATGGCGCTGTCGCCTTCTTGCCTGGCAGTCAGGTAGACATCCGTCCCATCCGCGACATTACTCCCTTGATGAATATCGTTCAGCCCTTCAAATTATTAAAAATGGATAAAGCCCGCAGTAATATTGTTGTTTCACGCCGTTCCGTTCTTGAAGAAACACGTGCAGAGGCCCGTACTGAGTTGGTCTCAAATCTCTCCGAAGGCCAAATCTTAACAGGAATTGTGAAAAATATTACGGACTACGGTGCCTTTATTGATTTAGGCGGCGTTGATGGTTTGCTCCATGTGACTGATATTTCTTGGCGCCGAATCAATCATCCAAGTGATATTTTGAAAGTTGGAGAAAGCATCCAAGTCCAAGTCATCCGCTTTAACCGCGAGAACCAACGCATCTCCTTGGGCATGAAACAGCTTGAAGAGGATCCATGGAAAGGCGTTGAAGAACGTTATCAAATCGGCAGCCGCCTTCGTGGGGTTGTTACCAATGTAACGGACTATGGCGCTTTCGTTGAACTAGAGCCTGCCGTTGAAGGATTGATTTACGTCACAGAGATGAGCTGGACGAAAAAGAATGTCCATCCAGGTAAGATCCTCTCTACCAGCCAAGAAGTCGAAATTCAAGTCTTGGACGTAGACATGAACAAACGGCGCATCAGCCTTGGTTTAAAACAATGTCAAGAAAACCCATGGCAAAATTTTAAAGACAACCATCCTATTGGCAATATTCTGGAGGGTGAAGTTAAGAACATCACCGAGTTCGGCTTGTTCGTTGGCGTCTCTAATGATCTGGACGGTATGGTTCATTTGACTGACCTCTCCTGGTCCACATCTGGCGAAGAAGCTTTAGCCGAATATAAAAAAGGCCAAGTCATCAAGGTTAAGGTTTTGGATATTGATGCAGAAAAAGAACGCATTAGTTTGGGCGTAAAACAACTTGAGCAGGATTCATTCTCGACAGGGTCGGCCAACATTAAAAAAGGCGACGTTGTTACGGGAACCATTTGTGCGATTTTGGATAAAGGAATTGAAGTTGAACTCGATGGCGGCCTCATCGGCGCTATTCGCAAAGCTGATCTATCCCGCGACCGTGATTGGCAACGCCCAGATCGTTTTGCCGTTGGAGAAAAAGTTGATGCAAAAGTTGCATCCATTGACAGGCTCAGCCGTAAGGTCCTCTTATCTATTAAGGCACGAGAGATCGAGGAAGAAAAGCAAGTCATGTCTGAGTTCGGCTCTTCCGACAGTGGTGCAAGCCTCGGTGACATCTTGGGTGCTGCGATGAACAAAGCAAAAGCGAAGGTGAAAGAAGCGCCTAAGAAAGAAGCAGCCAAAGAAGTTGCACCAAAGGAAAAAGCGCCTGTAGAAAAGAAAGCAGAAGCTTCTGCCGCTAAAGCGGAAAAAGCGCCTACAGAAAAGAAAGCTGTTAGCAAGAAAGCACCTGCGAAAAAAGCAAGTCCAAAAGAGTAGCTTTATGAGAAGGATTAAGATATTCAGCACAGCTGTTTTATCTTAATCCTTCGCTCTTGGCTTCGTTCGTTTTGAGTATTTCTTACTGGAACATTTGAGATTACAAAAGTCATAAACCTCTGGTTTTGTTTTATAATCCTCTTCATTGCACCCATAGGCACAAAATGCACGGAAACATTTTTTTTCTGTGCGGTGAGAGGCTTTTGTCGGCAAACAAGATTTTGCAATTTCTAAGTTTGAGGCACAATTTAATCGATTACAGACATCTTCATCATGATCGTTTTCAAGAAGCTTTTCGATTTTTTGGGCAGAATATACCTTTCCTTTGAACTTATGTTTCTTAGATTTATGTTTTCTGGATTTATTCTTTTTGGATTTGCGAGACTTTTTCTTCTTACGAGACTTGATTTGGTGGAAAGAGCCTTCTTCTAAAATAACGACTGAAGAAAAAGCATGCGCAAGTGCATATTCTTCAACCCCCATATAAGAAATTATAAGCCCCAATAACCCCCAACGCAGCATCTCTTAGCCTTTTGATCTTTAATTTTCAAACATAATTTTCCCTATGCCCTTGATGATACAAGAAAAAAGTTAAGATTCTCCTGAAGATACGGAAATTATAATGAGTAGGAAAGCCCTTCCTAAAGCTTTGAAATTTACCTACGATCACTTTGAATCAAACATACGGCTGCACACCCTCAGTATAGGAGAAGAGTATGAAATATGGTTTATATGAGCATTATAAAGGCATGCTATACCACGTCATCGGTACATGCCGTCATTCTGAAACTTTAGAGGAAATGGTCGTCTATCGGGCGCTGTACGGTGATTACGGGTTATGGGTACGCCCCAAAACAATGTTTTTAGAGACGGTTGAAGTCAATGGGAGCCCCCTGCCACGGTTTCAGTATATTCGAGAAATGTAATAGGTGAAAAATCAGGGTTCACTTAACAAACGAACTATCCATAAAGAACCAAGACAAGAATTGATCACATTTTTACAAAGTCCTTCCACGGAAAAATTCAATCATAACTCCTAAACCCAAAATACACCTGAGCCATGCGACATTTTAGGACTTTTTTATCCTTGCTAACATCAAATTTTATTGCTATAAATAAATTATCTCAATTTGTTGAGAAAATTAATCATAAATAATGGGCTTAAAAATAACTTGAAAGTATGATTGGGTGTTCCCATATCAATACTATGCCCACCACGAACCAAAAAATTGTAAGTATCGCGTCTTTAGGTTGAGCGCTGTTGTGGCTTTACGTGCTTTGGGCACAGTAATTGTCCTTATGCGTAAAGCTATCATAGCTCTTTAAGAGCGGACACTTCGACGCAGTGCGGCAAAACACAATGACCTCTATAATACAAATAGGTTAGGAGATTTTTAATGACAGCTCAACGTAAACGCCTCAATGACGCTCGCCAGGCAAGCCAAAGCTTGGCTCATGATCTGCGGCTCGCATTAATGACGCAACAGCTTCATGTCGTCTTTCAACCAAAGGTTTGTGCCCACAACCATCAAATCGTTGGCGCGGAAGTTCTGTTGCGTTGGCAACATCCCGTTGAAGGATTAATTCCTGCTGACCGTTGGGTCTCTCTAGCAGAATCCCATAACCTGATGCGTCCCCTAACTGTGTGGTTGGTTGATAAAGTGATCCATTATTTAAAAAATGCTGGTGATGCTGCTCTGCCACTGTCCATTAATGTCTCTCCAACTATTCTTGATGGCACTTTTGCTCTTCATATTATAAAGACGCTTTCTTGTGCAAACATCGCGCCTCATTTATTGGAGATTGAGATTACGGAGGCGGCACCTGTCACGAATATGACCAATTTAGCTAATGCGGTACGCCTTCTTCAATCAAAAGGATTGAAAGTGTATCTGGATGATTTTGGAACAGGGTATTCCACGATGCAATATTTGGTCGATGTTCCTGTGGATGGCGTTAAGATGGACAAGAGCTTTGTCCAACAAGCCCCTCTCATTCCGGCAGCCCGTCTTATTTTAGGATCTCTTATTGAGCTTGCCCATGAAATTGGCGTCACGGTCGTTTGCGAAGGGGTCGAAACCCTAGAGCAGCTCGCTCTTGTGAAGCGCTTAGGCGGAGAAGTCATCCAAGGGTTTCTTACAGGCAAGCCCATGTCACCAGAGGATTTCGCACTCAGCATTGATGCTCCTGCACTCCCTCTCTTTCCTGAGGTCGCCCCAGATCTTTACAAAGTTCACGCTTCGTAAGCTTTATTGCTTTATAAAGAATTAAGCAAAAACTTTGCACCTAATTATGGACAGTTACAACATGAGTAGCACCTAACCGAGCCTTTGGCGGTCTTGGCTATCGACTTTTTGTTATTCCCTTGAAACTCCAAACTAAAGCCCTATAGGATTTCAGCATTTCCTATGTGCTACAGCATTATTGTGCATTATTGTGCAACTTTGACACAAAATTCTTGCACAATTAGAGCGCCAGGAACCATCATATTATCAGACAAGCTTCACTTTAGTAGTCCAAAACTCTTTTGTGCTTCCCATTCTATCAAGAAATTCGGTTCGTTGTCACTGGTCATGCAATATTCCCCCTTTATGGTCACTGAAAATTCCCCCCCTGACCAAAGGAGGACATCATGTCAAAAGAGAGAGAATTGGATCACAATACTCTTCAACCCTCAACGTTGGAGAGAAAGATGGTCAGAGAAGGACA
>CAMCRD010000054.1 GCA_945877185.1 Candidatus Finniella inopinata | reverse complement strand
GGACTACTAAAATGATTCATATGATTCTTCGTGTACGGCAAAAAATTCGACCAGGAAGATCGTTTCCAAGACGATCATTTAAGATTGAAAGCGGCTGGTCAAAGAGGGGACAACGAACCAGGGGAGCCCACTAACCGAATGCCATTGGCACATGAGCGGGGGGTCGTTATTAAATTTTACTTTTTTAGTTGTAACAAGATATTTGAAATCTGTCGATCTATATAGTCATTTGAAGAACCATAAGAAGAGGAAGAAGAATTCTTAGAAGACAATTTAACATTAATTCGGTAAGTATTTTCCTCAACCTTAAAGAGGGTGATGTTATACATGGCATCATAGGGGTTACCGTGCATACCTGCTGACGACAAATAATTCGTAATGGTACCGGGTTCAGGGATCTTCGCGATCTTACCCATCCCGTACCCGGGACTAAACGGTACGTTGCTATCTTCAAAAGAGAAATTCACTTGTGTTCCCTTCTCCTTATCAGTCGAAGGGCATGGTGAAAAAATGAATCTTAAATTGCTGTAATTCTTCGAATTATGTTTGATTTCAACTGGTTGTGCCCCAGACTTTGCCAGGTAATTTGTTAACGCAAAGAGAATACAATTATTCTCATAGGCATACGAATCAAATGCTTTATCATAACTACTTTTAAAGACTTTGAATTCCTCGGGAGTTACTGTTTGGTTATCAAACTTCTTGAAAAGGAGGTTTTGACAAAAATATTTTGAAAAATGGTCTATATTTAGATTATCCTCAGCTGAAACTATAATCTCTTTTGTTGGAGCAAGCGTTCCCATTCCTGGCTTATAGTTATTTAAATAGGATAAAAAGTCAGTCATCATACCAAGATTTTGCCCCATATACTTAATACTACCCTCAAGACGTAGGTAGTCGGTCTCAGAAAGCTTTAGGGTAGCGTTAACATTTTTCTGAGCAAAATCGGTGAAAATTACCTCTCCTTCAACCAAAGAGCTAGAGCTACCGGCTCCTCCCTGATAAGAAGTCATTTGGCCATACTGACTTCCTGTGTTTCCATCCATTATGGCTAAACGCCTCATCTGCTCTTCCGCAGCGTTAGATAGTCCGCTGCTGGCTAAAAGACCGATCAGTGCTGTATACAAAATTTTTGTTTTCATTTTATTCCCTTTAATTGTGTGAGATATTTGGATATTTATAGTAAGACAATACACTTATTAGTATATTTAAAAAAGCTTGTCAAGATGAAATAATTTGTGTGTGGCATTGATAAAAAATGTATTTAAATTTTACTATTTTTTCTTTTTATGTTTTTTACAAAATCAAAAATTCTGTTGAACCCGAAATGTTTCATAAAGGGCAATAGCCGCAGCGTTGGAGACGTTCAAAGCACTGAAGGAGGAGGCTGTCGGAAGGCTTACCGTAAAATCACATAAGTCCTTGGTTAAGCGACGCATGCCGTCCCCTTCTGCGCCCAACACAAGAGCGATTTTGCCTTTTAGGTCAATCTGGTCTAAAGCTTGCGTACCTGTTTCGGCAAATCCAACACACCAAAAACCAATATCTTTCAAATCTTTCAGTCCATGGGCTAAGTTGGTGACCCGGATCAGAGGCACGATTTCCAACGCTCCGGAAGCAGATTTTGCCAAAACCCCCGACTCTGAGGGCGCATTCCGGTCTGTCAGGATTAACGCCTTTGCCCCAAACACCGCAGCAGATCGTAAGATAGCCCCCACATTATGGGGATCACTCACCTGGTCTAAGACGACAACACATTGATTAGAAGAGATATCTTTCTCTAAATCGTCAATCATCATCGCAGGCAAAGGCGCCACCTGAACCGCAACACCCTGATGAACAGCCCCTTGTGGCAACAAAACTTCCAACTGCCGACGATCAACCAATTTCACTTTTGAGCGATGCTGGTTATTTTGAGCAAGCACTTTTGTCACAACCCCTTCATTAAGGGCATGGATCGAGATAACCTGCCGTTGAGGGTTTTCTAAAGCCATACGGCAAGCATGAATGCCGTACAACCAAATTTGCGATGATGATTTTTGAGGTTTCATTCGTTTTTGTTCTCTTTTATTAGGACGTGCCAACAATTAGCCGAGGAGTTTATATAAAAGCATTATTAATTAAAGTATTATTGTCATTGCGAGGAGCGTAGCGACGAAGCAATCCAGGGGCTACGAACAAGGATCTCTTTTGTTGCCCCTGGATCGCCACGGAGCTAACGCTCCTCGCGATGACGCACCCCAGGAAAGGTAAGCTACCACACTCCCTCAAATCCCCAACCTACCGCACCCACTTAAAGAACCGACTGAAGCGCAAACCAGAAAGCCAGCGTTGCGGTTCATACCACTTTGCTTCTGTGGAGAACCAAAGGACCTGGGCAGGACCAATCAATTTTTCAGCTGGAACAAACCCAATGGGATTCATGGCGCGGCTATCTGACGAATGGTCACGGTTATCCCCCACCATGAAAAAATGGCCCAGGGGAACAACAAACTCTTGCGTATTGTCTAATGATCCTTCGCCAAAAGGATATTCCTTTAAGATGGGATGAACCACACCATTGGGTAAAGTTTCCAGATATTGTGGGATAACTTTAACTTGGCCTGGCTTTCGGGGATCAACCATCAGGTAGTCGCCCGTTCGCTCTAATTTTACAGGCTCCCCATTGATATGCAAAATACCTTGGCGCATCTGGATGCGATCTCCGGGCAAGCCAACACAGCGTTTAATATAGTCATCTGTTGCTCCCGGTCTGCCATCAACAGAAGGGCCATTAAAGGCAAGAACTTGGCCACGCGTCGGATCCTGACCAAAGATGCGGCCTGAAAAGATTTCTGGATGATACCACGGCAACGAATAAGGGCTATAACCATAGCTAAATTTAGAGGCCACAAAGAAATCCCCTACTTCTAAGGTGGGGTACATGGACCCTGAAGGCACGTAAAACGGCTGAAATAAAATTGTCTGAATCACGATGGCGATCACAAAGGCCCAGAAAAGACCGACGAACTCATGGACTGCTTTCTTAAACATTGGCAAATTCCTTAATCTTAAAAAATAGGTGTTACACTGATGATAGCAAATGCTTGGGCATAAGGCCACTCATCAGATACACTAATGTGAACATGGGCTGTAAAGCCTTCTGGCGTTCTCTTTTTTAACAGCTCTATAGCAGCGCCCGAGAGTTCAGCTCGGGGCGCCTGATTCGGTTCTCGAAAAATTTCAACATTGTGCCAACCAATGCCCCCTGCCAGGCCTGTCCCCAAGGCCTTCAAAATGGCTTCCTTCATGGCAAAGAGTTTCGCATACCCCGCAGCTTGATCAATCCGTTGGCCCATCCGGAGCTGTTCTTGGGGTGTAAACACACGCCCCACAAATCGGGCATCAAATTTTTTTAATGTCTTTTCAATGCGTCGGCAGTCGACCAAATCATTTCCAATACCAAGGATCATTCAAAAAAACTCACACGCGTTCAACAGAATTGATAATGGACAACGCCCGCAAGCTGGCGATAACGCTTTTTAAATGTTCCACATCTTTCACTTCAATATCAATTAATACATCCCAAAAATCAACTGTTCGGTTAGCAACCTTAATATTTGCAATATCCGCTCCTTGCTTAGCGATGGTCGTGCTCATACTTGCTAAACTGCCGGGTTTGTTTAAGAAGGTTATCTTCAAACGCCCTGCATGGCGGTTCTGTAAAGTAACATCATCTTCCCATGCCAACTCAATGATGCGTTCAGAATCCGAAAATATACTTAAGACTTCACAATCATGTGTATGAATGGTGACTCCCTTACCCGTCGTTACAATCCCTGTGATTTTATCTCCCGGCAATGGATGGCAGCACCCTGCATAATGCACGGCCATACCTTCAATCAATCCTTTAATAGAAATAGCTGTCCCTGAAGATAATTTTTCTTTTACCTGTTCAGGAACTTGGGGGGATACAGATCGTTTTTGCTCTGGATAGACAATCTCTATAACCTCACCCACTGTATGAAGCCCCTCCCCTACCGCTGCATAAAGGTCATCAACGCTACTATAGCCCAGGCACTTTGCCGCTTGTTGTAGAATTTTTTCAGAAATAGGGATAGGATCATTATGGAATCCCTTTTGAAGGATGGATCTCCCTAACTCCAGAAATTTCTCCCGCTGCTGTAGGCGAACAAACCGCCGAATACGGGAGCGCGCCTTACCGGTTATCACAAACCATTCCCAAGTTGGGGAGGGTGCTTGTGTCTTAGAGGTAATAATCTCTACCTGGTCCCCGTTTTGCAAAACCGTTCGCAAGGGCATTTGACGGCCATTGATTTTCACACTAACCGTATGGTCCCCCACAGCAGAGTGAACGGCGTAAGCAAAATCAATCGGGGTTGCCCCTCGCGGCAAGGAAATAAGATCCCCTTTGGGGGTAAAGCAAAAGACTTCATCCTGAAACATTTCAAGCTTTGTATGTTCTAAGAATTCTTTTGGACCGGAGGCTTGCTCCATGATTTCCAACAATCCCCTTAGCCAAGCGTATTGGCGCCCATCATGAGACTCTCCTTGTTTATATTGCCAATGAGCTGCAACACCCAACTCAGCAATGCGGTGCATCTCGTGAGTCCGGATTTGGATTTCAATTCGATGGTTCAACGGGCCAATGACCGTCGTGTGCAAAGATTTATAGCCATTTGGCTTTGGGGTTGAAATAAAATCTTTAAATCGTCCAGGAACAACGGAATACTTACTATGGATCATCCCTAAAACTTGATAGCATTGACTAACGCTATCCACGGCCACACGAAAGGCCATAATATCTGACAACTGTTCAAAAGTAATGTTCTTGCTTTGCATCTTAACCCAGATGGAATAAGGGGTCTTTTCACGCCCAGATACCTGAACAGCAATCCCGGCTTTTGTCAAAACATCCTTCAATTCATTTATAATTTGTTCTACTGGGTTTTCAGTTGTTTCATGGAGGAATTTTAAACGACTTAAAACTGATTCGCTGGCTTCAGGGTTCAATTGAGCGAAAGCTAAATTTTCCAGCTCGTCTTTGAAACTCTGCATCCCTATACGTTCTGATAACGGAACATAAATATCCATCGTTTCACGGGCAATGCGACGCCGTTTTTCAGGGGAAGGAATAAAATGAAGGGTGCGCATATTGTGCAAACGATCGGCGAGTTTAACAAGAAGAACACGGATGTCTGTTGACATGGCTAAAACAAGCTTGCGAAAATTTTCAGCCTGTTGGGTTTTTTCAGATTGCAGCTCTAGAAGGGAGAGTTTGGTTACCCCATTCACTAATTTGGCAATTTCAGGACCAAACAGTGCTTCGATTTCCTCGAGTGTTGCTAAGGTATCCTCCACAGTGTCATGGAGCAAAGCCGTGACGATAGAATAGCAATCGAGATGCAAATCCACCAACAACGCAGCAACTTCTAGAGGATGGGAAAAATAGGGATCACCTGACGCACGCACTTGCGAGCCATGGGCTTTCATAGAAAACACGTAAGCGCGGTTCAGAAGATCCTCATCTGCATTGGGATCGTAGGCTTTTAGGCGTTCAACCAGCTCAAATTGACGAATCACGGTATGCCTTTATGCGGGGCCAGGATTCAAATGGCTCAAGGTTCAAGAGCCGATCAAGAACCCTCCAGCCAATAAACAATCTTCAGAATTCCGATTTTTGTCCTGATCCCTTCCTTATAAGTCAGTATCTTCCTTAACATCTAAATGACTTGCAGCTTCAGCCTCTTCCATAAGAGCAGCGACAACATCTTCTTCCTCATCTTCATCTTTTTCAGCAAATTTTTCAAGCAAGCCATCCGTCACGGTTCCCCGATCCGCTTGCAAGGCTGCTTCTAACTCACCATCAAGATCTTCATCTGTTTCTTCCCGAAAAGCATGCCGTTGCATGCTTTTGATTAAATTTTCCCGCAACGTCGGTAAAGAAATCGTTTGTTCCGCAATTTCTCGTAAACCCACAACAGGATTTTTGTCCTTATCGCGGTCTACGGTTAAATTTGATCCTGCAGAAATTTCTCTGGCCCGACGGGCCGCCAATAAAACCAATTCAAACCGATTGGGGATGACTTCTACACAGTCTTCAACAGTAACGCGTGCCATCTAGGGGTCTCCTTAATAAAAACCAAAATACCTTTAACCTCGAGTTTTACCCACTTTCTTGTTAAAATGCAATATAAACGTGAGCAGCAATCAAAGCGACCTCGAAGAAGGACCATAAATTTGCAACGCTTACCACGTTAGAAAATGCTGTGATGACTTCTTATTTTGCCGCCAACGTCTTTTTCATTTCATCATGTTTCTTCTTCATCTCTCTGTGTTCATCCAAATCTTTATTGTAATTATTCAATGATTCATTATATTTCGAATGTTCCGCGAGATATTTTGCGTATATATTTTTATCATAGTTACTCTTTACCCAGTCGTCTTTGAGGTCCTTCACCTCTTGGGAATGGACCTTTAGATCAGCAAAGCGGTTCTGCAACTTATGGTAGTCCCCTTGCAGCTGGTGGAATAGTTGCATACTTTCGCCATAATGGTGTTGCCGTTCAAAAGAATTCATTGAACTGCTAGAGTTTTTGCTTGGCTCCGTATAAGGCTTAGTTTTTATATCATCTAAAGAGCCCTTGCCTGGATCCGTTTGCGGCGTGTTTTTTATGTCATCAGAAGACGTCTTTATCTCATCATTTTTGGAATTTTGGATATCTTTAAGGCTATCAGAAAGCTCCTTCACCATACTGTTGATTTTATTGACTTCATTCATGATCTCTTGAGCTTTTTCTAATAAAACCTTAGGATCATTTTTGTCCTTTTCTAAAGCACCAAAACTTTCGTTACATAATGAAAAAAATAGAAAAAAGATGACGAATCTCATGCAAAATACCCCTAAATAATATATAAAAATACGACTGCATATATTTTATCTTAATAAAAAATGGTTAAAAATCCCTTAGCAGCAGCGTAATTTTGATGAGTGCTTCCCTATTTTTAACCATTTTTTCACTTTTTATGGACGTATCATAACGAGGAGGAGAAAATTATGCTGAAAAACACGCCAAATTCTTTCGGGTCTATTGCCAAAACATTTCATTGGGTTCTTGCGTTAGGGATTGTCGGAATGCTGACTGTCGGATTCATTATGGCGGATATGGCCCCCTCCCCCTCAAAATGGACGCTCTATGGCTTGCACAAATCAACAGGTGTTCTTATTTTACTTCTGGTCATCTTACGGTTTACCTGGCGTCTTTTGAACCCCGTTCCTCAACTCCCCAGCTCGTTGAAGCCTTGGCATCATCGTTTGGCCAAATTAAGTCCTCTGGCCTTATACACCCTTATGCTCATGATGCCTCTCAGTGGATTTATACTCAGCCAAGCAGGGGGACATCCCATCTCCGTTTATAACCTATTTACCGTGCCAGCGCTTTTCCCAAAGAACCCTGACTTATCTCAAATTGCTGCCAGGATTCATGCCTATGGCGCTTATATTTTTATTGGTGTTTTGGCTTTACACGTCAGCGCAGCTTTTTATCATCACTTTATCCTTAAAACCAATGTTTTAAAAAAGATGCTGCCCAACTGGTTTGGCCATCCTTAAGAGGAGTTGCTTAGTGTTTAACTTAAAATCATTTACCCTCAAGAATTTTGGGAGAAGCCCCAAGAAGCGTTCTAACGATGCGTGGTTTTATAGCACCTTAACGGACTGTGCGGATGGTCTTTGGGATTGGGACCTTATAACCGGAGAGGTTTATGTTTCCCCAAAACTACACGAGCTCCTCGGCTATACGGATGAAGAAACCAAAGGCTTCTCCCATGCCTGGTGGATAGAGCAAATTCACCCTGAAGACCGCATTGAGATTAAAAAAAAGTTAGAAGAGTTAACAGGTTCAAACCATGAATTCATTTATTTTGATACCTTTCGTCTCTTATGCAAAAATGGGAATTATGTGTGGCTTGAGAACCATGCCAAAATCTTACGTAACCAAAAGGGTCAGATGATACGTATGGCAGGGATTTCCATAAACATTACGCCCCAAAAATTCATCCAAACCCAACTGCGCACAATAATTGCCGAACAAGAAAAAGAAGCTCAGAATAAAATGAGGTTCCTTTCTACGTTGAGCCATGAACTCCGTTCTCCGTTAAGTGGTATCATCGGTATGACGACTTTATTGAAAGAAACAAGTCTAACGGCAGAGCAACTTCACTTTGCTGAAAACATTACCAATTCTACCGATATGCTTCTGAGCCTGGTTAACGATATTTTAGACGTCTCTAAGTTGAACTCGGGCAAATTTGAATTTGAGCATATCCGTTTTTCTCCTGTTCAAGTTATTAAGCGGTCCATTGACCTGATCCGTCCAAGCTTAATCAAGAAAAACCTCGAATTTAATCTTGTCATTCATAATGGAATCCCTGAATTCTTGATGGGGGATCCCATCCGGCTTCAACAAATTCTGGTAAATTTGTTAACCAATGCAGCAAAATTTACTTCCAAAGGAAGCATTACCCTTTTTGTAAACGCAGATAATTCTGATCAACCTCCGGGGATGATTACAAACCATAAGGTTCATTTTGAAATTTCAGATACGGGAATTGGGATTGATTCCCAAGTCCAAGACAACTTATTCAAAGACTTTACCCAAGCCGATAGATCCATTACCCGCATTTATGGGGGAACAGGGCTAGGCTTATCTATCTGCAAAGAGTTGGTTCACTTGATGGGCGGACAAATCGGCGTAAAAAGTGAACTTGGCAAGGGCAGTACATTTTGGTTTACGGTACCCTTGTCACAGGAAGAGAATCTCCCTTCAACAGAAACTGTTAATGACATGAACACTTTGGACCCCTCAAAGCGACAGAAACTCAACACCCTTCTTGTTGAAGATAACCAAGTAAACCAGGAAGTCATGCGGGGACTGTTAAACTTGTTAGGAGATGACGTTACAATTGCCAATAATGGTGAAGAAGCTGTTAACATTTTTCAAACAAAGAAATTTGATATTATCTTAATGGATCTCAACATGCCCATTTTAGACGGTTTGAGTGCAACAGAAATCATTCGAAAACTTCCCAATGGCCATATCCCTATCATTGCCGTGACAGCCAATACTTTTGCAGCAGATAAAGAGAGTTTTTTGCAGCATGGCATCACACATGTTTTGAATAAACCGATTGATAAAATCAGCCTAGAAAAAGCATTACAGCCCTATCGTTCCCCAATGGAATCCCCAATTGAGACGCAAAAAGAGAAAACTCCCCAACCGATGGCCCATACCATCGTTAACAAAGACGCTTTGAGAACGTTAATTAAAGATTTAGGGAAAGAAAAGGTCATTTGGCTCCTTGGTATTTATCGTAATGACGCGTTGGATTTGGTTAACCAAATAAAGAATAGCTCCCCCAAAGATAGCAAAAACTATGCCCACACCCTGGCTGGCATGTCTGAAAATTTAGGAATTCACCTGGTTGGAAAAACCGCACGCGACATCATGGGCGCAAGCGATCACGCCCCAGAAAGCATCCCTATTTTAGTTCAAGACCTTGAACGACAATTTGAAGGTTCATTGATTGAAATTCAAGATATTGTTACCACTTCAGGGACTATTGATTCGTGATAAGAGCACTTTAGGGCGTGTAAACAAAATGCTTAACCAAGCACGTTAGAAATTTAGAAGCTGTCTTCATAATTAACGTAGGCTGTCATCCCGGAACTTAGATTTTGTTAGCGAAACGTAGTGAAGCGTTACAAAATTCCGGGATGACAATCATAAAACAGTTACTATACCAATTATGTTTTGTGAAGACAGCTTCTAAAAACATTATTCCTTAAAACTTGAAGACACAACAGAACCAACCCCTTCTTAATATAAATTAAGTATTTGTGTGAATAACTGGATATGTTTCATGCTTATAATATTGTCTTATTTCTATTATTTAGAAAAAATATAGAACAAGAAAAGTCAACCCAAAACATGAAAAATAATGGCCAGCCAATACTAGGTGTCAACTTTATGAATATATTGTTTTAAAATATGGAAAAAATAAAAACTCATACTTTATATTATTGAAATAAATTATTAAGTATGCTAGTCTTGAAAAGTTAGTTGTGAATTCCCACATCTATTTTAATTGATCCTGTTTTCCGAATTTTATAGAGATTTGTTATGAAATTTCACCATATTTTGTGTGCTGTCTTCGTTGCGGCAATTTGGGGTTTTAATTTTATTGCCGTGAAAATAGGCTTGAGTGAAATGCCTCCTTTCCTTTATTGTGCGGCCCGATTTGTCGTTGCTTGCCTACCCCTCCTCTGCTTTATTAAAAAGCCTGAAGTTTCTTGGGCCATCATCATTGGGATCGGCGTCTCACAAGGTATCGCAAAATTTGGATTTATGTTTTTAGGACTTCACTTAGGCATGTCAGCGGGCCTTTCTTCCCTCGTTCTTCAAAGCCAGGCTTTCTTTACAATCACTCTCGCCGTCCTTCTCTTAAACGACAAAATTCGCACAAACCAGGTTATCGGGATGCTCATTGCTTTTTGTGGTATTGCCTTGATCGGCACAACTCTTCATGAAGACAGTACCTTAATCGGCTTCCTCTTGATTCTTGCCGCTGCTATTTCATGGGCTTATTGTAACATCTTGGTTAAATTGGCTGGAAACGTGAATATGTTCTCCTTAGTTGTGTGGACCAGCCTTATTCCGCCAATCCCTATGTATGTGTTATCCCTTATTTTTGAAGGCCCAAGTGCATTACCACAAATGCTTTCACAAATGACCTCGTTGGGATGGGCTTGCTTATTGTTCACCGCATGCGGGTCAACTTGGTTAGGCTCGACCGTTTGGGGTATTTTATTGCGCACCTATGATGCCTCTCTTGTTGCGCCTTACTCTCTCTTAATTCCTATTTTTGGCCTTTCATTTGGCCATATCCTCTTAGGCGAACACTTCACGCCCCTTACCTATGGGGCATGCGGTCTCGTTTTCTTTGGTCTCATCGTCAATCAATGGGGAATGCAAAAGGTTCGCTTCACCACAAGGATTGCTCCAGAACCTATCCTTTCTTTAGATAAAGCAGCTTAATATAGTCTTTTAATTGAGTCCGTTACAAGGAACAAGGAGCGACGCTTGACGTAGCTAGGCGAGCGACGAAGTGACGGTGTAAAAAATTAAAATCAAAAGACGACAAAACCCGACGTGGGCAATTGTAAAATTTGACAAATCCTATGGGCATTCCTTAGAACTTCATATACTTTCACTTGTCGCTATTTCGGTGGCCCCGTAGAAGCAAGTGAAGTCCCTATGCGCGTATAGGGTGTTTTTGAAAAAGGATAGGGTATTATTTTGATAGTCTTTTAAGTTTTGTTTTTTACAAGGAACAAGGAGCGATGCTTGACGTAGCTTTAGCGAGCAACGAAGTGACGATGTAAAAAGCGAAAATCAAAAGACTATAGTTATCCCAATTGGTGTCCGTGCCGGTCTCTGCGACTCGTTCCGAGCCGTAAGAGCGGGAAGTGGGGATTGGATCGGGCCCTGCATCTGCGGTATTTCGCTCTGGCATAAGCGCCAGAGCGCAATCGGAGGCAGAAGCCCGTGAAGGTAGGTCCATCGTGACCTGTATTTGTTAGTATGTTAAATATAAACTATAGGATGCCCTATAGTTTATGGAATTTCCTGTAACTCAGGAAATTTCATCCCCGTTTCCCATTTATTGGGGGGCGGGGATACCGGCACGGACTCCAATTGGGATAACGAAATAAGACGAGAAACAAGGTAAAGAGATTAAAGAGAGAGGGATTAATAAATTATCCATTAAAAACAATATTATAGGAGCAAACTATCAAATTAGATCATCCATTGACACTCTTGATTTTGTATTTTATATAATAAATTAGATTACCCTATTGCCCTTAAGGCTTAGAAAGGCTTGTAAAATGCGTGTTATCGTCGGCAAAAAATGTCGCCAAATGTCAGCGACCGAACTCATTCATTGATCTCAGAATTGAGACTCGATTTTAATTGACTTAGGCACGGGTGACGGTCGATTTGTTTTAGATCAAGCCCGAAAATTTTCTCATAAGCTCTGTATAGGCGTTGATGCAGTCGCTGATGCAATGCGTTATGCCTCCCACAAAACAACCGTAAAGCCAGAACGCGGCGGTGTTTCAAACGCCTTATTCATTTGGGCCGGTGTGGAAGAATTACCGCCGGAACTTCACGGAATGGCTTCTGAAATCACCATTAACTTTCCTTGGGGTTCGCTTTTGCATGCCTTAGTTGACCCAAACCATGAGATCTTAAAGGGGGGAGTGTGCGAGAAGCTGTCACGAACCCTAGTTTGGTCCTCCTAAACTGGAAATTTCCCAATATTTTCATTGTATTCCTGCTGTGCTTCTTTGATTGAGAGGCGGGAGTAAATTTCAAGTGACTGACGGCTCTCATGTCCTGAGT
>CAMCRD010000053.1 GCA_945877185.1 Candidatus Finniella inopinata | reverse complement strand
ACAGAAACAAAGACAGCACATCTTCTCACAACAAGAAAAAAATCTCTTTCAAAACCCTCAATTTAGGGGGGCGAACAAATATGCCTGTGCAATTGATGGAGCATTTTTAACGGGCGGAAGTGGGGTAGTTTTATGCGGCGTTGAGGGGGCGACCTGCAAACTATCAAAGCGCATATTACTTGTACCAGTCAGGGAACTGCTAATGGCAGGATAGAGGGTAGCCAGGAAGAACCATGACCTTATCCCCCACAAAACAGAAAGTCCTGCAAAAGGCGCATGAATGCTTCCGCATCGCCAACCTCCATCCGTCAGCCAAGAGTCCCGGCTCAAGTGCATCGATGACCAAGCCTTTTATGATGAGACGGGTCAATGGACAGCGCGGGATTTACAAATGCTCTAATGGACCGCGGATACGGCTGAGATCTTCAACAATTTTTGAAAAGTGATCAATTTCTTTATGCGAGTTTGCCAACAGTCTGCTCCTTACTGACCATCAATTTTTAACCCTGGCTAAAGTCTATAACGCTTACCGTACCCTTTATCCGGTTTCTAAAAGCTGAGTAATTTCCTGGGCTCTCCTGTATCCTGATGGATTTCTTCGGAGATGATCTTGTTTGTCGCTTGGCTAAGGTAATCCCTCAGTTCTTTATTTAAGGCTTGGTAGTGCGGCCACAACACATCATCGACAAAAGGTTGCGGTACGCGGACCATTACGGTCGTGTAGCGTTGGCGGACATACCGATAAGGATTTAAAGAATATCGCCGACACAAAGCCATAAATAATTGTCTCGACCATTGATCCGCTAACGTGAATGTATACTCAACAGGCGGAGAGGCTTTTGCAGCTTGTGCCAGCTTTGCCTTGATCGCTCAATGGCTGCTTCTGCCGCGTTCCGTTCACCGCTCGTCCCTGCCCCTTCAAAAAGGGCTTCTACCTTCCGTAATTTGAGGCGCAGCTCTTCTTCGGTTATCACGATTCCAATTCTCCTGGCACATAAAAATACCCCTTCCAAAACAGCCTTCTGGAAATTACTTCTGAGAAGCTGATCCTTTCTCCTCTGGTATAGCGGGAACAGGCATAAAACGTTGGGAGGACGCATCAAGGGCACGGCAAGCGATGAGCTGAACATTATCTGCAGCCTGGTCAGCCTTCTGGCTAAGTTCTTTAATCAATCCTTCCTGTTCCTTGATTTTTCCTTGCAACGAGGCAACCTGGAGATTATGAAGCTTAATCAAACCTTCCTGCTCTTTTTGCTGGATTTGGGACTCAAAACTATGTTGCTGAAGGATCTGCGCTCTCAAACTTTCTTCTGCTTCCTTCACCGCTTTCTTTAATTCTTCCGGAAATTGGTCAACTCTCTCTTGCAAATCTGACAAAAGCTTTTCCTTTTCGCTTAAAGCCACTTCCTGTTTTTGCAAGCCCTCCCGCATTTCTGATAACTCTTTCTCTAAAGTTGCTTTTTTAGCGTCATAATCGTCCATTTCCTTGCGCCTTTCTAGCTCCCGCACATAAACATATTCCTCTTCTTCACGTTTACGGTCTTTCTCCTGTTTTTCCTTCTTTTCCTTAAATTCTCGATCAAAGCGCTCATTCTCTTCTTTCCATTGCAAACGCTGGTTGGCCATAAACTGGTCAAACTCTTCTTTCTCTTGATCCCGTTCTTGCTGGAGTTTTTCCTTTTGCTCACCATGGGCCTGGAAAAGGGCAGCCAATGTATGGGCCGTCTCTTTAATCTGGTAAAGCTCCTCCAAATGCTTCTGCTCTAAAGAGATCGCCTCGCGAAGGTCAGATAATTTCTCAAACTCTGCTAACAATTCTTCTGAAAGCGTATCAAGCTGCTTTATGGCCTTTAATTTTACCCCACTTAAACCAGAGATAATGCCATCAGAAGAGTGGGATACAGCTTTGGCAACGACCGATTGTTCCTCTTCTTTCTTCCTGGTTTCCTGGGGGATTTGGGGTTGTTTTTCATTCAGTTTCTCTAAAACCTCCTGATACGCCGACAAAATCTGTTCTTTCGTGTTTTTTGGGGAAATCTCTGGGGTTGTTGCCTTCTTCATGGGATACCTTTCTTTTTTCTACAGGTTTTTGTTGTGATTTAACAATCCATCATGTCTGTAGTCAATTAAGATCGCTGGCGTGCGGCAATTCAGACACATAAAACGGCGTGCCCACTCTTTTATTTTGGACTATTTGCTGGAGGCTGAGTCCTTGGCGTTGTTGCAGACTAAAACACGAGTGAAGGCTTCTCCGTTTTCTTGGCAATCAGCAGGCTATGAGAGCTGTTTTGGTCTGGTGAAGTAGGACGCCCTTTCGGGAAAGGGGATTGACCTTGGCTCTTGCAGCTTGGCCGATCTTTTCCGCAATCGACCCTGCGATGGTGTCCACAAGGGCCCCGATTCCATAGCCTTTCAAGGCATCGCCAAGGTCACGTCTCTCAATCGCTGCCGATACGCTGACTTTGACCACAGACTGCACTGCATTGACCATAAGGCGTTGGGTGAACCCCTAAATACTACCCCGCCAAGCCGATCTTTGCAGTCGTGTGGTTCTCAGTCCCTAGCTGTTTAGACCGCTTCCTGGGCGCAATGAAGCGCTCACAGGGAGCTGGTCTTGTGTCTTAAAAAAGAAGGCATAAGCTTCGTTAAATGATTTAACCAGGGCGTTTTTGGATGCCTCAACAAGCCCTTTATAATCAGGCGGCGTATCCCAATCGTCGCAAGAGGGTTCTTGCAGGGTGGCTTTATAGTGTCCAACGATTGCATTATCCGATAAGTTCACCAGGTAAAAACTCAAACTGGCATGACCCGATGGCGAGCCAAGAGGAATAAATCCATAGTAATCCCTTGTCAGGCCAAATTCATGGGGCTGTAACAATAACGCATAATCCGCCTTGTACCTTTCCTTTAAAAATTTCATGTCATAAGGGGCATGCTGCGTATCATCATTTTCTGGCTTAACAAAATCTTTTTGCGTAAAGGCATTTTTAACCTTAAGAACCTTGAACGCCTTTCCCTCAAATGCACTCCCGAACCGACGATAGTAATTGTTATCCACAATTTCAGTGGCATCAATTTTCTTCACCCGTGCACATATATCATCGCCCATGGACTCGTTGATCGCAACATCGAGGAGCCCTTGCGGGCCCTTTTTGTAGTAACCTGGCGTTTCAAGCCCACCAAGGTGTGTCATCAATACGGTTCCTGGTTTACTTAGAAAGCCTTGAGGAACTTCCATATTTTCTCGTTTGGAACATCCAGCGAGCAAAACGACAAAAACCAAACTCATTATTATTTTTTGATAGTGTTTCATTTTTTTCCTTCTTTTTTATTATTTATTCAAGCTACTTATCTTCTGCGGTTTTTTCATCTTCACTCTGTATATAGTGTATGTAGCCCCGTTCATGCGCTTCTTCCAAGCGCTTGGTATAATCGAATTGGGAAACATAATTCTTAATTTTCCGATGAGCTTCTATTTCTTTTCCAAGAGGAGTTTTTAAAAAGTCAATGAAATGAGGAACGTCCTCTGGAAACATAAAGAAATCGCTACTCATATGATTCATATACTCTATAGCTTCGATTCCAACGAATTGAGGGTCAGACGAAGCCAATTCGGGATAAATTCCATCTCCTAATAAAAAGATATAGTTCTCCAAGGCATCTGCTATATAAACAAAAGTAACATGAGCGATTTTACCATGCTGATAACCTTCAAAAATTGGGATAAGAAGTTCTCTTAAATTTTCTAAATTTACATCATTAATATTAGTAAATTCTTGTCCTGAGAACTTTTCGATAATTCCATTAATAAATTGTTCTTCAATAGGATCGAGATCTGCCATAATTTCCTTGGAATTGTTTTGGATAGTTATGAACTTCCTATGTAGCCCCTATTCCGCGCTTCTTCCAAACGCTCACTATACACAAATTTTTCTGTATATTTGTTAATTATTTTATGGGCTTCTTCTTCATTACCAGGAGAAGTATTCAAAAAATTAATAAATTGAGGAATATCCTCTGGAAACATAAAATATACTCCCACATCGTTCATATATTCAATAGCTGCTATGCCAATTGAGCGGGGGTCGGAATCATTAAATTCTGGATAATTTGAATTAGGATAATCTTCTCCATACTTTTCAATAAAGTAGACTTTCAATACTTCAGATATATTCGTAAACGTTATGTAATTAATATTCCCATTTTCATATGCCTTAAATACAGGAATTAAAAAGAAGCTCAAATTATCGGGCTTAATATCATCTATATCCTTAAATTCCGTCCTAATATAATTATGAATTATATAATTAATTAGATTAATTTGTTCTTTGTACATATCTGCTTTCTACCTCCACTTAAAACTGTGTATGAGATACAATTTTTAGCTCTTTCTGCTTAAAGGTTATCTTTTCATTAATTATCTGCGCTATATCTATAGCAGGATATGTTAACTCAACTTTAGGATGACCAGAATCGCCCTGCTTTCTAAAAACAAAAACTTTTCCACCTGGAGTTTCTAATGATTCAATAACGCAGCCCATAGGAAGTTTCTGCCCCGTAATTCTGGAGAAAAAATTACGTGCTGCTTCTTCCGGGAACGTAGCCGCAATTTCAGTATGCACTTCAAACTTTCCATATCTATTGAGACGTGCATACAATGGATTTTTCCCATGCAAAGAAAGTTTCTCTATAAGAGGCGCATATTTCCCTTTAACCGTTTTATTGCTATAACCAACCCCAATATCTGTATATAATTTTCCAAGCACAATCCGCTGAGGATTAGGATAACCCAGCACATTATAGTTTAAATTAACGGGAGAAGGAACCCCTCCATCAAGGATGCTCATGCTTTTCTTTGTAGAAGGAGTTGCTTTCCCAAACCAATTCCCGCCCCCGTGTTCATCGCGGGCGAATGCAAAAATCTTGTCGGTAATATTTGCCTCGCCTCTCATATTCATCATTTCAAAGAACGCAGTGGTGGTCTTTGTGCCAGAGATATGAGAACCTTTTCCTAGTATGATTCTTTGAGGAGCAGAATAACCTGCCGTATAGGTTAAGCTAAGGGGGGTTCCTCCCTTTATTGCAGAATGGTTTATCCCAGATGATACTGTTCCTCTCAACCCCCTAATCCATAACAGAGGCAGAAGCGGCAAAATCTCTCCGGTCAGTTCTTGAGTATCCAAGGATAATTTGCCCATCCCGTATTGGAAAGCTTTGCCCAATGGAGCTTCCAGGGATATAACACCAGCGACTGCAAGCGATCCACCTGCGTGTCCAGCGACGGGGCCAGTGAAAAGTGCACCCGGGCCATTAGTAATCACACTAAATCCAGCCCCAATTCCGAAGCCGCTCAAATATGCCGAGGCGTAGGCAGAATATTGAACACCCTTACCAATCCCATATAACCCTTGATCCACGTACCCCATGAATGTTGGGTGCTCTCTTCTAAATTCTTTTATGCGTTTAACAACAGCTCTTATTTTTGAAGGTTTCTCTTCAGGGAATGCAGCTTCTAGAACACGTTGAAAATACAAATCATCGGCATCCGCATACTGATCCTGCCAAAACCCTTCTTTCATATCCTTTTCTGGATATTTGTAACCTTCTGAGACAAGCACACTCTTCGTCATGGACGGTATGCAGTTATTCTCAGTCACATTTGTCGTCGTGAAGATCGATGTGGCAACCATCGAAGGATCGCGGGTGATGAGGGCTGTTGCGGAAGCATTGAGAAGGCTGATGATCGCGGTTTTTTGATAGAGGATTTTCGCCGCTGTGCTGTTGATGTTCTCTTTTGTGAGAGGGCGGCCTTCCTCGCGAAGCTGTTGCTTTGCCTGTTCATTGATCTCATCAGGGCTCCCGAACATCATTCTGGAGGTACGTGATGCCACAAACGCATTTGCCCCAGCCGTGATACCTGCCTTCACAGGTTGATCCGGATGCTGGATAGCGCCGAGAATACCATGGAACCCTGCATGGGCGAAGTCCTGTTGCAGTGGCGAGATCTTTCCTTTGAAACCCAGATCCCCAATATTGTAGGCACCCCAGGCGGCAACCGCGTTAAGGGGCACATCCTTTGCCGCTGCGAGCAGGGCTTTGGAGGCGGATTGCCCGCCAATGCCAATGTTCAGGGGAACATCTATAGCGGCTTTGAGGGCGCCGGATTCGAGAAAATCTGTGAACCCTGGGATATATTTATTGTTGTTGGCCGCTTCCAGGGCCGGGTTCATCGGGATCTCCAAGGCGCTGAATATTTCATGACACAGCCCCGCACTGACAACGGTCGTAGCAAAAGAGCGCAGGGCATCTATTGAAGTAAGGTCTTTAAGCGCTTGTTGAATGTTGCCTTGATTGGCAACCATCGCTACGGCAACTTGGGAACTTAAGCTTGCAATACCTGCAGAAACCATAGCTGCTGTTGCTGTGCCTTTAATACTCAAAATTCCTAATGTGTAAGGCGCTAACGTACCAGCAGAAGCAAGAGTTGCAGCCAGAGACACCAGAGCCAGGATACAAGGATCAACTTGTCCTGAATCGATGAGCTCGATTTGACACTCTTGACGTAAGATTTGTTGGTAAAGTTCAAGAGCGGGAGCATCAATTTTCTGCGTTAAACTATGAATGCGTGGTTTAACGCCTCTTATAGCCTCTTCAGAAATAATTCTTACCGAACCATGAGGGTTTTCAAAAGTAGGTACGGCACCAACTTCATGAAAAGGCTTAACGAGATATGTAGCTTTACCTTTCTTTTCATAATAAGGCACTTCTTCTTGCCATACTTTAAAGTCTGGGAGCAATATCTCCCGACGCGCCTTAAAGGAAAGAGGCTGCCCTTTCCTCGTTACCTTAGCATGCAGGGATTGTAAGCTCATGGTATTGTAGCTGCTCCATTGGAGAGGCCCTTCGGAAACCATAGCGGGAACCACAATACTGTGACGTTGCACGGCTCCTTTCTCAGAACAACTGCGAAACGAGCCTCCTCTGGAAATCGCAAAATGTTCAAGAGAGGTGGACACATTAGGAATGGTTTGCAAATGGTCTCTCACAACCATGCTCATACCTCCTGCACCAGTATTAAGTTTCCCACCTTGCAAGACATACCTTTCCATAGTTGCTTCCAAAGGAACGTCACGATGAGGAAAAATATCATTAGTGTCTGATTCTGGGCCCGAGCGGAGGGTGCCAGCATGGAAGTACCCACTTAACGGAGCAGGGTAGGATTCTGAGCAGTTATGAGTCTGTGTCCAGTACTCTGTATCTTTGCATAGCCCCCACCAAGATTTTTTAGTTCTTTCATGGTAAGTTATGACCTGCCAAAATCGTTGGAGGCGTTCTTGGTGTGTATCGCGGACATCCCAGATACATAAGTTTTCAACAACGACACGCCCGCTGTTATAATGGGAATGGAGGTCAGCCCAAAGGTTGTCAACATGAACCATGCCCAATGTATTGGTCATGTGCTCCAAGTGCCACTCCCATGTATCGCCTGTAATGTCACCACCCCATCGAAGTTGATAGGGGGTTGGCTTGATGATTTCTCTTCCTTGGTAATCTTCAAGAGCCAAGGCCGGCCCTTTCCCATAATCAAGGATTTTGACCTGGTTCATTGAATGTCCCGTGAGTAAACCTTTCACACCTGCATGGAGATGTCCTCGATTTTTTATGGGAGCTGTGGGTGTGCCCTCTAGGGCAACAAACTTGCCGCTAATAACCCCTGGTCCTGGTTGAGGCTCATGTTTTTGCGCTTTAGATGGGAAGAACAATTGGGGACTCCCAACCTGTTCCTGAGTAATCGAAGATGATGAATACTCTGTCATGATATAGCAAAGGATAGGATGTGCCACCTCCATCAAGGCTTTTGTAAGCTCAGCTGGTTTTTGGGAGGTTAAAGAAAATAAAGCATCCTGCTGACTATGGGGGTCTCCTGCTTGCAGCCAAGGTTGTGCCAGCTCGAAAGAAAGATGCCTGATGAGGGCGTACGTTTGCCAAGGAGTCAAAGACTCATAGCCTGGAAGGTAATTGCACCCTGTGCTCTTTATTAACTTTTGAATGACAAGACGACTTTCTGTCAAAGGATCGCAAAGAGGCCGCATTGTACTTGGGAAGCTTGTGAAGCCATTGGGTGTTACAAAAACCCTTGGCGCTAGATTTTCCTCAACCGAAGCGGGAAGGAGCATGGGAGCGAGCGCATAAGGTCCTGTAGGACAGCAGTCTGCCCCTCCCTGACCAGAAAACTGATCCATTAAACTTGGGCGTATGTTATTCCGTTCCGGTAACTTTACAGGTACAAGAGAGCTCTCTGCTGGACCATTATACAGTTGTGTAAAAGGGATTTGGATATAAGGTGCGCTTATGTGGCCTTCATTATGAACGGGACCAACTTCTGTAATTATCATCCTCTCACGGCCAGCCATAGTTGGGAACGTGAGTTGTCCCGTATAATGAGGATGGTTTTCAACGTGTAAATTACTGACAAGACCTTCCATTCTCAACGAGTCTTTTCCAACAATACCTTTATATGAAAGCGTTGACTCGCCAACGCATCGCCCGCTGCGTACGCGCAACGTAAGATTTCCATCGAGAGAAAAGGTTGAATGATCACTAGCAGGTATGAGGTGATTCATACTTCCACTGGACATACCAAACCCTCCGCCTGCCTGTAGGCTTTGACGGTGTTTAGCAAAAGGATGGAGATACGGTCCATGGTAAAAAAATCGGGCATCAACGAGACCATCACCCAGAACATCAAGTGTAACGCCATTATGGATAACACAGCTGGGGTGGGATGAAGATAAAGGAGCTGTGTAGGTAAGCCCCTGGCTCCAAATACTGCCCCCGTTAAACTCGATCCAGGGGGCGTTTACCGATAGGTCTCCCGCATCACTCCTCCAATGGCAAGGACTAAACTCCAACCAAGCAACCTTTGCTGCTCCTGACATAGACCTTCCATTGGACATTCCAGAATAAGAGATGTTACGAGCGGTTGTTTTTTCTTTTCCGCGTTCTAAACCATGAATAACTTCATCGCTTGCAGTTAATCCTATTCCTTTATAACCATTAATATTTCCATGCAGAAAATTTAGTCTTTTCAGTCCGATTGTTATTTTTCCTTGAGGACTTTTGAGAACGGCTTTTGAACCTCCTATTTGGCCAAGGATAAGCTTGGGAGACCAGCATAAAATGTCTAGACCCTTGTCACCTGACAGCTCTGTTAAGATTGTTAAAGGATTTTTAGCTTCCCTCAGAACCTCCACTTTAAGGAAGCCTGGCATCGTAATGGGAACTTCTAATGTTCCCCCTTGTTTCAATCTTAAATAAGCGAGATTCTTGGCAAAAATATGTTCTGCACCATAGAGGATTGTCCCTGTTTCTAATATCAACGTATCATCAGAAGTCATTGCCTCTTGTAACTCAATTGCTTCACAAATGGCTTCAAGCAGGGTTGCAGAATGGATACGTCCTTGTGAGGCAAGCTTCAGGACATGAATCAATAATTTATTTTGGCTAACAATATGGCCGTTACGAATGGTTAAGGCAGGAGCAATAACGCTGATCCCACCCTGCGCACTTTCGCAAGAGCCATAAGAAGCTGAATCTTTAGCCCCTTCTTTTTGATCAAGGATGATGGGCTGAGAGTAACTTTTTAAAGTCATCCCCTTATTGGCCCTTAAAGGGCTTTCAAGAATAAAAGGGACTGTAGACCCTTTGGCAAGAGTGATCTTAAGGAAACCCGGTAAAGACAAGGGTTGGTCCCAATGGCATCCTTGTGGTAGGTCAAGAGTTAAATCTTGCAGATAAGCCAGAGAACCCATTCCTTTTGGTAGTAGCGGCAACCCTTGCAAATATAAAGAGGTAGAAAGGATTGAATCTAAAATAGATATGGATTTTCCTTTTAAAGAAAGTTCGGAGCAAGGTCGGTTGGATGGTTCATATTCTAAGGTTGGACTTTGTAGATCAATAATATTCCCCGAGAACCATTGTGTGCCATCAAAGTGATGGGCTCTGGCGCGTAGCCTTTCCTGAGCTTGCCAGGTAGCCTTGGCTTGTAAGAAATGAGATTTTGCTTTAATGGAGCGGGCTTTTAACGGCTCATCGGTGATAAGGGAGGTTCCAATCTCGAAGGTTATCTCCTTATCGCTGCTCAAAGTTCCATGAAAATGGGCGGTTTCGCTTTTAAAATAGGCATCGGATAGTTTTAAATTATGCTTCTGGTCAAGAGTTTCAGCTGTAACATTTAAGGAGGACTCATTAAGGATATTCTCATTATCAATAGGGCCATGAAGGCGGACATCCTTTCCTTCTAATTCCACTTGGGCACCATCAGCCATCAAGTGTCCTTTTAAATATAGTTGCAAACCATATAGCTTGGCTGATTTCAAAATTTCCAGTGTTGCCTTATTGTCTTGTGACAAGTTCCCTTGCGCTTTTAAAACAAGCTCATCCACGTTAAGAGGGGAAGTCTGGGTAATATTACGAGCAACTACAGATAGTCCGTAGCTTCCCAACTCGTTTTGTAAGGACTCATAATAGGATGAAGAAAAACTCACATCTTTTGGCGAACAAACATCCACATGGAAGCACCCTTTCATCCGTTCTAGGAACATATCTCCCTCAGAATTAATGCGAAATTGGAGCGTTGATGTTTTACTGCCCTGCCAAGCTAGTAAAATGCCCGTGGAAGTATTTTGAACAGACCATCCAAGCGACGTATCCTCTGAAGACGTTAGAGTTTCTTGCGGTTCCTTTGTTAGCTCTGCAAGATTCCACGCCCATTCTCCCTTTTGTCCTTGTGTAACTTGATGATGGTAAGAAACCTTAAGGGTATGAGCATGGGAGAATGAGGACCCAGTGTGCTTATTTCTCTCTGTATCTTGATGGCTTAATTCAATTGAAAAAGATTCGTGATCGTGGTAAGCCCAAGCCCATGAAGGATAAACCGTATAGAAAATCTGCAAAACAATGACAAGTCTTGCAACCAATCGTTTCAGAAAATCCTTCCACGTATCAAGCAGCGGAGGGAAAAAAATCGATGAGCAGCTCATTCTAAGTTCCTTTTATATATGGTTCTTAACAAGCGTCAATTTAGCGTATTCTCTTAATCAATAAATATACAGGCGAATTTTAGTTTATTTTAATGACCGTGCCTGAGTCCCAGTCGCGAATCCATGCAGAACCTATCTAGACATGAATAAATTGATCCAGTAGCGCAACCGGAACGTCCTGCCTTATCAACTTAATCGCAGCATAGCTGCGGGTAATTCAACCCAAAGAGATTAGATTAAGTTATGTAAATATACTGTCCAGTATCTAAGTTAAGAACACGTGTAACGCCTGTATGCACCTTAATGAACATCCCCCCGGGGCGATTGTATTGGCCCCCATTGCCATTGTAATCACTACTAAACTCTCTACCACATGGCACATCAGCGATATGAGGTTGCCATCCACCACTTGGATGGTTGAGATGAACGTAATCACATCGAAGATTATGGTCTCCACTCATTTTGACGTAAGGATAACCATGGCTGAGGGATACCTCGCCTAGCCTTAGAGTTCCTCCTATAACAGCTGACGATTGAGTAAGCACGCATTCTCGCTCTTGCCGTAGATCATAGTGATTTGCCATTATCCACATACCCCCAGAAGTTTTAACGTTACCTGTAATTCTTATGGTTGAACCTGGAGGACCCTGCAAAATAGTATCTCCCCCATACACCTCAATTTCATTATAGAAGTTCGTTATGTATTTAGAATTCAGTATCATTCCAGATAAGCTTCGCATAAAGCTGCCATTTCCTCCGGTATAAAACTTATGGGCATGGTTCTTGGTCATGTTAAGGCTATTAGATACAAAGGCGGTTGTAACTTGGGTCTCTATACCATGACCATTGGAAATAGAGTCGTGCGTCGCTAAAAGTATTTTGCCTTTTGGTGCATAAACTCCGCCATAGATATTATCAAATTGGCTAAAGGCACAAATACTAAGCTCCGAGTTTGTAGGGTTAAATCTACAATCACCAGGGTTTTGAAAGCCTGTCATGACATCTTTTCTGAGCCCTAAGAATACGGAACCTCCTCGGCTTTCAACAATCCCAAAGGTTTGGTCATCAATACCATTTTGCACAACAATCGGTGTTGTGGTCGTCATGTAAAAATGCAGGGGAGTACTGATTCGCTCAAGCGTTACTTTAAATGTGGGGTCGATAGAAAACTTAATGAAGTGTGGTTGACCCTTGATGACAAATGTATGCTCTAAAGAGAGAACATCTACATCAGCAGTGTTCACTGATAAAAGATTAGTAATAACGCTTCCAAAGTCCTCTTTTTCTAATGATAGATCGAATTTTCTTTGTGAGGGATCACATTTAAATCGTAAAGCATAAGGATTTTCATTCACATCAAGCGTAATGATTTGTGGGTTAGGCCATTCATCCTCTTGGTTAATGTTTATTCCATGGCTACTCAAAAGAGTCCCCATTCTTTCTTCAGGCTGTTGGTCCTCCATAGAAAAAGCGAGCGTAGGGGTTAATCCAATGACAACAGTTATGGCATAGATCTGACGTAAAAGGTTCTTGATCAAAAGGGATTTACTTAATATAAATGATTTTCCAATTATCTTTGTGTGCATTTTATTTCTCCTATTATCTAAATATGTTGGCGCTTTTTGCGGTCTTTATAAGTAGCCCGACTACCCATTTTTCTTTGATTGGGCTTCTTCTCTACCGCCGTGCCATAAAACGCAGGGGCGAAAAGTTGCGTTGCATAATGCACCGACACCACACGGGTAAAAACCCTCGTCATACCAGTCCAATAGAGATTTCATCCTCTTTCTACTTTCCTTGGCACAAACTGCAACATATAATGTATGACAAATTTATTTAAAATCTGTCAAATCATTTTATGAAGCATGCGGTGCATATTCCAGAAAGCTTGTGGGAGTAAGGAAGTTGGGGCGCATTGAAATCCAGTGAGCTTTAAACCGTTTGTGGAGGAGCTGCCAAGTGATTTGGATACCTGCAAGTATTAACCATGCTCCACGCGCTTCTCCCATATC
>CAMCRD010000052.1 GCA_945877185.1 Candidatus Finniella inopinata | reverse complement strand
GGCAGGACGTGGCAATCCATGTATCCAAAGCCTCTTTCAGCATTATATTATGTTGAAATATTTAAAGAATACATGGATTGCCACGTCCTGCCACGCTTCGCTCGCAGTCCTCGCAATGACGATATACGGGATAAATCTTTTTTTTCAAGGAATTAAAAAGGTGTCGGGTAGAAAGGCTCCGACAACAATTTTTCCCTATCCCACGTCTATTTCCTTGAAACTGGCAGGCTTGGAAATTTCAAACAAGGCATAGTTATGCTCCTTGCAATAATTTTGGCACCATTGGTGTTGAAGAGCGCTCACATCGATATCCGGCGTAACCGGAATGAATATTGGTTCTTTGACATTGCCGTTAATCATTTCCAGAACATCAAAATTTTTGCCACTATCTTCTTCTGCGATCTGTACTGGAATTTCCTGATCACGGATGTATTTGTAAAAAGACAACACGCGCTGCCAGGAATGGCAGGCAAAGATCCACTTACTTTTTCCCTTGTTTCGCTCCAAATTTTCTAAATGGTTATAAAGCTTCCTATAATTGTTAAAGGCAATGATGTGGTGACGATCAAATAGCAATAGCATGATAAAATTCTCCTTTTGGTAAAGCCCTCCCCTGCCTTTCAACTCGCCACGGCATAGCCGCAGGCGTAGCTGGGAGGCATAGAGAAGGCTTAGCCTTGTTCTTTAAGCGATGGGCGTGACGATTGGGAGGAAACCCAAAGTATAGACGTACCAACCCCTTACCGTCACACCATAAAAGAGAATGGGACATAAAAGCCCCATCCTCCCTCAATCAATATGAGGTAAGAGGGTCAATTTTCGGCCTTTCGGCCGTTTGAGGATTCGATTGAAAAGGCGCAATGTATGCGCTAGTTTGATTTTAGCCATTATGAACTCTCCTTGTGAGTTTGTCTTGGTTAGCAGCGTGTGGGCATGTCCGTGCTCATACGTTGCGCTTGTTACGAACCATTCGTAACAACCCTTGATATAAGGTGGAGATGGGCAATTTACTTTATCGATGCTCTCCAACTTACCACCTTAAGTTACAATAGCGGGTACTTCAAAGTCAAAAGTTTTTTCCTTAAGGGAGGCAAGCCGTAGGAAGGCTATTTATATCGTCAACCCATGAGGAGATAAATAAGAGGCAACTTCACTTTTTAAACCTTCGAGGCCTTGTTTGCTGGAAGCTTCACATCGTGCAACCAAAGCGGGTTGCGTGTTGGACGCCCGAAGGAGCCACCACCCATCTGCACGGGAGACGCGAACACCATCAATTGTGGATATCGTTGCGCCTTCTGCGGTTAACTGCTGACAGATACTGTCAATAACTTGGAATTTTCGATCATCCGCACAGTCAATACGAATTTCGGGTGTATTGTCGAAATGCGGCAAAGCATCAACGATCTGACTAAAGGAACCCCTTGCCTTTTGAAGGATGTTGATGAAACGCACAGCACTGTAGAGCGCATCGTCATAGCCATAATATTTGTCAGCAAAAAAGATATGGCCGCTCATCTCGCCTGCAAGAAGAGCCCCTGTTTCCGCTATCTTTGTCTTAATCAAAGAATGCCCCGTGCGGGCCATTAAAATATTTCCGCCCCTTGCGGTGACGTCATCGAATAAGGCTTGGGATGATTTGACATCGGCAATAATCGTGGCGCCGGGGTTATCTTTCACAACGTCACGAGCCAAAAGCAATAATAAAAGGTCCCCCCAGAGTATTCGGCCCCGATCGTCAACAACACCAATGCGGTCACCGTCCCCGTCAAACGCAATCCCAACATCGGCTTTAGTTTCCCGGACCACGTCTATCAATTGTGTCAAGTTTTCGGGGACTGTTGGGTCAGGATGATGGGCAGGAAAAGTCCCATCGATGGTTTCATTGAGTAAAATATGGTCTGCTTGGATGCCATTGATTAAAGACTTTAGAACGTTGCCTGTGGCCCCATGACCTGCATCCCACACAATTTTGAGCGGACGTGTTTGGCTTTTTTTTACAAGGTCATAATCCTGCAACAGACGCTGAACGTAAGCTTCGTTTAAGTCTTTAGCATAGAGGGTACCTTGTTCACCAGAATCCATCGTTTCATCGACTAAGGCAACTTCTTGAATATCTGTCCCAAAAAAGGGACGATGCTGCAAAGCCATCTTAAAACCATTGTCTGGTGCTGGATTGTGGGAACCGGTAACCATAATAGCCGCATCCACCCCAAGTGTCTTCAAACCATAATAAGTCAGGGGTGTGGGGCCAATACCCAAATCTGTCACATCAATCCCAACCCCCAAAAGTCCCTCAATAAGAGCAGCCGCTAAGGCCGGTGAGGTTAAACGGCCATCTCGCCCCACACAGACAGTTTTTTTTCCGGATTGACGTAATTTCAAGCCGAACTTTTTTCCAAGAGCTAAGGCATCCGCCTCAAAGAGGGTTTTGCCAACCTCCCCTCGAATATCATATTCTCGTAAAATCGCCGGATTGAAAGAATGAGGCATCATAATGAAATCTTTATGCAACGGAGGTTTCTTGCTGAGCAGCAAGTTTGGCGCCATAAATGATGGGGCGGCCGATCGAAACATAATCGAACCCTGCTGCCATCATTTCTTCAGGGCGATAAATGTTACGCAAATCAATGAGGAGAGAATATCTCAAAAAACCAGCCACTTTCCTAAAGTCGAGTGCCCGAAATTCATTCCATTCCGTCAAAATCAGCACGGCATCCGCACCTTTCATGGCATCGTAGGCATTGTCCGACCAGGTAATATTGCTTAAGTATTTTTCAGCTTCTTCTCGACCGACAGGATCATAGGCTTGGATGGCAATACCCGCTTCTTGTAAAGCCGGAATAATGGTTAAGCTTTGGGCCTCACGCATATCATCTGTATTTGGCTTGAAGGTAAGTCCCAAAACAGCAACTGTTTTGCTCTGGCTCGGACTTTCTTGAAGCGCTTGGATCACTTTTTGGGCCATTGCCCGTTTACGGTCTTCATTGGACTTAACCACAGATTCAACAATAGATGTGGGTGCGCCCGCCTCGCGTGCGGTTCGGGTCAGGGCCAGCGCATCCTTAGGGAAACAAGATCCGCCATACCCAGGCCCAACGTGAAGGAATTTGCGGCCAATGCGGCCATCTAATCCAATGGCTTTAGCGACATCCTGGATATTGGCGCCCACTTGTTCGCAAACGTCTGCCATTTCATTGATAAAGGCAATCTTCATCGCCAAGAAACCGTTGGCGGCATATTTGGTGAGCTCTGCGGTTTCGATATCGGTAAAAACAAGGGGTGTTTCGATCAAAAAGAGGGGTCGATACAATTGCTGTAACACAGCACGGGCGCGATCATGCCCTGCTGGGTCAAGCTGTGTCCCAATCACAACACGATCAGGACGCATAAAGTCATTAATAGCAGATCCTTCCCGCAAGAATTCTGGGTTAGAAGCCACATCAAAATCAGCCGCAGGATTGGTTTGACGCACAATGTCAAATACCTTACGACAGGTCCCGACAGGAACCGTGGATTTGGTGACAATAACCGTATACCCTTCTAAGGCCCCTGCAATCTCCTCCGCCGCCGCATAGACATAAGATACGTCTGCATGGCCATCTCCTCGGCGACTGGGCGTACCAACCGCAATGAATACCGTATCCGCTTGGGCAACGGCTTCTTTTAAGTTGGTTGTGAAGGAAAGACGCCCCATCTTTTGAGTTTGCTGAACAAGAGATTCAAGGCCAGGTTCATAAATAGGGATAATACCTTTGCTCAAAGCCTCAATCTTAACGGCGTCTTTGTCAACGCACGTAACGTAGTAGCCGAATTCAGCCAAACAAGCGCCCGTTACCAGACCGACATAGCCAGAGCCTACGATGGCAATTTTCATTTTTTAAATCCTTTTGTAAATAACGCGAAATAACAGTCCGCTTGGAACCTACTTGTGATCTGATTTAGCCATAGGCCTACAATGTTTTTCAATGGATGCCAGCAAGTGATCCTTTAAATCAGGCCGAGTATACGCAAAAGCAAGGTTCGCTTCAAGCCATCCTTCTTTTAAACCACAATCAAAGCGTTGTCCGTCAAACCTTAATCCATGAAAAGGCATCTGCTTTATAAGGCTGGGAAAAGAATCTGTGAGCTGAATTTCCCCATCTTTGCCGTTTTGTTGCTGGCCCAATATCTTAAAAATTTCAGGCTGAAGAATATAGCGCCCGACGATCGCTGTGGTGGATGGCGCTTGGTCGGGAGCTGGTTTTTCAACAACACCCTTCGCTTGGACATGAACGCCATCGTCCTGGATGACATCTAAAATTCCATAGCGATTGACATATTCCTTTGCCACGTCCATAACAGCGACGATATTGCCGCCCAGCTGTTCATAGGCGGCTATCATTTGTGCCAAGCACGCTTTCTTTGCCAAAATTAAGTCATCCGCCAATATCAAAGCAAAGGGGTGATTTCCAACCAAATGACGGGCACACCAGACAGCATGGCCTAAACCCAGAGGAATTTGCTGACGAATAAAGGCTGCTTGGCCTGGAGCCAATTGAGATGAACGCAAAATCTCTAATTCTGCTGTCTTACCCCGTTGCTCTAACAACTGTTCGAGGGAATAATTTACATCAAAGTGATCTTCAATCGCTTCTTTTCCATGAGCCGTGACAAAAATAAAATTTTCAATCCCGGAATCACGCGCTTCTTCAACCGCATATTGGATAAGAGGTTTATCAACAACCACAAGCATTTCTTTCGGAGAAGCCTTTGTTGCCGGCAAAAAACGCGTACCAAGGCCAGCGACAGGGAATACGGCTGTACGAATCGGTGGGTGGGTCATAGGTGTTCCTGTGTAGAAGTTAGCTTTTGATACATTGTAATGTTCATCAGTTATTCTTCAAGTGGTATTTCATCCCCTCATGGGTCGCTTTAAAGCCTAAACTTTTGTAAAACTGTTTTGCACGAGATCTTTTTTTGCTCGTTGTAAGCTGAATAATGGATGCGCCCCTTAATTTACCATACTCAATGGCTTCTTGTATCATCCACTGACCGACTTTATGGCCTCGATGGGCCGTTGACACACGAACAGCTTCGATTTGCATCCTTGTAGATCCAATAAAGGTAAGGGATGGTATAATGGTGAGATGACAAGTTCCAACAACTTCTTTATTCAGGTTGGCAATCATCAAATATTGATTAGGGTCAGCATCGATTATCTTAAAGGCATTGAGGTAGCGCGTGTCTAATTCCTTAGATAGATGTTCACGAACCTGTCCCAGTTCATCTTCTAAAAGAAGTGTTATGATGGCGCGTAAGTCACTTATTTTGGCTTTGCGATAAGTCAGTACGTCATTCATAACAATTGGTTCGCGCCTTTAATAAATTTAAAATGGATTTCTAGTCCGTAATGATAGATACAGTCATCGCGAGCGAAGCGTGGCGATCCATGTATTCAAAGCCTCTTTCAGCATTACATTATGTTGAAATATTTTAAAAATACATAGATTGCCACGTCGCTACGCTCCTCGCAATGACGTAAAAAGGAAGAGCAAGATCGCTGAACCCCTTTCTAGAATTCAAGCATTCGACTAATAACAAAAAACCCCGCCAAAGTATCCCTCATTTCAGGTTTGCTTGGCGGGGCTTCTTTCAGGTTCGCAAAAACGAACGCTCGTTACACCTATTCAATCGTTGTAACAGCTGCGCGGTTTTGTGCGTAAACTTCCTCGGTATCACCAGCAACCAATGGGTTGTCTTTACCGTAAGAGAGTGTTCTCAAACGATGATGATCTACACCCATGTGGGTAAGGGTCTTCTTCGCAGAATGAGCACGACGCTCACCCAAAGCTCGGTTGTATTCACCTGTTCCACGGGCATCACAATGTCCGGCAACGACAGCTTTCGTAGCTGGGTAGGTCTTCAACCAACCAGCTTGTGCTTCCAAAGTTCTTTTGGATTCTTCTGAAATGTGGGACTTGTTGAAAGCAAAGTAAACACGATCTTTAATGTTTGCTTTGAAATCTTCTGGTGTGCCAGGGCCACCAACTTGTCCGACATTTACACTTTGATCTGGTGCGCATTCGCAAGCAGCGAGCGCAAGACCTGTTATCAAAAGGCTAAGTACTTTACTACGCATCTTTCATCATCCCTATAATTGTTGATCACATTAAACATTAAACCATATAAAAGTTAACAAATAATTGAAGAAAAAGAAAATGAAAAACGGAGCTCCGGCGACGGAATTTTTCAAAGTGTAGAGAAAATGCCACAGATCGATTTTAATTTATACTCCCCACCCTCCAAAAACCAGAAAATTTAGGCATGAGATTTGAGCAATTTTTTAAACTCGAAATTTCTGCCGACAGTCTCTACCCTATCGAAGAAAATTTTAGGGCTAAAAAGACGCTAAAGATCATCGGCTAAAAAACCGATTTTTGGATGGCGGGGGCTACTTCCTTATTCGGATAATAACCGAGACCAGGCCCCATCTGAAGAATCCCGAGGTGTTTTGATAGACCGTAAATTCCTTCCCGTTAAATCCACCGCGTAAAGTCGGCTGTTCCCACGCTTTCCGCCACTTTCTTTTGTAAATAAAATAACACGTCCATTAGGGGCCCACGTGGGTGCTTCTACCAAATGTCCATCTGCGATGAGGCGCTCATTTGTTCCATCCACATTCATGACGCCAATATAAAAACGGCCCCCCACTTGCTTCGTAAAGGCAATCAGGTCTCCCCGCGGGGACCAAGCGGGTTGTGAATACTTACCTTCGTCAAGACTAATTCGGTGAACATTGGCGCCATTTGCATCCATGACATAGATTTTTTCTTGACATGATTCAGGGCTAGAACGGTCAGAGGTAAAAACAATTTTAGATCCGTCAGGCGAATAACAAGGAGACGTATCAATGCAGCTATGATCCGTAAGCCTGCTAACAGTGCCCGAACTTAAGTTCAACTTATAGAGAGCGGTCGTCCCCTCTCGGGCAAGACTCATGAGCAAGGATTGGCCATCTGGTGAAAACCGCGGCGCAAAGGTCATGCCTTTGAAATGTCCCATCAATCGCTTCTTACGGGTGTGTACATTGATGACATAAACATGGGCAGACTTATTAACATAGGCCAAATAAGCAATTTCTTTTGCGTTGGGGGCAAATCGAGGCGTTAGAACCATATGAACCCCATCCGTCAAATAGACGTTATTGTGACCATCCCAGTCCATTATAGCGAGGCGTCGCACGCGTTTTTTGCTTCTGGGACCACTTTCGTCAATATACGCAACTCTTGTATCAAAGTATCCGGCTTCTCCCGTAACGCGGTTATAAACGGCATCCGCAATCCTATGGGCAATCTTGCGCCATTGGCTTTCCTTTGCGGAAACGGAGACCCCAAGCATTTGCGTGCCGTTATAGACATCGAACAAACGGAATTCAACGGTAACCTTACCTCCAGAATTGCTGGTACGCGCAACCAGTAAACACTGCGCATTCAAAACGCGCCAATCAGAAAATCGCGGCTCTTGAAGCGCAGAAGGCGCATCTTGAATGAAAGCTGCTTTACTGATAAGGCGAAAAAGACCCGAATGTTCCAAATCATCGCCAACAACAGCAGCAATTTTCCGTCCCAATTCATCTTCGCCTCCTCCCGCATCAATGAAGTCCGGAATAGCAATAGGGGTTGGCGCAATCTGTCCTTGCGTGACATCAATTTCCAGGGTGGCCCTGGCAGGATAGGACAAAGAAAATAGACCAAAAAATACTAAGGATAAAATCAATCTTGTCATGGGCAGGGTTCCTCTCATCCTTATTAGAACATTTCTTTGGGGTCAAAGTTAAATATAAATTCTTTAAACATCTCATATTTATCTTGCGGTATGGGCAATGGGCTACACCGAGGGTCTAAAACAGCCCGTCTCGCACTTTCTGCAGCCGTACGATAAGACAAATCGTTCACCATTCGACCTTTATCCACAATCTCTGCTCTTTGAACCGTTCCATCCCGAGAAACATTGAGTTTAATAGGGACACGAATATCACGCGCATCCCGAAGACCGGCCGGAATAAGCCAACATCTTGCCATATGGCGGCTCAAAGCATCTTTTTCAGAAGCGGTGAGGACAGGACCAATGGTCGAGGCAGGCGCCCCTTTCCCCTGAGAAGGAGCACCATCATCCGACTTTTCAATTTCGTTTAATAAATCATCAAAACTCTTCGAGGGCTTCTTTTTCTTATCCTTACTTTTATCATCCGTCTTTGGTGTCGAATTTTTCTTTTTGTCCAATGTAATTTCAGCCTTTTGCTGCTTCGGCTTCTCTTCTTTCTTTGGCTTTTCCTTAGGCTTCTTCTTTGCCGTAGGGTCAGGAATTGGCTCAGCCTCTACAGGCTTGGGTTCGGGTTTAGGCTCAGGTTTGGGTTCCGGCTTTGCTGGCTCTGGCTCCGGCTGGGGCTCAGGGGCTGGCTCTGGCTTTGGAGGTTCAGGTTTGGGCTCCGGCTGTGGTAGAGGTTGTGGCTGCGGTTGAGGCGGCGTTGGCTTCGGAGGCTCCGGTTTTGGTGGCACATCTTGAATCACTTCCGGCGCTAAGAGCGGCGCTGCGCTTTGTTCCCCTACTTGAACAAATTCAATCATAACCGGCGTTTCTGACACTTTCGGTTTCTGAAAGGGGTTATAAAATCCGATCAGTAACAAAACGAGCACTGTTAAATGAAGCAACGCAGAATATGTGAGCGGACGCTTCATCGGCGTTACTGGCCTCGTATAATTATGGGGCCATTTACTGGATTTGCAGCAGGGTTAAGAGGTTGGCCGACCGGCATGACAGCAGACATTGGCTGCTGAGACATTGTTGCCCTAGAGGACCGTATCCCTTGTGCCGCGATGTTCCCACTGGTTTGAGGAACGGACGCAGCAAGAGTAGGAAGGGGCGGCTTTCGAACTTGTAAGTTCTTTCCCTTAGGAGGCCCTGAAGGCATCTCGGCAATGAGGGAAACCTTATTAAATCCAGCAGCAGAAATAACACCCATAATTTCCATCACGCGACCATAGTTGATTTTTTGATCCCCCCGCACATAAATTTTTGCATCGGGATTGCTGCCGGACACCCCAATCAATCGCTCAACCAACGCATCCCCTTCCAATTCCGTTTCTTGAAGGTAGGATTTTCCGTTGGCATCCACGGTAACAACTAAGGGTTCCACTTGATCGTTCATTTTGGCAGCCATTGTTTTTGGCAAATCAACAGGAACACCAACGGTGAGCATAGGGGCCGTGACCATAAAGATCACCAACAACACCAACATCACATCTACAAAAGGCGTGACGTTAATATCTGAAAAAGCTTGCCCTGTGGAACGGCGGCGTGGCCCTGATCGTCCAGAAGATCGATTGATTGAAACAGCCATGAATTATGCTTGCTCCTCAAATTGACGGGAAATGATAGCGCTAAACTCATTAGAAAAGGCATCTAAGCGATTGGCATATCGGTTTAAATCACTGGACAACTTATTATAGGCAATAACAGCCGGAATAGCCGCAACCAAACCCACAGCCGTTGCAAAAAGGGCCTCAGCAATACCTGGCGCAACAGCAACGACCGTCAGATTCGCATTTTGTTGGGTCGCAAGGGCCTGAAAACTGTTCATAATACCCAGAACCGTGCCAAATAACCCGATAAAAGGAGCAGTCGCACCGGTAGAGGCCAAGAAGCCCATATGGCGTTCGAGACGATCCATTTCCCGTCCAAGGGTCAATTGCATCACCCGCTCAATGCGTTGTTGCAAGGTTCCGCGAGAATCATTTGAGCTCGCTAAGCCTTTTGAAATTGACCGGCGCCATTCGCGCATGGCAGCGCAAAAAATAGCGCTTAACGGGTCTTGCGGACGATTGTTGATGCGATCATAAAGGTCGTCCAAAGCGCCCCCGGACCAAAAAGCTTCCTCAAATTGTTCTGCCGTGGTGTGGAGACGCCGCAAGCGGATAACCTTTTGAAAAATGATCGTCCAGCACCAAAAGGAAGCTCCTAACAAGACAATAATAACCAATTTAATAATTGGTGCAGCTTCCCAGAACATCATCCATAGGGAAAGCCCCTCAGGAACCGCCGAAGCTGAGGCAGCAACTGCCGCAACCGATTGAATAGCCGCTTGATCCATAATCTTAATTTCCTCGAAATTTATTTTTATAAAGAGTATAACTTACTATTATCCAATATTAATCCAAATTTCAAGCACATCAATAGAAAGCCTCAAATAAAATACTTGATGTTTTTTTTAATGGGTGACTTTGGCTTCGGGCACTTGGCGGGTAAACCAGGTTGTTTGGCGTTTAGCGTAACGTCGGGTGGATTGTTGCCCAAGAGCAATGGCCTGATCGAGAGGTAAATGCCCTTTTAAATAGTCGGCTAATTCCGGAACACCTACGGCTTTTAAGATGGGAGAATCCGGATCAATATTTTTGCTGAGTAAATCCTCGACTTCTTTCAAGGCGCCGTTTTCAACCATCCAAATAAAACGGTCATTAATACGCTGGTACAGCACATCCCTTGGCGGAAGAAGAACAAAGTATTGGTATTCTAAATCCAGTATTTTTTTTGGCTGGCCTTGACAATCTTGGATAGACGTATGGGTGGCGCGCACAACTTCCAAAGCCCGGGTAAGGCGCTGTGTGTCATTTGGATGAAGCACCTCTTTAACCTTAGGATCTTCCCGGGTAACAAGGTCAAAAAAATCTTCTTCGGAAAGTGTTTGTGCTAAATGACGCGCTTCTTGGCGAATGGATTCCGGGATTTCTGGCACCGGCGATAACCCGCGTGTGAGTGCGCGTAAATATAACCCCGTTCCTCCAACCACAATGGGCGTCTTCCCACGACTTTGGACATCCTGGATAACCTTGCAAGCTGCCGCGTACCACCAACCCAGCGAGCTGATTTGATTTCCTTCCAAGATGCCATAAAGGTGGTGGGGAATGCCGTGCATCTCTGTGGGGCGCGCCGTGAGAATGTGCAAATGGCGATACAATTGCATGCTATCCCCATTGATGATCTCCCCATCAACTCGCTTGGCCAGATCAAGGGCATAGGCCGACTTGCCGCTCGCCGTTGGCCCGCCGATGATAAAGATGCCTGAGGACATGGTTGGTTTCTCTCGGTTAACGCTTTTCAGTTTGTTCTTACCTTTCATAACTTATTCAAGCGCTTAAGAAAACATAAGTTTTGGGAAAAGCGCCCCTCTTTTTTAGTGCAATTTAGGAATCCATGTACTAAATTGCAGGTATAAAATACCCCTCAAAAAAATAATAAAAAATGAAACCCTGGATTTTTTCTCTTTTTCTCTTGATTCTCAAAGCCTCCTTCGTTCATGGAACGGAGGATACGAGTATAATGAGAGATGAACTTAATCTCCATGCTTTGCCGCACGACAAGTATATTCGAAAAAGCATTTTGCAGCAGTGTTCCGTTTACAGGGGATCTTTCGATATGCTTTGCAAGGATACCAGGCAAGATGATCCTATAATTTCCCTAACGGCCCTACGAAGATCTCTAGTTACAACACATAATCCAGCTCTTTTAGAGGCTTTTAAAGATGGTGTCCTCATCGTTAGGGATTTTTTCTTAAGCGACCCGTCCCATCCCAATCTCAATACTTACCTTCAAAAACTTAGTGAAATTTGGGTAGATGCACAAAAGAAGGATACCGATAAAATTCTATCAGAGATTTGTCTTCGTGAACTTAACTTAAAGCTTGCGTACCTTACAAGCCACTACAAAAATGAATTATTTGGCGAATATGAACACTCCATCGATTTTCCTGCTCCTAACGTTTTTTTGGAAAAGAATTTTTACGATCTGGATGAACTTCTAAGCGATAAGAAGTCCCCCATATTCATTATTTATAATCACCCGGATAAAACTGCTGAAAATCGTGGGGTTTCGACAAAAACATTCACCAAACAATACGTGGGAAACGGGGATTATCCAGTGTGGCTAGCTTCATTGGATATTCACTGCAACCGACGAGAAAAAGGCACGAAAAAGGATCCCCATAACTCCTCAGACAATGGAACTCTTTATATGTTGATGCATGATATGGACCATGCAATTGCGAGTAACCCTTATGAAGAGTGCGTTTTCCGGGCATCTGCTGAAATTTATCCCATTCTTCCAAAATTATTCCCTCGCGATCAAGATGTGATAACAGAAGGTATCTTTCTTATTTTTCACGAAGGTGTTGTACACGTGAATCATTTTAGCGAATCAGGAAAACAAACAATGACAAATGCAATGCTTGATGCTTTTGTAAATCGTGAAACAAAACGGGATCGCAGAAGCGTCTCCTATAAACAAACAGGGAGAGATTGGGAGGTCGCTCTGAAGTGCGTAGATAAAAGTGATAAGCCTTTTCTTCCAACGATTAAAATGAGCGAAACGAAAGCACGTGCTCTTCCCATTGCAAAATGGGGGGAGGAGTACCATATTATACAAGATCCAAAAGAATTCAAAACTGGCATGATGTGGGTAGAACATAATGCAGACGCTCCATCCGACGTTTACGATAAACGCCAAAGCCTTCTCACCCCTATGGTTAATAAAGCCTTTAAAGATTTTGCCAAGCGATTTTGCGAGATTTTAGAGGAATCCTGAAAAAGATTCCTAGAGACGGCGCAAATTGTCATTTCGTTAAGGGCTATGGTTTGCCCTGATGATAGGGGTTTGGATAAGAGCTTTCAGCCTTCCATTCCAAACAACTAGACGACCTTTTTAAAACCAAATTTCCCATTAAATTGAATTTGTGATATAGTCATTATGTTCTAAACTAAAATTCTAATTTAGGGGTTTTAGAACGAAAGGGAGAAAGCTATGAATAACCACCTTATAATAACGTGTATCGTAGGAATTTCTTTATCAGCTTGTTCCACCCCCCAAGGAGATAACGAAACAGGAGGAATGATTGCCGGAGGGGTAGCTGGCGGAGCTGCCGGCGGTCTAATTGGTGCTGAGTGTGGCGGAGCGCCTGGGGCTTTGATTGGCGCTGGTGTAGGTGCGATAGCCGGAGGCTTTGCTGGAAAAGAAGTGGGCAAAAACACGGATAAACAGAAGACAAAACTCAAAAAAACCGCGGATAAGTAATACTTTTGGGTTGTAAGTTTTCAGGAATTTAGATCCATACGTTCCCTTTCAATTTATGCTGAGAATGCATAAAGTGGTACAATTAAAGCTGTCATTTTCCTGGGACCTTTCATGTAGATAACCTCAGCTCGACGTAAGCAAAAATTTATGAGTAATAGTCTGGGCAAAAGAAACCGTTGGTTTTTTGGGTTTAAAAATATAAGCCAGCAATCCAGCCAGAATATTTGCGAAGAAATTCGGAATTGATCTATGTCGTGTATGT
>CAMCRD010000051.1 GCA_945877185.1 Candidatus Finniella inopinata | reverse complement strand
ACAGAAACAAAGACAGCACATCTTCTCACAACAAGAAAAAAATCTCTTTCAAAACCCTCAATTTAGGGGGGCGAACAAATATGCCTGTGCAATTGATGGAGCATTTTTAACGGGCGGAAGTGGGGTAGTTTTATGCGGCGTTGAGGTTTAAGCGGCATTGAACAACCGCTTCTGCTTCATAATCTTTTAAAACACATTGCGTATCGATGTGGGAGTACCGTCAATACAACAGATTTGGCGACAAAATTGCAAAGTACTGTCATTACGGTAAAGAAATACCTTGCCTTATTACAAATGATGTTTTTGATTTGTCCGTTGCCCCCTTGGCATCGAAATTTAGGAAAGAGACTGGTCAAGTCGTCAAAAATATATCTGATCGATTCTGGAATGTTGTCTCATATTTTGAGTGCCGATATGTCAGACCCAAATATGCGCGGTATCCTATTTGAGCAATTGATTTTTAACGAACTCCAAAAGCAGCTATCCTGGAGCACAAAAAACCTTAAGCTCTATTATTGGAGAACGACTGATGGAAAGGAAGTTGATTTTATCGTTGAAAATATGAAAGGTCAAATTGTTGGAATTGAAGTAAAGGCAAAAACGACGCTTTCGCCGTCAGACTGGTCCTCTTTGAAACTTCTTGAATCGCAAACTGGAACTGATTTTGTGAAAGGAGTGGTTATCTATAACGGACAAAATATCATACCCTTATCTGAGAAAATATTAGCAATCCCCCTATCTCTTTTATGGTGAACCATCCGGCTTCCACATATGAATCGGCTTCCCATAAGCTGCCATGGCTGCTTCTTTCAGGGCTTCTGAGTGGGTTGGATGGGCATGGCAGGTGCGCGCAATATCTTCGGCTGACGCCCCCATTTCCATCGCAAATGCCGCTTCAGCGATCATCGTTCCCGCCATTTCGCCGATAATATGGACACCTAAGATACGGTCGGTGCGCTCATCACTTAAAACTTTGACAAACCCGGACGTGTTGCTGACAGCTTTGGCCCGGCTGTTGGCCAAAAAGGGGAATTTCCCAACCTTATAACTTATCTTCTCTGCTTTTAATTCCTCTTCTGTTTTCCCAACCATCGCCACTTCCGGGGACGTGTAGACCACAGCAGGGATAACGCCATAATTCACATGGCCCGCTTTACCGGCAATACGTTCGGCAACGGCAATGCCTTCTTCTTCCGCCTTATGGGCCAACATGGGGCCTGGTATGACGTCTCCGATGGCATATACCCCCGGGCATGCCGTTTCATAGGTGGGGGATTTGACGGGAATAAACCCTTTCTCATCAACCATAATGCCGACATTCGCCAACCCTAAACCATGGGTGTAAGGACGACGGCCCATGGACAACAAGACCACATCACACGTCATGATTTCCGGTTCTTCCAGGGTTTTTAAATGAGAAGGATGGAGATGCAAGACAACCTCGTTATCTCTCTTAATAATCTTGGAGACTCTGTGTCCAAACCGGAATATCAATCCTTGATCGGATAAAAATTTTTGTAAAGAGACGGCCATTTCACGGTCAAGGGTCGGCAAGGGGTGGTCGAGGTATTCAACAACGGTAACACCGGCCCCAAGCCGTGACCAAATAGAGCCAAGTTCTAACCCGATATAACCGGCGCCAACCACCACAAGATGTTTTGGGACTTTTGGTAAGGTTAGCGCCCCTGTTGATGAAATAATGCGCTCTTCATCAATCTCAAATCCATCGGGAACAAAAGATTCTGAGCCGGTTGCAATGAGGGTATGACGCGCTTCCCATTCCTGTAAATCCCCAGCTGCGGTTGTGACTTGAATTTTTCCTTGGGACTTAATGTGGGCGGTTCCATGAATGAAGGTTACGCCGTTTTTGATAAACAGAAAGCCAATCCCTCTTGTTAATTCATCGACAACATTATCTTTACGCCCAAGCATATTCTTTAAGTTAAGTCGAACGCGCTCCACATCAACACCATGGTTTTCGAGGTGGTTTTTAGCCTCTACATATTTATGGGAAGAATGAAGCAACGCCTTAGAGGGGATACATCCCACGTTCAAACAAGTACCGCCCGGCATAGGGCGCTTGTCCACGACGACAACCTTCATTCCCAATTGAGCGGCTCGAATCGCAGCAACATACCCGCCGGGACCAGCCCCGATGACCAATAAATCCGTGACGTGTTCGCTCATGGTTCAAATTTCTTTCCTGTTGCTGCTGCCTTAACTTTCTTATGTTTAAAGATACTCCTGCAAAGGAGGGTTGTCCACTGACTACCGCTTCTTAGGGAGAGAAGAGATTAATATCGGGGTATCTTTGAGTTTATTTTTTAAATTTTTTTGTTTCTATTTTATAATAAATCACGCTCGAGTATGGGAAGTAATGTTTTTTATTACTTTTCTTTAAATTATATTGACATTAATTTTTATTTTTTATAAACTATTTTCGTTATTAATTAGAAATTATATTTTAGAAAAATTGGATAATTTAAAATGATACAATATCAAAAAAGAAAAGAAGTTAAGAGCGGCAGCATGCAGCTATTTGTCGCTGGGTTTTTGAGCCTTTGTTTTGCCACTTTTGCGCAAGGAGCGGAGGAGAAAAATGGAGAACAGCCGGACATTTCAAGATCTTCTATTGAAGTTTCTCATGGTGTGCCTGAAGGTAATCAGCCATGTTTGATAGGTCTTAGTGATGAGACCCTCCTTGAAATTTTCAGTTATCTTTCTCCTGGAGAGTTAGTGAATATTTCAGAAGTAAATTGGGCAATACACAATATGTCTTATGATGACAAACTTTGGGAACAACATATAATACTAGAAAGCCAACGTACGGGTGGTTTATATAGATGCATTTTCAAGGAATTGTGTCAAAACCCGATTGTATTCCAGTTTTACAATAACTCAAATCTTACGGTTAATTTTGCTTTTGGTTATAAATACATATCGGATGGCTCCGTAATAGAAAATATGTCAACTATGGTTACGCTTCATCATACTGGGTTGTGGATTTTAAGAAAAAATAACTTTCCAGAGGATATAAGAAATAGCCTCCAGCCTTCTCATTGTGCATACTTGCCACAAGGCAATCCAGGCTTGCCATTAGTACGCATAGCTTATAAGCAAGAACTTCCTGTAGGGTCTTGCTTGGAGATTTTGCAAGAACAGGATGCTTTCTATACGTACTTTGTGTTTAATAAGATTTCATCCCTCCGGTAAGAAGCACCATTTACTACCACCTCTGAATAGAGGTGGTAGTTTTTTGATTAATATTTAAAATACATGGATTGCCACGTCGCCTTGCTCCTCGCAATGACGTAACCTGTTGATATTTAGCGGTATTTGTATGGGGTTAATTCATAACTCGGGTTATTAGTAATGAAAGTGATTTTTTCATCATTTCCAGAAATATGCTCCATACATCACATATCCAACAATAGACGTTCAGGGTTTTCCAAATTTTCTTTCACCCGAACGAGGAAGCTGACGGATTCGCGGCCATCAATGACACGGTGGTCATAAGACAAGGCCACGTACATCATTGATCGAATTTCGATTTTTCCATTAATCACCACGGGACGGTCTTCCATTTTATGCATCCCCAAAATACCCGTTTGAGGGGGGTTTAAGATGGGCGTTGCCAACAAGGACCCGAACACCCCACCATTCGTTACGGTGAAAGTTCCGCCCGTCATTTCAGCAATCGTTAGTTTTCCATCCTTGGCTTTTTGGCCCAATGATAGGATGGTGCTTTCCACTTCAGCAAAAGTTAAAATATCCGCATCTCTTACCACGGGAACCACAAGCCCTTGAGGCGTGGAGACGGCAACCCCAATATCATAGTAGTTTTTATAGATAATTTCATCTCCGTCAATTTCCGAATTGACCGCTGGAAATTCTCGTAATGCTTGAACACACGCTTTCACAAAAAAGGACATCATTCCCAATCGCACACCGTGTTTTTTTTCAAAATCTTCCTTGTACTTTCCCCGAATGGCATTGATGAAAGACATATCGACTTCATTAAAGGTCGTCAAAATAGCGGCCGTATTTTGAGCTTGCTTTAGACGTTCCGCAATACGTTGCCGCAAACGGGTCATTTTTACCCGTTCCTCCCGGTGGTCGGAAATTCGGGGAGACTGCTGGGCGATTTGTGATACCCCTGTTGAGGACTCATTCTTTAAAGCTGTCTTGCCTTCTGAAAAGATGATAACGTCTTCTTTGGTAATGCGGCCATCTTTACCGGTTCCAACCATCTCCTTGGTATCCAGCATTAATTCTTCAGATAGTCGGCGAACGGAAGGCGCTAGCTCCTCAATGACTGTCCCTTTTTGTTCAAGGGGTTTTGGGGTGACGGGGGCTTTCTGTTGAATTGCAGAAGCACCAAAAGTGGTCATTTCTGTTTTTATTTCAGCTGTTTTTATTTCATCCCTTTCCATCAGTTGGAGTATTTTTTCTCCACCGTCTTGCTTTACAGCCTCTCCTGGTCCAACAAAACCGAGCAAATCCCCAACAGATACAGTGCCTCCCTTAGGAATGCGGACTTCCCTTAAAACACCTGAAGACGGCGAAGCAACCTCGAGAGTAACCTTGTCCGTTTCCAGCTCAACCAAAGCTTCGTCAGCTTTCACCGGGTCCCCGACCCCTTTTAACCACTGCGTAACCGTGGCCTCGCGGATCGATTCCCCTAATGCCGGAACTTTAATTTCGCGAAGCTCACCTAACGACATGTTCTCTTCCCTTTCCTGTTTTAACTACGATGCCAAGGACAATGCTTGTGCCACCAATTGCTGTTGTTCTGCGATATGGCGGTTCAAGTCACCCGTTGCTGTTGCAGCTGAAGCTACTCGTCCTACATATGTCGGACGTGGGTGATTTGCCCCCAGCTCATTCAAAACACCTTCCAAGCGACGATCCAAGAATGTCCACGCCCCCATATTCATGGGTTCTTCCTGACACCAAATCAGTGGGGCGGCTTTGTAAGGTCTCAAGGCTTCTAGCAATTGTTTATGCGGAAAAGGGTAATATTGCTCGAGGCGAATAATCGCGACATTCTGAATTCCCTTTTTCTCACGCTCTTCTAATAAATCATAATAAACCTTACCGCTGCACAAAACCACCCGTTGTGTTTTTGGCCCTGTTACAACATCATCTGTAATGACAGGTTGAAAGTATGTTCCCGTCTGCATATCTTTAAGGGAGGAAACAGCCTTAGGATGCCGCAAGAGAGACTTTGGCGTCATCACAATGAGAGGTTTGCGCGTATCACTGCGCACCTGACGACGTAAGATATGAAAGTAATTTGCTGGCGTTGTACAGTTGGCCACTCGCATATTGGATTCACCACAGAGTTGCAAAAATCGCTCCAGGCGCCCGGAGGTATGTTCAGGTCCTTGTCCCTCATGGGCATGGGGAAGCAGCATCACCAATCCGGACAGACGAAGCCACTTGATTTCACCGGAAGAGATAAATTGGTCAATAATCACTTGTGCCCCATTGGCAAAATCACCAAACTGGGCTTCCCACATGGTAAGTGTATGGGGGCTCGATAAGCTATAACCATACTCGAATCCTAAAACAGATGCCTCTGCCAAAGGGCTATCTACAACTTGAAACAGAGTTTGCCCATTTTTTAAATGGTTCAAAGGAACATGTTTATTCTCTGTTTCTTGATCAATCCAAACGGCATGGCGTTGAGAAAAAGTTCCGCGACTACAATCTTGTCCACTCAAACGCACGGGGTTATTTTCAAGCAACAAGCTTCCAATAGCCAAAGCCTCTCCGGTGGACCAGTCTATACCGTCGCCTGATTCGATGATCTGTCGCTTAGCTTCGAATTGGCGTGCTATACGAGGATGAATTGAAAAACCTTCTGGAATTCGGAAATTGCCAAACCCTACTTCTTGTAACCTTTCAAAAGGAACGCCTGTTTTCGTATGGACGTCATCCCCTTCAAAATATTTTGGAGAGTGAATACCAGACCAAACGCCCTCTAGCCAATCTATTTTCTCTTCAGGAGCTTCTTCTTTAGCGCGTGTCGCAAGGTTATATCCTTGGTTCAATTTTGCTTCATAAAGGGCCGCTATGGACTGGGCCTCTTCTTGCGTTACCACCCCTGTCTCAATCAATTTTTGAGTGTAAACCTGGCGTATTGTTGGGTGATTTGCAATGGCCTTATACATCTTTGGTTGGGTAAAGGAAGGCTCATCGATCTCATTATGGCCATAACGACGATAGCAAACGATATCAACCACCACATCTTGGACAAAACGGCGACGAAATTCAGCTGCCAATTCGACAACCCAAACAACCGCTTCAGGATCATCTCCATTAACATGAAAAATAGGGGCTTGAATGGCTTTTGCAATATCAGAACTATAAGGGGAAGAACGAGAATGGGGCGGACTCGTTGTGAAGCCGATCTGATTATTAATGATGAGATGAATTGTTCCGCCGGTTTGATAACCTTTTAACCCTGATAATTCTAATGTTTCTGCGACAAGGCCTTGGCCTGCAAAGGCTGCATCTCCATGGATCAATAAGGCGACGACTTTGTTGGGTCCCTCTTCTCCGAGTCGCGTCTGTTGAGCGCGAACTTTCCCCAAAACAACTGGATTAATGGCTTCTAAATGGGAGGGGTTAGACGTTAACGACAAATGCATCGGGCGACCGTCTATCTCCCGATCTCCAGAAAAACCAAGATGATATTTTACGTCACCAGAACCATATAGTAATCCAGGTGAATTTGGGTCATGATGAAACTTCGCAAAAAGCGTATGCAATGGTTTACCCAAAATATGGGCAAGAATACTCAAACGTCCACGGTGTGCCGTCCCAAAAACAATATTTTCAATCTTTTGGCTACTTGCTTTCCGAAGGATCGCTTCCAACGCAGGAATGACACTTTCCCCGCCTTCCAAACCGAATCGCTTTTCACCTGGATATTTTATATGCAAGAAGTGCTCAAAGGCATCTGCGTGAATTAAGTCCCGCAAGATCTTTTTACGTTGATCATTTGTAATGCGTTGTGTTGGGTTCGTATTCTCGACCTGTTCTTGAATCCAAGATTTTTGATCTGGATCTTGAATGTGCATAAATTCTACACCAACCGTATCACAGTAAGTTGTGCGCAAACGCTCCAGAATCTCACGTAAGGTAGCCCATTCAAAACCCAAAACATTATCAATGAAAATGGGACGGTCGTAATCATTTGGACCAAAGTTATAAGATGCCGGATCAACTTCAGGATGGCCATGACGCCTTTCTAATCCCAAGGGATCCAAATTCGCAATAAGGTGCCCACGCACACGAAAGGTTCGAATCATCATTAACGCCCGCAAAGAATCCAACATTCCTTGGGTAACTTGAGGAGCGCCTTTCTGTTCGCTGGATTCTTGGGATTGTGCAGCAGCACGATCCTTACGTTTTTTCCATTGGGGAGGGCGGTCATCTTGTACAGGGCCATTACCGAGGCTGAAGAAAAATTGTCGCCAATCATCCGAAACACTTTGTGGATCTTGGCGATAGGACTGGTAAAGCGCCTCAATAAAAGGCGAATTAGCGCCGTAAAGGAAACTATCTTCATCCCGGGTGGATTGCGTCATCATTCCTGCTATCTTGTATTCCGTACATTCTAGGTTCAGTAGCTTAACATAAACTAGTTTACCCCGAAAAACGTTAAGAATTGATTGTTAAGTTGACCGTTCATTTGACTTTTGCCGAGCGGAAGGGGTTGCTGGCGTTGTCCCTCCTTGTGAACCTCGACCTTCTGGGCGCTTTTCCCATGAAGGAGAACCTTCGAGATATCTCAAATAAGACCAGACATCTACCATCAGAAGCACGACCGCATTTTTAGAAATCAGCCCTTTGCGCCAAAGGATTTTAAAGACTTCTCCCACCTGTGCTTCAGACTGAAAAGCCATTTTCTTTTCACTTTTCAGCCACATAATAATCTGACGTCCCCAAAATCGATAGGTATAATGGACGGGTTTTGAGGTCGCTGTGAAATTTTTCCAAACACGCAAAGAGTCTTCATTAATTTGCGGAGATCCCTTTGCAATAGCTTTGAGGGCCTCTTCAACAGACTTTACAAGATCAGGGTCAGAGTTATTCTGATCTGCTTGGTTTGGTTGATCGTCCGTGTCTTCTGTTTCGTCTGCGTCATCTGTATCTGCTTGATCTATCGATATTTCTGGATCTTTTATTTGTGTCGCCAGGGTTGCAGAAGAAAACGCTATACAAATGCCTAGAAAAAATTGAAATCTATTCATCATACTTCATCACTTCTTTGTATTGCTTTAACCATTGTGCTTCCTAATTCTGCTGGAGAGGCAGCTATATGCGCACCGGCTTTACGCAAAGCTTCGATCTTTTCACCTGCACTGGCTCCTGCTCCTGCAATAATGGCTCCGGCATGTCCCATACGGCGCCCTGTAGGGGCTGTCATTCCAGCAATAAAACAAACGACGGGCTTATGGTGGCCTTTCTTATATTGATGCGCAATGTAATCAGCAGCTTCTTGTTCATCTTGTCCCCCAATTTCCCCAATCAAGAGAATTCCTTGAGTTTCATCATCTGCCCAAAACAAATCCAGAACGTCGACAAAGTGCATGCCTTTTACGGGGTCCCCCCCAATACCAACACACGTCGTCTGACCCAATCCAGAAGTTGTTGTTTGCGCCACAGCTTCATAGGTCAATGTCCCAGAGCGAGAAACAATGCCAATTTTGCCTGGTTTGTGAATGGATCCAGGCATAATGCCAATCTTACATTGGTTGGGGGTTATGATGCCCGGACAATTGGGGCCAATCAAGCGAACCTTTTTCCCCTCTAAAGCGCGTTTTACACGAACCATGTCTAGAATAGGGATACCTTCTGTAATACAGACGATCAATTCAATTCCAGCATCCGCGGCTTCAAAAATAGCATCTGCCGCATAGTCTGCGGGAACATAAATGACAGAAGTTGTGGCTTGTGTTACTTTTACAGCTTGCCCGACTGTATTAAAGACAGGCAATCCTAAATGCTCTGTTCCTCCTTTGCCAGGTGTAACCCCACCAACCAGTTTGGTTCCATAGGCTAAAGCTTGCTCAGAATGAAAAGTCCCATGCTTTCCTGTAAATCCTTGACAAATAACTTTGGTATTGCGGTCAATAAGAATGGACATTAGGCAGCCTCTCGTACGGCTTCAGCCACTTTAGCAGCTGCATCACCCAAATCATCCGCAGAAATAATAGCTAACTCAGATTCTGCCAAAATTTTCTTGCCTTCCTTTTCATTGGTTCCTTGCAACCGAACCACCATAGGAACGGTTAGACTCACTTCTTTTGCAGCAGAAACAATTCCTTCAGCAATAATATCACAGCGCATAATCCCCCCAAAGATGTTAATTAAAATGGCTTCCACATTGGAATCTGCCAGAATGAGCTTAAAGGCGGCTGCGACTTTATCCTGGGATGCCCCCCCGCCGACATCAAGAAAATTTGCTGGTTCCGCCCCTTGCAGTTTAATAATGTCCATTGTTGCCATTGCAAGGCCAGCTCCATTGACCATGCATCCAATATTGCCATCCAACTTCACATAACTTAACCCTTGGCGGCCAGCTTCCAATTCATTGGGGTCTTCCTCATCTTCATCTCGCAACTGTTCAATCTCAGGATGGCGAAACAACCCATTATCATCAAAAGTCATCTTTGCATCCAGAGCCACTAACTCCCCTGTTTTTGTGACAACCAATGGATTGATTTCAATAAGGTTGGCATCAAGCGCGCCAAAACTTTGATAAAGGTTCTGGGCAAGTTGGCCTAAAGCCTTGACGGCTTCTCCTTTTAACCCCAATCCGTACGCCATTTTACGACCATGATAAGGCTGAAAACCGGAAGCGGGGTCGATTTGTAAGGTTAATATCTTTTCTGGTGTCTTTTGAGATACCTCTTCAATGTCCATTCCTCCTGCCTCAGAAACAACAAAAGAGAGACATTGGTGCGTCCGGTCAACCACCAAGCTTAGGTAAAGTTCTGACACAAAATCACAACCTTCCTCAATATACAAACGCTTAACTTCCTGCCCCTTTGGCCCCGTTTGATGAGTCACCAATCGGCTTCCGAATAAGCGCTTCGCTGCTTGGGCGACCTCTTCATGTGAACGGCAAAGGACAACGCCACCTGCTTTACCGCGTCCTCCGGCATGAATCTGGGCTTTGACGACCCATAAAGCGCCCCCTAATTCTGAAGCGACCTTAACCGCTTCTTCAGCGGTGTAGGCAACTTTTCCCCGCAATATCGGCACGCCATATTCGGCAAGGATAGATTTTGCTTGATATTCATGAATGTCCATAAAGAAAACCCTTCTAACTCTTACGCCTCGAGCTCTGCAATCAGAGATCTCACCCCATCTACCGACTTTGTGAAAGCATCTTGTTCCAGGGGACTTAAATCAAATTCAACGATTTTCTCAACACCATGGCTTCCGATAATGGCAGGAACACCCACATACATATCTTTTACGCCATACTGTCCTGTTAACCAGGCAGCACAGGGCAATATACGCTTCTGATCCTTGAGGTAGGATTCTGCCATTGTAACAGCGGCAGTTGCGGGAGCATAAAAAGCGGATCCTGTCTTTAATAAGTTTACAATTTCTGCGCCCCCATTTCGCGTTCGGTCAACAAGGTCATCAACTTGAGACTGGCTAATCCACCCTCTGGCGATTAAATCTGGCAAAGGAATTCCTGCAACACTCGTATACCGAGGCAATGGCACCATCGCATCCCCATGCCCCCCTAAGACAAAGGTTTGGATATCTGTAGGGGAAACGCCTAAAGCTTCCGCTAGAAAACAGCGAAAGCGGCCGCTGTCCAAAACTCCCGCCATGCCCACAACGCGATTATGGGGCAAGCCACAGGCTTCCCGCATAACCCAAACCATCGCGTCCAAAGGGTTTGTCACGACAATGACAAAAGCATTCGGGCAATAGCGTTTAATGTGCCCGGCGACCTCTGAAATAATTTTTGCGTTTATGGTCAGCAAGTCATTGCGGCTCATTCCTGGCTTACGGGCTAATCCAGCCGTTACAATGACCACATCCACATCCTTTATGAGGGCGTAATCGTTGCCACCCGTAATGGATGCGGCGTTCCCTTCAATCGCCATACCTTGGGCGAGGTCAAGGGCTTTACCTTGAGGAAGCCCTTCCGCCACATCAACCAAAACCACATCACCTAATCCTCTCAGGGCAATGAGATGGGCAAGCGTTCCCCCAATATTTCCACTGCCAATAAGAGCAATCTTTTTTCGCGCCATCTTGAATAATCCCTATTGCTGTTTCATGTATATAACAGGCTGTTCTTGAGCGAAAAGATCGACCAAAAAACGTCCCCCGACTTTGATCCCTTCTTCATCTATGCTATGCCCCAATCCAGGACAGGTCAATGTTTGTGGATGAAGACCCAATTTTTTTAAGTCCCTTTGGGCATCGAGAAAGGCAACATAGGGTACGCACGTATCTGCATCGCCATGGACAAGGAGGATGCCTGGTTGTGGCTCAGGAAGAGAGGTCTCAGGAAGCGGATAGAATCCCCCCGAATAACAGATAGCCCCTCGTAAATCCTTTAAGGCAAACGCCATATCCAGAGCAACCATTCCCCCTTGTGAAAAGCCAACAATGGCGAGATCTTTCGGCGTTAATGACCGCTCCGTCAAAATTTCTTGAAAATATTTTCTTAAAACAGGTCGAGCAGCATCCAAGCCTGTACGTACATAGGAAGGCGTAAATTCTCTCAAGCCGAACCATTGGTACCCAAAGGAAAAGCTTTCACAAACATCTGGCCCATTGGGGGCTAGAAATTCTGTATCCGGCATCATTTTCGACCAATAAGGTGCTAAGCTGATAAGGTCATCTCCATTCGACCCATACCCATGCAACAAAACAACCAAGTTTTTTGCTTTTTGCCCTGAACATGGCAATAATCCAGGTCCTTTGATCATGTCTTCCCATTCTATAATTTTAATGAATATTGTATGATTTACTTTAGCCTGAATACGCATCCTATTCAAGATAGGGGTATAACAACTTGGTCTTTTTTCAAATCAGAGAGTAAAAACATAAAAAGAGGGGGCTTTAGAGGTGCTCTGCTATCTCTATCTTAAGGCCCTTTTTTAAAAATTGTCATGTAAGGAGATATATTTTCAAAAATATATTGTTTTCTTTAAAATAAAGTATTATATGAGTTTTATATTCTAAACACTGATGGCATAAAATTATATAATATTATATTATATTATATTATATGAAAGGAAAATGTTAATGGAAAACAAAGTATTTATCCCAATCTTAATAACACTCTTAGGGCTAAATTATCATTCTAGTCACGCTATGGAGAAGGAGGTAGCTAAAGAGTTTTATCCAGATAGACTTGCTTACACTGAAGTCTTTAGGGATCTTACCATAAAAGACCTTGGGAATTGTGCATTAGTTAGCAAGAAATGGTGCGAAATTTCATCTCATAATGATGTATGGGGCTACCATAAACTTCATTTCAGTTTGTACGGAGAACTGAAAAGAACTATGGGTTCTGTAACTTACAATTGGAATGAACTTTCATCAACCTTTTTGTATAACAATGAACCGGAAGATTTCCAAGCTCGCCTATGCGAATATAATAGTGCTGAAGAAACAAAGCGCACAGCCAAAGGAGCTGTTGATGTTTCGTCTTTCCCACTACCTATACAACTAGTGATCCGCCGACTGGCAGATAGTAAATATAAGAGAGAATTGAGCTGCGAAATTAATAAAGAACGTAGAAAACAGAAACCTGCCAAACAACCAGATTGTATAAAGGCTATACTTGATGCAAGTTGTGTGCAATTTGATTATTAAAACAGGCTTCGTTTGGGAGAAGGGAAAAATTTCTTGATGGGACTGTTGCACTCTAGATTTATCCAAAATGACAGAATGAAAAAATGCAGATTGACAGACTGAGAGGTGTCATTTGACAAGGAAAAGACTCTCTGGCTTGCTATCAAATATTTCCTCCTTTAGAGTTTATAGACAATCACTAATTTCTCACCATCACCGTCATAATTTCTTTCCATTTTTGGTACGTAAATTTCTCGTTGCTCGATTGCAATAATTCTTGCAAATTCCCATATATACTATTAGTTCGGGTTAATAAAATATTTGCCCGATATAAATTTTTACGCTCTAAGCAGTGATTTTAGCGGGTGTTTTAGAACGAAAATGATTAGTACATTGATTGAAAGGTTTTTCTGAAATGAAAGATTGGTTATTAAAACAAAGAAATTATAAAATTTTAAGCGCTGGGTTATTGGTATTATTTATTTTAACCTTACCCATAACCCTATATCTTTTCGTATTTTCACTTGCAATGGCCAATGCAGCTCCTAATGCACCAGTTTTTTCTAATTTGATGATTGGTTTGCTATACCCAGTAATAACTATAGGCATCTTTTCTCACTACCCGTCACTTTTAGCAACGTATTGAGAGGTAAGGAGAAATAGCTTACATTTTGGAATCGCTCCTCATCAAAGAAAGGATTCTAAAATAATGAAACTAAATCCCCTTACTCAAAAGATATCAAAACACTTCTCAATCCACC
>CAMCRD010000050.1 GCA_945877185.1 Candidatus Finniella inopinata | reverse complement strand
TGCAAAAAATCATCGACAAAACAAAAAACTGTTATAATATACTCTTCGAGAGGCATGCTGTTCTCCTTGGTTCATAAATTTTTCGTCAAAAAATATATAAACTAGGCGAACCTGCCTCTTCAACTACATAAACAACTTGCACACTGCGTGATGTTATAAATTATCACATAGCTATGTCATAATTTATAACATCATACCAGGGAAGCTCCTTCTCCATGAGTGTTGTCCTGCCATGGCTTTCTTGTCCCTTTGCATTACGGCTGGCATTGCGGTAGAACTTAACTTATGACACGACACATTACGCATCCTAAATCTCTTTTACGCTGGGGAGAAGCCTTGCTTCCTTGGGTAGCAGCAGGTGGTATTCTCTTTGCTTGTGTAGGTCTTTTTCTGGGGCTTGTGGTTTCGCCCGCGGACTACCAGCAAGGAGAAAGTGTGCGCATTATGTACGTTCATGTGCCAGCGTCTTGGGGAGCTTTGGGTGTTTATACAGCCATGGCAATCTTAAGTGGGTGGGGTTTTGTGGCTCGGGTACCCCTCCTTCACATACTGACTAAATCCATTGCTCCTATTGGAATGGCCTTTACGCTCATCAGTTTGGGAACTGGCGCCATTTGGGGAAAACCCACCTGGGGGGCTTGGTGGGTTTGGGATGCGCGTTTGACATCGATGTTTCTCTTGCTCGTTTTGTATCTGGGATATTGGGCCCTTGTCACAATGTTTGAGGAAGAGGAAAAGGGCTTGTCGGCTGGTGCCGTCATTGCCCTTGTGGGGTGGGTAAATGTGCCAATCATTAAATGGTCAGTGGACTGGTGGTATACGCTCCATCAACCGGCCAGTGTCCTGCGGTTCGCAAAACCAGCAGTTCATTGGACGATGCTCGCGCCTCTTTTGTGTATGGCCGTGGCCTTTGCCCTCTATGGATTCGTGATCGCCATCATTCGCTTTCGAACAGAGCTGAATCGGCGCAAAGTTCGCGCTCTTCAGGTTCGTGAATGGATCGCCTCACAGGATAAGGAGGCTGCCTAATGGATTTTTCATCTCAACACGTTCTTTATATTATTGGTGCTTTTATCTTTGCGGGCAGCGTTCTCACAACCCTGCTCCTTTGGACGCTTCAAAGAGATCGCAAAGCATGGCTTGATTTAGAAAAATGGAAATCTGATGAAGCCGAAGCATAGGCGCTTTTGGTATTTAAGCCTCATCGCTTTATTTTTGGGCGGCGCGACGATGATTGTTTTGACAACGCTCAATGACCACCTGTTATTTTTTATGATGCCAACAGATGTTTTGGCCAAAAACCCCACAACGATGATCCGCCTGGGTGGGTTGGTTGTGGAGGGCAGTCTCCATCGTCATGATGATAATCTCTTGGTCACTTTTCAAGTCACGGATGATCTACAAACAATCCCCGTATCCTATCAAGGAATCTTGCCAGATCTTTTTCGAGAAGGACAAGGTGTCGTGGCCGAAGGCGTTTGGGTGGATGGCGTCTTTCAAGCTACGCACCTCTTAGCCAAACATGATGAAAAGTATATGCCAAGAGAGGTAGCAGAAGCCTTAAAAGCCAATGGTCAATGGCGAGCGGATGGGGGGAATTCCTCATGATGCTGGCTTACACAGGCCAAGCCTTATTGGGCATTGCATTGGTGATGGCGGCTTTTCAAGCCTTCGGCCCCGCTCGATATTTTTCAGCCCATCGCTTGGCCTATGGGCAAGCGGCTTTTGTGATGGTTGCTTTTTTGCTTCTCCTTTATGCCCATGTGACGGACCAATTCGCGCTTCTGTCCGTGGTGATGCATTCCCATACCGCAAAACCCTTGCTCTACAAAATATCTGGTGTGTGGGGAAACCACGAAGGGTCGATGCTTCTTTGGGTTCTGATTCTGAGTTTGTACGGGGCTGTTATTGCGCGACAAGTCAAAGATCTTGAAGCGCCGTACCCCCTTGCAATTCCTTTGATGGGGTTGATGAATTTTGGATTTTTGCTCTTCGTGTTGATGGCGTGCGATCCCTTTGCTATTGCGGATCCCATCCCTGTTCAGGGCCAGGATTTAAATCCGCTTCTTCAAGACCCAAGCCTAGCCATTCATCCCCCCATTCTTTACATGGGCTATGCTGGTTTTGCCGTTCCGTTTATTTTTTCTGTAGTTGTTTTGATTCACGGAAACATGCCGGAGAGCTGGGCAGCTTTCTTGCGTCCTTGGGTTTTGTTCGCTTGGACTTTCCTAACTCTTGGCGTAGGACTGGGAAGCTATTGGGCCTATTATGAGTTGGGATGGGGCGGATGGTGGTTGTGGGATCCAGTGGAAAATGCAGCCTTGATGCCTTTGCTCACGGCAACCGCTTTGGTGCATGCGGTGTGCACTTTGGCTGTTACGAAAACACTTCGGGCATGGACGCTTTTTTTGAGCATTCTGACATTTGCATTATGTTTGTTGGGAACGTTTTTGGTGCGCTCAGGACTTCTGACATCCGTTCACAACTTTGCCGTTGATCCGGAGCGCGGCGCCTTCATCCTTATCTTGTCATCCTTCTTGATTTTGCCGACTTTGGGGCTCTTTATTTGGCGCTTTGCTGGGATGCGCTCCCCCATTACGACAACGCCTTCCTCAAGACAGGGTCTCATTTTATTGATGACGTTAATTTTGATTGCAGGGACAGCAACGGTCGCTCTTGGTACCCTTTACCCGCTGATTTTGGAAGCTTTTGGTCAGAAAATTACGGTGGGAGCGCCGTATTTTAATGCCACTTTTGTCCCAATGATGCTTCCCCTGTTGGTGCTTCTCGGCTTTGGTTTGTGGTATGGTTGGAAAGATCTGTCGCCCTCATCCTCAAAGTGGCTTCTGCCCATTTTTTGCCTTACACTCCTTATCGTTTTGGTCGCCTATTTTGGTTTTGGCATGCGGCATATTTTAGGTTTGACGGCTTTTTCTGGCGCCGTCTGGGCCATCTTGGGGACGGTGGGCTATGCCATCAAAAAGAAGAAAATTCTTTCAGGCACAATTTTTGCCCACCTTGGTATTGGCGTGGCCGTTCTCGGCATGGTGGGTTCTAGTCTGGGTGAAAAAGAGGTTATCAAGGTTGTTAAATTGGGCGAAACTTTTGAGGTTGGGCCGATCTCACTCTCCTTGCAGAAGGTCGTGAGCTTTGAGGGATCAAACTATCGGGCCCAACGAGCAACCCTCAAGATCAATCCAGATGACGCGACCCTTACGCCAGAAAAGCGCTTTTATTGGACGCAAAAAGTGATTCATGGGGAGTCGGCCATTCGTTCCGTCGGGTTTGGGCGATTGCACCATATCTATGTGACGTTAGGGGAAGAATATGAAGGGGGGCAATGGAGCCTTCACGCTTACTATAAGCCGTTCATCAACCTATTATGGATTGGGATTCTTCTTGTTGTCTTTGGCGGGGTGCTGAGCACAATCAAGCGGTTTCGGTCATTGAGAAAAGTTTTCCCTCTCTTAATGATTCTATTACAACCAGCTCTTAGTATTGATGCCCATGAACAGCTGGCAGACCCCCAACTTGAGGCACGGGCACGGATTTTATGTCAAAAGATTTTATGCCCAACGTGTCAGGGGCAAACCTTGGACGAATCGCCCGTCGAGGCAGCAGCGCAATTAAGACGCGAGATTCGAATTGCTTTAAGTGAGGGACAAACGGACGAGCAAATTATGGAATCTCTCGTGAGGCAATTCGGGAAACAAGTTGTCATAATTCCTCGACTGGATCTCTCCACTTACGCCCTGTGGTTTGGACCGTGGGTCTTTTTCGTATTGATGATCGTTGCATTTCTTTATAAGAATCGACGAATGACACTAAAGAAAGAATAAGAAATGCTTTGTGCCTTTGATTTTGATGGAACCCTTGGGAATAGTAGATTTGTTTGTTACAAAGCCCTCCAACTCTATAGCCAACAAAAGGGGCTCAAAATACCTGCCTATTCGGATATGGACCGTGTGTTTGGAAACCCCAATCCCCCGATTATTTTTGAGGAGTGGGGAGATATGGGAGGATTCAGACAACATCTGCTTAATATTTATGAAATGACCGATGCTTTGATTTGTGATCAACCGTCAGATGCGCCGCTATATCCGGGTATTCGAGATCTTCTGAACGATCTTAGCAAGGATTTTGTATTGACGGTCGTGACGTCGCGCGCTTTGGCACCTATCCGGGCTTTAATGGAGTATCACAAAATAGGGTCTTATTTTAAAACCATTCGCTCAGATCAAGATATCATTGATCGGGGTTATCGAGGAAAACCACACCCTGATAAACTCAACTGTGTTTTGAAAGAGATGGGATTTCACCCTGAAAAAACGGCTATGATTGGAGATACGTCGATGGATATGGCAATGGCTAAAAGTGCAGGTGTCAAAGCTGTTGGTGTTTCCTGGGGCTTCAATGATGAAGCGACTTTACGAGATCATGGAGCTGATGAAGTTGCCAAAACGCCAGAAACCTTAAATCAGGTCATTCGGTGTATTTTGGCATAAAGAGGACGGTTTCCGTTCAAATCAATCGCCGTTTATGGATGGTAATTTAGGTTCTTTCGGGCTATCCTATGGTCGATTCTAACAAGGAGGGCACTCATGGTAAAAGGATTCTATTATCTTTCTGGACCTCATAAAGGTACGCCTGAACAAGAAGCTTACCGTATTGAAACCTCTCTCAAACTAACGGTTGAGTTTTTAACCCAAGACATTTATGTATTTTCCCCCATCGTTTATTCCATCAAAATAGCCGAAGCGCTTTACTGCTCTTCAATAGAAGAGCGCCGACAAATAATTTTTCCTTATTTACTTACCTTCCTCAAAGCTTCTAAGGGAATGATTGTAGTCACCATGGAGGGGTGGAAAGAATCATGGGGTGTGCGGCAAGAACTTCAATTCTGCCAAGAAAACCAGATTCCTGTGTATACGGTTGATCCTGATGAAGCCTCTGGCGATCTTTCCCAAATTCTGTTTGAACCCTTAGACCAAAGGCAACTTGATCGCCTTTTAGAAGCGGCATGATTTAGAACCTTGAAAAGTACCTAGTAATGTACTATATTGTGTACTATAAGGAGTGCTTAAAAATGAATCAAATTTTGTCCAACTTGACGGCGAGTATTACTGAATTGAAAAAACATCCTATGGCTACTGTTAATGGCGCTCATGGAGAACCATTGGCTATTTTAAGTCATAATGAGCCTGTCTTTTACTGTGTGCCTGCTAAGACCTATGAAGCTATGATGGATGTCCTCGATGATATTGAGCTGGCAAAGATCATTCAAGCTCGGGCAAAAGAAAAGGAAATTGAAGTCGATATTCATGCCTTATAGTCTTGCCTTTTTAGAATCTGCCAAAAAAGAGTGGGACGACCTTCCTTCTTCAATCCAAAAGCACCTCAAGGTTAAGCTTTTTAAGGTCATTGAGCACCCCCATATCCCAAAAAATAAATTAGTAGGCTTAAAAAATTGTTATAAAATAAAGCTCCGTGCTTCAGGGTATCGTTTGGTTTACCGCGTATATGACGATCGAATTGTGGTTCAAATTGTTGCTATTGGAAAGAGGGATAAATCAGCCATTTATAGAACTGCTCATCAACGGCTTTAGAACCATAGTTTTTAGTATATTAACCCGAGCTTTACAGATGATGAATTAGAATCTTTATAAGAAGGCTTCGGTCGTTTTATGAGGAACCCTATGATTACAATTCGCAAAAATGCTGAGCGAGGATCTACGAAAACCTCCTGGTTGGACAGCAAGCACACGTTCAGTTTTGGGTCTTATTATGACCCGGATCATATGGGGTTTGGGAGTTTGCGGGTGATTAATGAAGACCAAGTTACCCCTGGTGAAGGCTTCGGCGCTCATTCTCACAAGAATATGGAAATTATTTCGTATGTTTTGGAAGGCGCCTTGGAACACAAAGATTCATTGGGGACAGGCTCCATCATTATGCCTGGCGAGGTTCAATTGATGCGGGCGGGCACAGGGATTACCCATAGCGAATTTAATCCCTCAAAAGATCATCCCGTTCATTTTTTACAAATTTGGATTATCCCTGAGCGCATTGGTTTGGAGCCTTCCTATCAGCAAAAAGATTTCTCAGAAAGGCGCAAAAGTGGCCAACTGACTTTGGTAGCGTCCCAGACGGGGGATGAGGAAAGCCTTATCATAGCCCAAGATGTCAAGATGTATGTCCTTGATTTAGAAGAGGGGGAATCTTTTTCCTATCCCCTTCTCTTGGATCGAATAGCCTGGGTGCAAGTCGCAAGGGGAAAGGCCTCGCTGAATGGAAATGTATTGAACCAAGGCGATGGTGCTGCGGTATCCTTTGACAAATCCCTTGATTTTATAGCCACTAAAAAAGCTGAAATTTTGATTTTCGACTTAGCGCAAGAATAAAAAACAACGATATAAAATTGAGCCAAGATGTTCAGAGGCTTTCGCCAGTAGGTCAGTACTTCAGAAAAGCGCACTTAACGAGGATTCCTGGATGGTTCAAGGCTAATGCAGAGATGCTTGCCTGTTGCTGTGGCATATTGAGTTAATATCTTAACACTGGGGAGTACTCTCCCCGCTTCGAGACGCGCGACAACAGAGTGGGTCGTTCCCATACGAATGGCTATTTCCTCTTGAGTGAGGCCAGCATTTATTCTCGCTTGGATAAGCTCAAGGGCAATCTCATATTCGAGTCCCAAATCATAATCTTTCATCCATTGACTTTTAATGTCTTCAAATTTTATAGGTTTTTTCATTTATATCTCCTCACTCTTTCACCAGGGGCAGTCGTCGGTAGCTCAAAGCTTCTGCAATGTGGGGACGTCTGATGACGTCAGTCCCATCCAAATCAGCCAGGGTGCGGGCGACCCGCAACACACGATGGTATCCACGACCGGAAAGCCTCATCTTTTCCATGGCTTGGCTGAGAAGGGATTGACCCGCCTCATCAGGCGTTGCCGCTGTGTGGAGGATGTCGCCATCCGCAACGGCATTGGTTAAAACACTCATTTTTGGGGTCATCTTCTTGTAACGTTCCCGTTGGACATTACGCGCAAAAGCAACGCGTGCAGCGACATCAGCGCTTTTTTCCCGAGCCGGATTGCCCACCAAGTCAGAAGCTGCGACTTCTGGCACATCAATGGTGATGTCAAAGCGATCGAGAAGAGGCCCTGAAATCTTATTTTGATAATCTTGCGCACAGCGGGGCACGCGGGCACATTCACGGGCGGTATCCCCATAATAGCCACATCGGCAGGGATTCATGGCGGCTACCACTTGAACACGGGCAGGGTAAGTAACGTGGGCGTTCGCTCGAGCAACCACAGCACGCCCTGATTCTAAGGGTTGGCGTAAAGCTTCAAGGGTAGAGCGGTTAAATTCAGGCAATTCGTCGAGGAATAACACCCCTAAATGGGCTAAAGAAATCTCTCCCGGCTTACATCGAATGCCTCCGCCGATCATTGCGGGAAGGGAGGCGGAATGATGGGGATCCCGGAATGGGCGTAAGCGAATCAACCCTTCTTCTGGCAGCGTTCCGCTAAGGCTATGGATCATGGTGACCTCCAGAGCTTCTGAAGGCTCAAGAGGGGGTAAGATGCCGGGTAGACGTGCTGCTAACATAGACTTTCCGGCACCAGGCGGCCCCATCATCAGCAAATTGTGTCCACCCGCCGCCGTCACTTCCAGGGCGCGTTTGGCCATTTCTTGTCCCTTAATGTCATAGAGATCAAGGGTGGTTTTAAGGGATAAATCGGGAATTTTCGCCTGAGGGGGGGAAAGGACTTGAGTGCCTTTGAAGTGATTGACGAGGGAGAGAAGGTTGGGGGCCGCTAAAATCTCAAGGTCTCCGGCCCACGCGGCTTCACTTCCACAGGCGGCAGGGCAGATAAGTCCCCGACCTAAGGCTGCCGTATCAATGGCTGCGGGTAAAATCCCTGAGACGGGGGCGAGGGACCCATCCAACCCGAGTTCCCCCAATGCGGTATAATTGGCAATATCTTCCGGGCTTAAGACGCCCATGATCACCATAAGGCCAAGGGCAACCGGAAGATCGTAATGAGATCCTTCTTTTTGCACATCTGCCGGAGCGAGATTAACGGTAATGTGTTTGGCAGGGAGCGCAAGGCCAAGGGTGTGAAAACTTGCCCGAACCCGTTCTCGTGACTCCGTAACGGCTTTATCTCCCAACCCAACGATGTGAAAGGCAGGAACGCCTGCGGAGGTTTGGACCTGAACGTCAATTTCCAAAACTTCCACGCCTTGAAAGGCCACTGAATAGACACGTCCGACCATGAGCTTGCTCCCTATTTTTTAAGAGGAGCTTAACCGGTCGTTGTCTTTGGAGCAAGAAAAAATACTCTCATAGAGAGTATTAAATTTCTCAATTTATGAAATTCTTTCCAACTTCGTTTGGATAAGGTCGCTCTCCGCAAACATCTCAATCACCCCATATTCCCTCTCGGCGCCTGCTTTTAGGAGAGCGAGACTTTCTGGGTTCAATTGGTCAAGGGAGATTGTGACCTCAAACGTTGGATTCGCTCGAGAATATCCATTTGGCAGTAGCTCTCCCAAAGTCATTTCTACGGACTTTGATTGGGTTGCGATCAGGGCATCCACAATCGTTCCAACCGAGCTTATCCCCGCGTTAGCAGGAATTTTTCCGAGAGGCATATTGCCCGTTCCCAATGATAATATAGCGGTTTTATCGACGGAAAAGTTCGGCATCTCACTGAGTCCTTTGAGCACATCAAGCCCAGGGTTGTTCTTGGCAATCCCACCATCAATGTAATATTTCTGATCGGTTGAAAGGAGGTGAGCCGGAAAAAAGGTGGGGGCTGCAGAAGTACAAAGCCCCATCTCCCAGACTTTGCAGACTTTATCGATTGGGTTAAAACTATCAAAAATATGGGGTGCGACTGTATCGGCATTCACAGCGGTTATGAGCGTGCGGGTCAAGGTACTGCCCAGCGTGAGGTCACCCGCCTTTTCTTTTAGGAGGTTTTCAAGAGACCCAGGCTCGTATCGCGTATAGAAAAGCGACTCAATCCCATCCCAGAGCCTTGCAGGAAAATTATATCTGTTTCGTTGAGGAAAGATGCGTTCAGAGTGTTCTATCAAATCTGCCAACTGGTCTCCCCGCATTTTAGGGGTTTTGCCATCATCGCTCGCAGTTAACAAAAGAGCAGCCATGCCCCCTATGGATGTGCCTCCGATAAGATCAAAGACTTTGTTCACAGGCTGATTCGTTCTTCTCTCAAAGAGATCAATCCACATCGCCATCATCAGTCCGCGCACGCCTCCCCCATCCAGAGATAACCCTAGAAATTCAGGGTTGGTGACATTAAAGCTGGAATCATCCGCACCTTTGGTACTCCAGTCTTGGGAGGTATCGATATTGGGTATTGATAAAGTTGTTACTGTCGTTGATGTCGTTGATGTGCCCTCAATGAGATGGAAGTCCTCTAAAAGGTTGTCAGAATCAAGAGCATTAAGGTTTGGTGAGGAAATCGGCGTTGAGAATAAAGAAAAACTTGGCCAACCCAGGCTTGGTATGGCATTACCCACAACTTCCAACAGAGATCGTGGATAATAGAGTAAATCCCAGTAAGAGGAGGAAGGATTGCCGGTCATGGAGGCCGATAATAAAATAGATTGTTTAAAAACCTCCAGGTTACTCTGATGTATTTGAAAATCCTTCATGTTTTCTTGGTGCATTTGAAAAGTGCGATCTGAAGACGCTTGCTTTATATCGTAAAGAGGGATTGTACCTTCTTGTGGTTCAGTAAAGTGATCGTGGTTGAAGGTATGGCCTTTAAGAGTTTCTTGCATGCATATATCATAGTGCTCCGCTTCCATGGCACGGGTGAGAAATATCGTTTGCACCAGTGCAAACGTCAGAAGAGCAAGCTTTGAGAGGGAAGGGCGGCGGAGTGAACGTGGAAGAAGCGACATGGCTGAATTCCTTAAAATTAATGATTAATGCACCCTAATTTAATTCTATACCGTTGCAAATTGGGAATCAATTACCCAAATCTCAGGAATTTTCTTGTCCTCGAAATCTTTTGTCACATTTTTAGCTGCTTTCTTAAAGGGAAGCTGTGCTAAAAGTAGCGTTAACAGCTTAAAGTTATTAGGGAAAAGAACATGGTTGCAATTCTTATTCTTGCCGCTGGGCAAGGGACACGTATGGTTTCTGATTTACCTAAAATTCTGCACCCTGTCGGCGGTAAGCCGATGGTTCATCATGTGATGGATGCAGCCTTGGGGATGCAAACGACGGATCTATCTCATAAGGCCGTTGTGGTCATTTCTCCCACTCTGGATGTGAAGGCTGTTCAGGGGGGGCGCGCTGTGAGCACCGCCGTTCAACCAAAACCTCTTGGAACAGGAGATGCGGTAAGAATTGGCCTGGAGGCTCTTTCCGAAGCATCTCAAACGGTTCTAATTCTTTGTGGGGATACCCCCTTGCTGGAATCAGATTTCTTGTCCACTGTTGTGGCGCAGCATCAACAGCGTCCCTCACCCTGTATCACCGTGGTTGGTATGTGTCCGGAGAACGCTGGCCATTATGGTCGTATTGTGGCGGATGCCTCGGGGAAGATTGACCGCATTGTCGAGCATCGGGATGCTTCAGACGTTGAACGAGCGATCCCCTTATGTAATTCCGGCGTCATTGTTGCGGATGGCGCATTGTTGGCGCGTCTTGTCTCTCGGCTTACTCCTAATAATGAAGCGGGTGAATATTACCTGACAGATATTGTGGCTCTGGCTAAAAAGGAAGGGGTGAATTCTTGGGTCGTTGAGTTACCAGCAGATCTGCTTCAAGGCATTAATACCCGCGTTGATCTCGCTGCCGCAGAAGGCGCTTTGCAACGCCGATGGCGACGTCGGTTTATGGAGCAAGGTGTGACGTTGACAGATCCCGCAAGTGTCTTTTTCTGCCACGATACGCGCCTAGGGCGGGATGTCACCATCAGTCCCAATGTAACTTTTGGGGAAGGGGTGACGATTGGAGACCGGGTACGGATCTTGCCTGGGTGTCACATTGAGAAGTCCACCCTTGGTCATGATGTAACGGTGGGTCCTTTTGCGCACTTGCGGGAAGGGGCCATTTTAGGGGATCACGTATCCATTGGTAATTTTGTTGAGATCAAAAGTACCACCATAGGATCAAAGACAAAAGCAAAGCACTTGTCCTATTTGGGGAATGCCACCATTGGAGAAAATGTGAATATTGGTGCGGGAACCATAACCTGTAACCACAATGGTTTTATAAAATCCTCAACCAAGATTGGGGATGGCGCCTATATCGGGTCCAACAGTTGTCTTGTGGCGCCCGTGTCCATTGGGGCTGGCGCCATTGTGGCGGCAGGCAGTGTTGTGAATTCGGAAGTGCCAGAGAATGCGTTAGCGATTGCCCGACAACCTCAACAAAATAAACTAACTTGGGCGACAAAGTTCCGAGCGCGATATAAATAAGGAGAAACCCATGTGCGGTATTGTTGGAATGATCAGTCAAAGCAACGTCGGGCCAAGGTTATTGGAGGGACTGAAGCGCCTTGAGTACCGTGGCTATGACTCAGCGGGTATTGCGACATTAACGGAAAAAGGTATTGAACGGCGGCGTGCTGAAGGCAAGCTGCAACAGCTGCAAGATTTGGTGAGGCATAGCCCCATTCTTGGAACACTTGGTATTGGTCATACCCGTTGGGCGACCCACGGTGCGCCTACCCAAGAAAATGCCCATCCTCATGCCAGCGAGCATGTTGCCGTCGTCCATAATGGCATCATCGAAAATTTTGCTGAATTGAAGGCGATGCTGATGGCTAAAGGCCACTCTTTTTCAAGCCAAACAGATACAGAAGTTGTCGTTCATCTCTTGACCCATTACCTGGATGAAGGAAAAACACCCCTTGAGGCGGTGCAAGTTGCTTTGAAAGAGCTTACCGGCGCTTTTGCGTTTGCTATTTTGTTCAAAGACCATGCTGATCTCATGATTGTTGCCCGTCGCGGAAGCCCACTCGTCATTGGGTATGGGGACCAAGAAATGACGATTGGTTCCGATGCGTTGGCATTGGCCCCCTGGACCCAGCAGCTCTGTTACCTCGAAGAAGGGGATTATGCTGTTATTACGAAGGAGGGGGCAGAGATCTATGATCATACGGATACACGGGTCGAGCGCCCCATCCGCATATCCTTGCTTTCAGGGGATACGGTCGGCAAAGGGTCTTATCGTCATTTTATGCTGAAGGAAATATTTGAGCAGCCGACAACAATCAGCGATACCTTGAATTCTCTGATTGATCAACCGACCCAAACCATCCACTTACCAAAGTTGTCGTTCGATTGGAAGGAAATTCCACGCCTCACATTTATCGCTTGTGGAACAGCGTTTCTGGCAGGTTTAACAGCCAAGTATTGGTTTGAGAAATTTGCCCATCTGCCCGTTGATGTTGAGATCGCCTCTGAGTTTCGCTATCGAGATCCGCACCTAACGCCGGGTGGAGCGGCGATATTCATTTCTCAGTCGGGGGAGACAATCGACACCTTGTGCGCCTTGCAATTGGCCCTTGAAAAGAAGCATCATACCTTGGCTCTAGTGAATGCCTCTGAAAGCTCGATGGCTCGTCAGGCCCAAAATGTTATCTTGACCCAAGCTTGGCCAGAAATTGGGGTTGCTTCGACAAAAGCCTTTACCAGTCAATTGGTTGTGTTGGCATGTTTGGCCATCGCAGCGGGCCGGGCCCGAGGAGTTTTGACCGAAGACCAAGAGCATACCCTTGTTCAAAGCCTCTTGTCCGTGCCGTCCCATGTTGTGAAGGTTTTGCAAAAGGATGATCAAATCCATGATTTGGCCCATCACATTCGCGCTGCTCATAGTTCGTTATATTTAGGGCGGGGCACCAGCTACCCCATTGCTTTGGAAGGCGCTTTAAAGCTGAAAGAACTTTCCTACATTCATGCGGAAGGTTATCCGGCCGGTGAAATGAAGCATGGGCCCATTGCTTTGATTGATGAGGATGTTCCCGTGATCGTCCTGGCGCCCCAAGATGCATGGTTTGAGAAAACCATATCCAATATGCAGGAAGTCTTAGCACGAGACGCTTCCGTTATTTGCTTTACGGATGAAGCCGCAGAAGCCCAGATCCAATCTTTAAGCGGCAAGATTAAAACCTTTGCCCTTCCCCCAACGGATGCCTTCATTGCGCCCATTGTCTATACCATTCCCTTGCAGCTTTTGGCTTATCATACAGCCCTTCTGAGGGGGACTGATGTCGATCAACCGCGGAACCTGGCAAAGTCAGTGACGGTGGAGTAGTTCCAAAGGACCCCATGCATACAAATAATATTCTGATATTGTTATTGATAAAGTAATAATAATTCATCTTTACATTAATATTATCATTTTTTAATTGTTTTTTTGTATGTAAGTGTGTATATAAATTTATCATATGTTATTACCTTTAAATTTATTTTTTAATGAAAGGGCCTGTTCTAAACTGAAGTGCAACACCATATAAACCTTATTGAAGAAAAAGGGAAAATATGGAGTTGCAAATGGGATCATATCGACAATTAAAATATGAGGAAAGAGAGAAACTGGCAGAGCTTTGGCAATCGAAGTCCTCAATAAC
>CAMCRD010000049.1 GCA_945877185.1 Candidatus Finniella inopinata | reverse complement strand
GCGGCATTGGTTCTTGAGATTTAAACGTAAATCCATTGCGCCTTCTCGATCCTTGGAAATGGTCGATCTAACTATGGCTCTTTTCGCAGCCTATCATGTTAACAAGACAGTTAATTTGCCATGTATCTTAAGATAACACTCTCAATTTTCTAGATCAGTTCATAATATGGCTATTTGTTGGCGAGGTTATATTGCAGTTTGCCGCGCAAGGACAAAAATTTCTTAAAGACCCATGGCATATCTTTGACGTAGTGGTAATTACCATATCTTTAGTGCCTGCTAATGCGGCTTTTTCTGTATTACGCGCCGTGAGGGCCTTACGTATTTTGATGTTAGTTGAGACCTCTGCCTCGCTGCGCCATATAATGGCAAGCTTATTTTCAGCAATTCCAGGAATTGCTGGTATCGCAACTTTATTAGCCATTTTATTTTATATTTTTGGGATTATGGCTACACGGTTATTTGGGGCTGATTTTCCTCAATATTTTGGAAACTTGCAAACTTCATTTTTTAGTCTATTTCAAATTATGACGCTCGAGGGATGGCCCGACATCGTTCGGTCTATAATGCAGACATACCCTTATGCTTGGATCTTTTTCATTACCTATATTATCATAGCAACCTACTCAATATTGAATTTGTTTATTGCAGTCATTATTGATGCCATGGAAAAGCAATATACTAAGGAAGTTGATGTAGAAACTCTAATGCTGGAAAACATACAAAAAGAAATCCAATTGCTTCACAATAAAATTGATAATGAGAAAAGCAAATAATACAAGGAAAGATGATATGCGGGGGTTTGTAGAACTCCTGCATATTAACCCACTGAATTATAACAGAAGGCCTCATATGAAGCATTAGGCGGCGCTCCTGATTTCTTCGGTTTGTTGAGCAATTCCGTTTTTGAAATTAACTCCCCGAATTACTTCAGCAACTCTATTGTTGCCTCTTAATCTTGTCCATCTTTTTTGTGCAGATAGCATCAATTTAAATACCATTGTTAAACCCGTCTTCCTTGAAAGACAACCTCTTGTCTTTCCAGTCCTCAATCTCACGGTTGCAAATGTTGATCTATAGGATTTGTCGTGCGTAAGTGATGCCAATGCTCTGCTGGAAAATCATAGAAAGCTAGCAAAGCGTCCCGATCTTTGCTTAAACATTCAGCAGCATTAAGATACTTCGCTTGATAAGCTTTTACAAAGAAATCAAAGCCTTTCTCAGCCTCTTCTTTTGTCTCAGCCATCCAAATATCATGGATATGCTGTTTAGCCCTGGAATGTAGGGTCTTTGGCAGCTTGTTGAGAATGTTGCCTGTTTTATGCATCCAACACCTTTGTTGTTTCGTGTCTCCATAGACTTTGTGCAAGGCATTCCAAAATCCTAAAGCGCCATCTCCTACGGCCAGCTTTGGCCCTATCTTAAGCCCCCTGTTTTTAAGATCGATCAGAACTTCACTCCAGGATTGCTCACTTTCACGAAAGCCATCTTCGACGCTCAGCAACTCTTTGTTGCCAAATTCATCAGCGCCGATAATGACGAGAAGACATTGTTTGTCTTCCATGTGGGCTTTTAGATAAACCCCATCTACCCAGAAGTATATGTACCGCTTCTTCGACAAGTCCCGCTTGCGCCACTGGTCGTATTCCATTGACCAATCTTCCTTGAGGCGACATATCGTTGAAGATGACATCCCCGCGGCAGCAGGTCCAACAATAGCTGTTAGAGCATCACTGAAATCACCGGAAGAAATGCCCTTCAAGTATAAGACAGGCAACAACTCTTCTATGTTTTTTGATCGCCGGAGGTACGGCGGAACTAAACTGGAGGTAAATTTTATGCCTTGGCCACCACGGTCTCTTATGCGAGGCACCTTGACTTGAATGGAGCCAATGCCTGTTTGGATGGCACGCTCTGGCAGGTAACCATTACGAACAACCTGTGCAAGGCTTCCTTGATCTTTCAAATGAGAGTATTGAGACAAAAGACTCTCGATCTCAGCTTCAAGGGCTTTGGTCAATAACTGCTGAGCTCCTTGACGCAAAACTGCCGTTAAAGCATCCGTGCTCGATTCTTGTGGATTTGAAATTGGAATAACATTATTCTGATCCATGGCGTATCTCCTTTGGTTTTTTTAGTCAATTACCAAGATACGCCGCCTCTTTTATCTACGCCATACACAACTTTTGGGCATAACTCTAAATGGATCCCAGATATTTAGTTTTTGTAACGCCTTTTTTGCAAAAAGCTTAACAAAAACTAAATTTAGGGATGACATGGGGGGAACATCTCAAAATTTGGTTCACCTAGAACACTATGGGGAGAGCAAACTTCAGTTTCCCCAGAAATTTTAAGGAATTTTTAAAAAATTAACCTCATTTTGGGTTTCGAGGAAAAATTTTGAGAAAAGAGAAAAAACCAGTAATGCGGATTGTCATACATTTTGCCCCCAAGAAGATACGCCAGGGACGTTGGGTATTTTCTTGGGGGGTGGAGATTTCCTACTTCTTCTCTTCTATGCTTGAGATATGATCGAGAATGTCAAAATTTATGAGAACGTCATAGATATCCCATATAAAGTCAACGACTAATTTACGATTAGGACGTCCTTTAAATTTCTTACTCGTATAATCTTGAAGATTAAAGAGGATCTCCTCGCACTGATCTTCGTCGTGAGTCGAAAGTGCGTTCTTTATGTTATGAATCTCTTTAACCAATTCCTGCACCCCGTCCAAAACGGTGTCCGACGCCTTTATGGCTTTGTCTCGGTCTTCTTTTTTTACTGCCCTCGGTACGAATGTGTATAGATACATTGATGCTTCCCCAGCACTTGGAGTAAAAGATGGTGGAAGTTTTGCGATAGCGTTTTGATTCAACTTTTGAAATACTGCCAGTTTCTCGCAATATAGGGCTTCTTGTTTGCCCCCTTCCTTCGACGCTGTCATTTTCCATTCTAGGTTCTCCAACATAAACCTAGTTTCCCTGACATTTCTACTTGTGCCTTTTTTTTCGTTTTCCTCAAGAGGACGACGTTGGTCTAATACTTCAGAAGTGGTTTCTAACTTCCCAATTGCCGCCTTTAGAGTCGTGCTTAGATCTGTAGTCAATTTATTATCCATGGAAATAGCCTGAAAGGATAAGGAGATGGCTATGCTTGTTAATATGGTCAATTTTTTAATCATTTTAATACCTCGTTTTCGTTATTTAATAAACATAAAAATTAAAGATTCTTAATAAATCATCATACAATATCATTATAAGTATTAAAAGTAAAAAAACGTTAAAGAAAACAATGATATATTGTAAAATTTTAGGATAATTGATTTAATCTGCCTTAGGGTCAGAACGTTCTCTAGGGAGGAAAAAATAGTTGAAAAAAGGTAAAAATACATCGACTCCCAGATTCTCAGATTTTATAATGCTTTTCTTTGAAAAGACGAATAAAATCTACTCGCTACGGCATAGCCGGGAGCCCCAAGAATGATAACCTTCGCCTCATAATCATAGGGCGAACTTAGAGAGCTAACTTACATTGCAAAACAAAGAGCTAACAATTGTAGATCGGTAATTTGCAACACATGATGCTCGCATTAAACTCAAAAACTTTAGCCTCTTCATCCAAAAGACGGGACTAAATTTCAGCGCCTTAAAAGTTAATATTGCTTTGCGTTTCAATTGTCCTCAAGCGATCCAGCGCCCCTTGAAGAATATAGGTGGCAGCAAGCTTATCCACCACTTCGCCGCGACGCTTGCGGGACATGTCCGCATCCAAAAGCGTGCGGTTAACGGCAGCTGTTGAAAGGCGCTCATCCCAAAGGGCCACCAGGACTTGAGAAAGCTCTGACAAGTGCCGGGCAAATTCCCGCATTTTGTCCGCTTGGGGGCCGTGGGTTCCGTTCATATTGATGGGCAATCCAACCACAATGCCAACGGCGTGATATTGATTGGCAAGGCTTAAGACAGAAGCAATGTCTGAATTTCTGTTGGTGCGTCGGATGACCATCAGGGGTGTTGCAACGCGCCATGTTGCATCCGAAATGGCAACACCGATTGTCTTTTCGCCGAGATCAATCCCCATGATCCGTCGGCCACGTTCACGGTAATTAGCTAAATCATTGACGTCATAAAGAGGCATTGTATTCTCCTATTTCTTTATCGTAACGGTTGTTCGCAATTTGTTCCAGTATTCTAAGCGTTTTTGAATTTCTCGCTCAAACCCTCTTTCAACAGGTTGGTAGTAGGTTTGGCGTTCCATCTTTTCTGGAAAGTAGTTTTGTCCAGAAAATCCATGGGGTGTGTCGTGGTCATACTCATATCCCTGGCCGTATCCCTCTTGTTTCATAAGCGTCGTTGGGGCGTTTAAAATAATTTTAGGGGGGACTAAGGAACCCGATGTTTTAGCTGCATTCTCCGCCTTTTTCCAAGCCACGTAGACAGCGTTCGACTTTGGAGCGGTCGCCAGGTAAGTTGCCGCATTTGCTAAAGATAATTCTCCTTCTGGAGATCCTAAACGTTCATAACTTTGTTGGGCAGCAACCGCATGGATCAAAGCTTGTGGGTCAGCGAGCCCGATATCTTCAGCTGAAAAACGAACCATACGCCGTGCGATAAAGAGGGGATCTTCCCCTCCCTGGATCATCCGTGCCATCCAATAAAGCGCCGCATCTGGATCAGACCCGCGCATGGACTTAATAAAGGCGCTGATGAGATTATAGTGAAACTCTTGGGAGCGGTCATATAAAGCTGCCCGTTGTTGGAGCATGGTTGCTAGATCTGAGGGGGTTAGAGGTTTTTTGGGAGATTGCCCTTGAATTGTTTCAATGAGATTCAGCAACATTCGGCCATCACCATCGGCGAGGTGCACCAAACTTGCGCGGGCTTCTGGTGTTAAAGGAAGAGGTTGGCCTGTTTTTTCTTCAGCTCGAACGATGAGGGTTTCTAAAGCTTCAGGGGAGAGGGGATGAACAACAAGAACACGGGCGCGGGACAGCAAGGCAGAATTGAGGGCAAAAGAAGGATTTTCTGTTGTCGCGCCAATCAGCGTGATGGTTCCGCTCTCTATGGGTCCTAAAAGCGCGTCCTGTTGACCCTTGTTAAAGCGGTGGATTTCATCGATAAAGAGGATCGTGTCTGCGGTCTTTGAAGCGCCCTCAAAAATACGGCGCAAATCAGCAACGCCTGCGAACACGGCGGACAGTTGGACAAAGGGTTGATTGCGCTCCTGAGCAATGAGGCGCGCCAAGGTTGTCTTCCCTGTTCCGGGAGGCCCCCAAAAGATGAGAGAAGGAAGGCGCGGCGTCTTTAAAAGAGGTAGAAGGGCTCCTTCAGTTCCCGTTAGGTGCTCTTGTCCCACAACGTCGTTCAAAGCGAGCGGGCGCAAAGCTTCTGCAAGCGGTGGGGGGGAATCAGGTGTTTTGACAGAGAATAAGGTGGTCATGTGCGAACCTCAATTCGACGATTGCCTTGGCGGATCGTGATGGATCCTCCGCTTTGTAAGTTAGGAAGTTCATTGAATAGGTCTGCTACGGATTCAATCCGGTGTTGGTTCACTTCTTCAATCATGTCTCCTTTATTCAGTCTTAATTGGAGCGCCAAGATATTTTTGCCTGTGTCTGTGATGACGACCCCCCTTTCAGGTGTTCCGGCAGGTAGCTGGTACTTTGAGATAATTGCTGGGGATAGATTGCTAACCTCCAGGCCGTTCATTGCACCCCCCATTTCAGGGATAATTCGTGTGTCAGGAGCTGGAATGGCCGGGGGTTCAACCGGCTGAAAGGTTATGGTTAATTTTTCTTGATTTCGTTGGAGCTTAAGAGAAATTTTCTCTCCAAGGGAGATAGACTGTATCCGATAGATAAAATCTTCAGGATTAGAGATGCTCTGGTCATTGAGAGCTAAGACAACGTCTCCTTGTTGAAGGCCAGCAGCCAGCGCAGGGCTGGAAGGGTGGAGATTGGTGATGAGAACGCCTTGAGGGGTCGCGAGCCCAAAACTTGCGGCCAGATCATTTGTCAGTCGTTGAACTTCAATTCCTGCCCAAGGTCGGATAATCACCCCACCATTTTTTATACTATCCACAAGGATACGGATGAGCGCTTCCGGAATCGCAAAGCCAATGCCATGGCTTCCCCCTGTCCTTGACAAAATGGCATTTGGGATGCCGATTAAGTTTCCATTCATGCTGATTAAAGCGCCCCCAGAATTGCCGGGGTTAATGGATGCATCGGTTTGAATGAGCATTCGTCCCCGCACATTTCGAGCAATGGCGGAAATAAGGCCGCCGGTGACAGTCTGTCCAACGCCAAATGGGTTACCGATGGCTAAAATACGGTCGCCAACTTCTACGTCATTCTCTTCGAGAGCAACGGCAGGGAGAGGAGAGTTCTCAGGAACATTTTTTAATTGAATTGCAGCGAGATCATTTTGCAAGTCTTTGGCAACAACTTTACCTTCAAATTCACGGTTATCACTGAGGCGAACGATAATTTTTTTGGCATTTGCAACGACGTGTGCACAGGTCACAACGATGCCTGTAGAATTGACAATGACGCCAGACCCGAGGGATTTAGCCAACCTTTGTCCTTGGGGTTCTTCTGCATTGGGGTTTTCACCAAAGAAAAAATTGAAGAAAGGGTCATCTGAAAATAAAGAATTCGCAAGATTCACCTTTTGGAAGGTGTAAATGCTCACAACCGCTGGGGCTGCTTTTTTGACGATGGGGGCAAAACTTGCCGGAGCAGGGGGAACCATTGATGCGACAGGTTCTGTTGCTTGTTCTGAGCTCGCATCAGCAAAGGCAGTAAAGGGAAGAAGCGCAAGCAATGCTATGATTAGATTAAGTCGACGATGCATGGTTCCTCCCTTCTTTAACACTTCTTAAACATACCATATAATTGTTAAAAAGAGGTTAGGGCTTGTTCTTACTCTCAATAATCTACCAGGCGGGAATCACAGCGCCTTTGTATGTTGATTCAATAAAGTCCCGAATTTCTTGGCTATGATAGAGCTCCACAAATTTCAAAATATCGGCTTTTGTTTCATCTTCGGCGCGAACAGCAACAACATTAACATAAGGTGAGTCTTTATCTTCATGAACAAGTGCTGATTTGGGATCAAGGCTGGCTTGAAGAACCCAATCGGTGTTGGTGATGCCTGCCTCAACATCGGGTAAAGAACGGGGGATAAGGGCTGCCTCTATTTCAATGAAAGATAGATTTTTTGGATTTGACGTAATGTCCAAAATGGAAGGGTTGGCGACATCTTTTACGTCAATGACACCGTTTTTTGCCAATAATTTCAAGGCGCGTCCCCCATTTGTTGGATCATTCGGAATAATGATTTTGGCTCCCTTTGATAGATCGTTTAAAGATTTTAGTTTTGTTGAATAAACGCCAAGGGGCATCACAACCGTTTTTGCAATGGCCTTCACCTTATACTCGCGCGTTTCAATTTGTTCGTTTAAAAATTGTTCATGCTGGAAGCTATTGGCATCAAGGTCACCCGTGTTCAAGGCTTCATTGGGAAGGATGAAATCGTTAAATTCGATGACGTTAATTTCAAGGCCTTGCTTTTTGGCAAGTTCACTGACTTTGTTGACAATATCGGCATGGGGGCCCGCTGTGACACCAACTTTTAAAGCTGCTGCTGAAAAAGAAAAGAATAAAGAGGCGACCAACAGGCCGATAAAATAGTGTCTCATTCGTTTAATCCTTTATTTTGAAAGTTTTCGGGATATGAAATCCCCAATCATTTGAATACCTTGAACGAAGGCGACCAAAATAACAACAATGATCATCATCAGAGAAAAATCATATCGTTGGTAACCATATCGAATGGCCAAATCCCCTAAACCCCCGCCGCCAACGGCGCCTGCCATGGCGGAAAACCCAATAAGGTTAATGAGTACTGTGGTGATGCCAGCCGTAATGGAGGGCATGGCTTCATGTAATAGAATTTTGGTTATAATTTGCCGTTTGGAAGCCCCCATCGCCAGGCCGACTTCAATCAATTCGTGCTTAATACCACGTAACGAGTCTTCAACCATTCGGGTAACAAGCAAAGCGCCAGCTAAACTTAAAGGAATAATAGCGGCAAGCGTTCCAATAGAAGAGCCAACCATGAAGCGGGTTATGGGCATTAAGAGCACAACCAAAATAATATAAGGGATAGATCGTATCGCATTAACGCCCCCTCCTAATATATGGTTGATCCAAGGGTGGGGGTAGAGACCGTCTGGTGCTGTCATCGTAAGAGAAATTGCCAAAGGAATCCCGATAATGATCGATACAATGGCGGAAATCCCAACCATGAGAATTGTCTCTAAAAAAGATTGTAGAAGAAGGGATGTCATGGTGATGGTATATATCCTAATATTTCTGCAGCAATATGATGGGTATTAAAGTATGTGAGTATTTCGGATAAAAAAGAATCTCCCTTGGACAAACCTTCCGTTGGCATTGTTACAACCATGGATCCGAAGGTTGCTTCACGCACATGGCCGAGGCTTCCCACAATGATATTAATAGGAACGTTGAATTTCTGAATGATAGAAGCAATAGCAGGCTGAAAAGCTGTCGTGTCAGAGAACATAAGCCGCAAAACGACGTAATCATTCTCAAGCGGGGCATCATGAATCGAATCGTGAATGGCGCGTGGTAAGTCTTTTATAAATAAATGGCTGACCAAGGATTGCGTCACCTCATGTTGGGGTCTTAAGAGAATAGACTCCACAGATCCCGTCTCGACGACGTGACCCTGATCGAGGACACAGACTTGGTCGCAGATTTCGCGAATCACAGATATATCATGGGTGACTAAGACGATGGTGATGCCAAGACGTTGGTTCAGATCGCGAAGAAGAGATAGAATTTCTAAAGAGGTTTCCGGATCGAGGGCACTGGTAAATTCATCGCATAAAAGCAAAGTAACATCTGAAACAAGGGCACGGGCAATAGCAACCCGTTGACGTTGGCCGCCGCTGAGCTGGCGAGGATAAGCATTGTGTTTATCACTTAATCCCACAAGGGCGGCAATTTTTTGGGCTTTTACGGTAATCTCATCGGCTGGCATCCCCATAAATTCAAGAGGAAGAGCGATATTTTGAAGAACGGTGCGGCGGCTTAAGAGATTGAAATGTTGAAAAACAGTCCCAATTTTATGAAGAATTTTTCGACGGTCAATCTTCGTGACGTGGATTAAAGATTGCTGTTGAATGAAGATCTCTCCAGATACAGGCCTTTCTAAGCCGTTCAAACATCTAAGGAGGGTGCTCTTGCCAGCTCCGCTACGTCCAATGATGCCAAAGATTTGGCCTTGGGGAACAGATAAAGAAACACCTTTCAGAACATCCAAGATTCCCTGGTCTGACACATATGTTGTCCGAAGATCTGACAGTTCGACTGCTAAATTGGTGAAAACCAAACTCCAAGCCTCTAATATCCGTTTCTGAATACAATCATCTGCATTCGTTCGACGCATTAAAAAAAAGAAAATTATTAAGGGGTGGCTTTTTTTAATAAAGCCTTGTTTCTAGCATACGACAATAACCCCTTTAAACACAAACGATCTGATCTAACCTTATTTCCCATCGCCTGTTTCAATGGAATTTTTTTCTTCTGCCCATAATTCGTATCCACCAACGATTTCTTTCACAGGGTAGCCAAGGGACGCAAATTTCTTTCCTGCTTTTTGACTTAGGGTACAAGTTTTTGTATAGCAATAAACGAGATTAAAACCATCTTTATTCAAACCTGCAAACTCTGTCTCAGATCCATCAAATGAATTAAATTTATCATAAGGTACATTGACAGCGCCTGGGATATGTCCCTTTGCAAAGTCATTGGCGGATCGGACATCAACGATGGTGATATTGGGTATCTTATCTTTTATGACTTTATTAACAAAATGAGGGTTCGTTTTGAAGTTCAATTCATCTTCAAAATATTGAACAGCTCTCGCGCTATCTTGAATGCTATTTTCAGATGTTTCAGCAGATGCTGGACAAAGAGAGCTGAGAGATAGCGCGATAACAATAGCGCTTGTTGTGATTGCTTTTTTCATGGTTAAAGGGCCTTTATGTTAAGTTAATGGTAGGGATCACGCCGACAAGATAACACAATAATTGATTCATGGGACAAATTCTTTTTTAGCCCTTGTTAAGTAAGGAAAGTACTTTCTCCCATGAGAGTATAAGTATTTTATTACGTGCCTATGCAGTTGACTCCACCACCTACTATATGTAGTAAGTGACGAGGCCAACTGCATAGGCATGTAATTCTATTTCCAATCCTTAAATTTATCTGGGTAATAAACAATATTTAAGCCGCTAACCCGACTCATAGACTCATAGGTAACCCCCCTGACTTCACTCAATTCTAATGACAAGAGATTGAGCGTAGAAACAGAGCTATCTGTAATCGTTCTGATTCCTCGACCAACAAGCCTCAATCTTTTGAGTTGGGACAGGAGAATTAGAGATGTGTCTGTTATTGAGGTACTTTGCTCTAGGCACAATTTTGTAAGATTTGAAAGCTTTTTAAATGAACGATCTGTAATCGAACTGTTTTGGCTTAACTCTAAGTCCGTAAGGTTTGACAACTTACTAAAGGATGCATCTGTAACCGCATTATTCCCTTTGATTTTTAATTTTGTAAGATTGGCGTAGCAGCCCAGGGATTGATCTGTAAATGTTGTGTTTTCATACAATTCCAAGGCTGTAAGATTGATGAGGTAACCCAGGGATTTATCTGTAAATGTTGTGTTTTCATACAATTCCAAGGCTTTAAGATTTGTAAGGCAACCCAGAGAATCATCGGTGAGGTTATGGCAGTCTCTCAACTGCAATTGTGTGAGGTTCGTCAGTTGGCTGATAGATGAATTTGTTACACCAACTTCATATCTTCCTGTTCTTCTCTCTTGTCCTCTTAGATGCAAACACTGGAGATTTGAGAGGCAACTCAAAGAAAGATCTGTAATTGTCGTATTTTTATATAATTCCAAGGCTGTGAGATTTGTGAGTATGCGAATAGACCAATCTGTAATGACTTCTTTGTCATCATATAAAACTAATTTTTGAAGATTTCTCAGAAAATAAATAGACGCATCGGTTATATTTTTGTTTTGGGATATACACAAAAATTCAAGATTTGAGAGATAACTCAGAGATTGATCTGTAATCCTTATACTGTTTTCTTGTAGTAAATCAGAACTGTTAAGAGCCAAGCATCTGAGATTTGTAAGGTTGCTAAGAGATCTATCTGTAATAGAGCAGTCCCACCCCACTGTTAAGCATCTGAGATTTTTGAAACAACTAACAGCGCCATCAGTAGCATTCGCGCCCAGCTTTAAGTTTAGGAGGTTTGTCATCAAATTAAGTCCTGATGAATCCTTGATGTCGCTATGGCTTATATCCAAGTATGTGAGATTTTGAAATCTCCCAGCTAGATTAGATAAAGTAACAGCTTTCGATCTAGGAGCCCTTTCTGTTCCCAGTTGTGCAAATCGAGCAACAGTAAGGAATTCCCCTTTATTAGTGGTGATGTACCAATCACGGCATACAAGAGAAACGTTAATTTTCTCTATGTGGGGAAGATAATTGAAGATATCAAACAAAATATCTTCCGTATTAGAAAGAGGAAAATTCGCTTGATCACAATTGGAAAGATGTTCAATACGTCTTTTTTTATCAGCATTTTGCTCAGAGCCATATATTTCAAATTGCCTTTTATGTACCCCACCTTCTTTTGCAGTACCTTTTATCTCCATAGAATGAGCAAGATTATTGCTATAAGAAAAAGCAATAATAAGAAAAGCAGACGATAAGATTATTTTTATTGTTGTTAAATAATTGTAAATTTTCATAATAGTTACTTTTCATTGTAGTGTAATATTATTTATATATATTTATAATATTTTGTCAATTAAAAATTCAGGAAAATCCAATCAAGATTTCAGATAAAGTAGATTCAATCAGGTTATTGCAGACCATGGTTATGCAGTTAACCTTCCTACTTACGATATACATCAGCGAATAACTTAGCTGGTACTGGCTCAAGATTAAGTGCGTGATTCACCAAGCGGTAAAAGAGTTTTCCTCGAGAGCACGATGTTCTGCGATTAAATCTAAACGTGAATTCATCTAAGTAATAAGCCAAGTTTTTGTCGCTAATGGCACCTTGGTGTATGCCAAGTAGCCAACGCTTAAGTAACGCGGCAACAAGATGAGGCATTGGAATTACATCTGTAGCCTTAATGCTATCATTACAACTTGGTAAATGAATATATCCGTAGCTGCTCAAAGCATTGTAACCATCCCATCCATCAGTACGTATGACGCTTCCTACCGAAACCATCTGTATTACAGCGTCGGTTAAAACAGCCCCAGATGCGTTACAAATAGGCGAAAGCCTAATACGACCGATTTTGCCTTCTTTGTTTTCCACTGCTATTAGTACCAAAGTTTTGCCCTCTGCACCTCGCCCCCGTCTACCTGATCGTTCGGGCCAACGTAGCGCGTACAAATACTCCAGGCAAGTTTCCTCATCTGAAAACGTATCTATCAATTCAAGCAAGTTTCGAGGGTAAACCTTCATAAGACCCACTACTACATATCTAGTGGGTAGTGGAGTCAACTGCATAGGCACGTTTTATTAAACCCCATAGAAGAAGTAATTTTATATTTTTTATCGTTTATCGATAAAAAATAGTTGACAAGCGATATCTCATCAAGGCAATCTGATTTTATTATCAATCCATATGAGGAGAACAGTGATGAACAAAAATGAAAAAATCAGTGCGGTCTTAGAAAGAATGTTTGGGACCCTTACGTTTCTTCCCTTGCCCATATCCTTGATCCTATGGGCTTTTATAGAACTCCCAAGTCGAACAACCTTTGGCATTCCTTTATTTGAAGGTCCAATTGGCTTTTTTGGATTTTTTGGCTTTTTAAGTTTGTTTGATCCAAATCTCCCCATAATGGCTGATTTGACGCCTTCTTTACGATTGGCTGGTTTTTTGGTTTATCTTCCGTTAGCTGGGTTACAGACATACTGGTTATGGCAGTTGAAGGGGTTATTTGGGTGTTATGCGAAAGGCCAAATCTTTACCTCTGAAAATACGGCTTACATAAGACGAACGGCGATGGCATTTTTAGGGATTGCTTTTATGTCTATACTTGTGAAAACAGCTTCGATTCTTGTCCTGACGCTTAACAATCCTCCTGGACAAAAATTATTGTCAGTCTCTTTTGGAACCCCACAAATTTCAGATATCCTGACAGGCATGATTTTAGTCGTTATTGCTTGGATCATGGATGAGGGCCAAAAATTAAAAGAAGAAGCTGACTATACGGTTTGAGGGAGAAACAGATGGCTATTATTACAAACCTGGACGTTATGCTTGCCAAACGTAAGATGAGTTCAAAAGACCTGGCCGAAGCTATTGGTATTACGATCCAAAACTTGTCCAACCTGAAAACAGGGAAAGTTAGGGCGATTCGATTTTCAACCCTGGAGTCTATATGTAAAGCCTTACAATGTCAGCCGGGAGATATCTTTGAGTATCAGGAGGAGAGAAGGTAGGGCTCCTTTGAGTATGTTTGAAGAGTAGAATAAGAGGGGGGTTATTAACCCCCCATTTTAACTAACTTTATAGAGAGCTTATTAATTCTTACTCCCCCCTTCTATTGGGTAACCTAACTCATCAGACCACTCTTTGATGCCACCCGCATATTCCAAAATATGAGTATATCCTTGCGAAGCCATCTTCTCCGCTAATTTTTTACCTGCTGGGCATTGAGATGAGAAGCAGTAGATTGCGATCAAGGCATCTTTATCAGGCACAATTTGCGCAAATGTTTCAAAGGCTGAATCAAAAGGTAAGGATTTAGCTCCAGGAATACGCCGTCCATCATCCCATTCTTTGGTTCGTGCATCAAGGATCACCATAGAAGCCTTATTGTCGATGAGATTTTTCAAACCTTTTGCATCAATATGTCCATATTTTATCATTTTTCCTTTCGTTGTTGAGTTGGTGTGTTTTTATTTTCTTCACAGCAGGCAGGCGTCGATGCAAGAAAATAACCTACAGTAGTTCCTGCCACATAAAGTACGGCAGCACCTATGTATAATTTTGTATATTTATTCATAATCTCGTTTTCACTCCTTTCATTTAAGGTTACATTGACACCTTATGATTTTTCCAATAAAAATACTATTATGTAATTTTAAGAATCATTGTTTTATAAATGGAACAATAAAATGCTTTTAGATGATATTGAGATTTTTACAAAAGTCGTGGAATACAAAAGTTTTTCAATAGCTTCTCATCTGTTGAGGGTACCAAAATCGACTCTAAGTCGGCGGGTTTCTCAGATGGAAGAACATTTGGGCCTCAACGCCGCATAAAACTACCCCACTTCCGCCCGTTAAAAATGCTCCATCAATTGCACAGGCATATTTGTTCGCCCCCCTAAATTGAGGGTTTTGAAAGAGATTTTTTTCTTGTTGTGAGAAGATGTGCTGTCTTTGTTTCTGTC
>CAMCRD010000048.1 GCA_945877185.1 Candidatus Finniella inopinata | reverse complement strand
AACAGCGGCATTGGTTCTTGAGATTTAAACGTAAATCCATTGCGCCTTCTCGATCCTTGGAAATGGTCGATCTAACTATGGCTCTTTTCGCAGCCTATCATGTTAACAAGACAGTTAATTTGCCATGTATCTTAAGATAACACTCTCTTTAATTTTAATTACCCTCCGAAAATTTAAAATACAAAGGATTATCAAATGATGAAAAATAGATTTAAGAAGCTCGCTATATTAGCTTTATCGACGGTTTGCCTGTTGGCAAATGGTGCAACCCATGGGATGAATGATGAAAAGGACCTAAATCAGAGCGGTTTTGGCAGCTCTTCTCTTGGTATGTCTCAATTACAGCAATCATTCGTATCAGACCTGTCTCAGCTAACCGAAGAACAGATGATGTTGATGTCTCAACTCATATCCAGCGTAAGACAAGGTAATAATATTGACCTTTCGCGTAGTTTGTCAGCAAGCTCAATGGGGCTATCCCCTGCGGAACGGGAAATAAAGCGTCTCATATCAAACAGCAAAGGGGTAGATCTATTCCCTCAGTTAGATCCTTTTAAAATTATGCGTCTTATTAATGAAGTTCTGCTTCCAAAATATGCCGCCGTACTACAAGGAGGATTTGCAAAAAGAACTCTGAATATTAGCGAAGGAGACTTTGAGGACGTTCTAGATTTCTTGAAAACTAACAAATCTTTTATTATGGGTGACCTCTGTTCCCCGCACCCTATGATTTTGCTCCTTAAAATGATAAGCCATAGCTTGGATTTAACTCCTTTAACTTCCAATATACAGCAGAACCACCACTACGGTTATCAATTACCATTTCCACAAAGTGAAATGCTATTGAGAGATTGTTCAGGGATAATAAATCGTCAATTTATTGTTAAAATGGATAATTTTTATAAAAGTCTAAAGCACCTAATAGACTCTCAGTACTTCCATGGTATGGGTCAAGATCAACAACAAACAAAAGAAAAAATTATAAACGAGGTTACGAAAGACCTGAATAGAAAAATGAGTTATACAGGGTACGAGTTTAAAATTGATGAAGATGCAAAAGAAGTTAGCCAAATAATTCAAAACTGGGTTAAGGTTGTGCGTCAACTCGTTTCTTTTGAATTGCGTGAATGGGAAGGCAAGGAAGCTTCTTATCGCCAGCTTCAAGAGTGCTATGACTTCGCGAGCCAACAATTGTTAGCGGCGCAGAGTAACCAGACGTTGTATTTTTCAGGTGTCGTAAAGACTCCTTATACAATTGCTCTTATCGAAGTAGAAAAACCAGAGCAAGCCTCGAGCCTTGATTTTATCAATCAACGTGTTGATTTTTATAAAAAATCTGACGAGAAAAAACTCTATGAATATAATGGAATCAAAGAGGAGCTATCATCTTTGAAGAAATTACAGAATTGGTTTGACGATTTGTTCGGTGACGTTGCTAAAAAGGGTAGAATGAGCTAATTAGGCCTATTGGTTATCCTAAAAGCGGAAGGGTGAAAGCTCTTCCGCTTTTTTTATGGAGAGGGTAAAGTGCACCTTAAGAAACGTGAACTTCCCGGAATGACCATGAGTCTTATTAATTTCTTATTCTCATTTGAGTCTTTCTTTGTACTGTGGCTTTTTTCTTATCAATACAAAAATGCCTTTGAGATTTTTACATCTCCCGACATCACGGTCCTTTTAACCTTTATCCTCATTCCCTGGGGTTTCTTTCTCTATCGCAAGGATAAAACAAGACCTAACCTGAGGGATCCGGCTGTCCTTGTCTTTTTAGGCCTGAGCCTGTGGTTTATTGCTTCCAGCTTCTGGTCGCCTTCCCATGCCTATAAACTTCAAAAAACGCTGTGCTACACCCTTTATACCATTCCTGGGTTTGCGATGGGTTCTTTGATCATTTCCAAGGATCCTGAGCGCATCAAAAGATTGATCGGCGCTTTTTTTGTTTTTTCAATGGGCGTTTTAGCAGAAAGCTATCGGGTCTTCTTAAGCAATGGCCTTGTCACCATCTCGGACATCCTGAATACCAATTACCTGGTCACCGGCCAAACTTTAGGCGTGGGGTTATTGATCCTCATTCCCTATTCGTATCTCTTATTCAGATCAAACAAAGGGCTTTCTATTGATTTTTCCTCAACCATTTGGCTTTGGATGCTCTTCTTAAGTAGCCTGTTCTTTTATGTCTTGATCAATTTAGGCGGCAGAGGGCCAATCCTAGCGACCGTCATCGCACTCATCCTTTTTTATGGGGTGAAATGTTGGCAAGATTCCCTGCCTAAATCAGCGATCCATTTTGGTGTGTGGGCTCTCTTGTGGACTTTAAGCTACTTTATTTTAAATGGGCTCTTTGACCATACCCATTCCCATTTTGGACAACGGATAGCGCCCCTTCTAACAGGGCAAATTGATGAAGCCGTCAACGAACGGTTCACCTATTATCAATCTGCCATTCAGGCCTTTCTTCACCATCCTTTTATCGGCGTTGGATTCGGCGGATGGCCTATCTCACACGGGTTGGAAGATATCAGTCTTCATCCCCATAATATTTTTCTTGAAATTTTGTGTGAAACAGGACTCATCGGGTTCATCTTATTCCTATCCCTATTGTATTCCGTTTTTAGAAATTTAAAATTCCACCTCATCTTTTCAACGCCGGAACGAACATCTATAGCTCTCCTCACCCTCTTTAGCTTTATCAACGCCCAAAAAACAGGGGACTTGCATGATAACCTTCTCTTGTTTTTCACCCTCTCCCTCTGGATAGGGTTAAAAAAAAGTAATCCCTATCCCTCTCTAGCACCCGTGCTTTAGGGAATTGTTTATTCTCTAACCTTCCAAACAATAACTATTCCAGGGTATGGCTATACAATTTTCTGTAATTTGAAGAGGATAGTCACCTGTGTAGAGGATAATTCCTGGAGCGATGGTTGCATGGGGATAGGTCTCATAAAAGGCCTTAATCCCTTGTGCGTCTCTTTTCGTCACGGATGTTTTACATTTAATTTCAATTGGATACAAACACCCATTGTAATCTAAAACCAAATCAACTTCTGCTCCCCCATTTGTTCGCCAATGATAGAGCTTTGGAGCCGGAGATAGAGTCGTGCAAAGGGTGGCTACCAGCCCAACGCAATAACTTTCAAAGTGATGACCCAGGTTTGGATGAGATGCCAAAGCAAGGGGAGAAGGAATACGTTGCAAATAACAGGCCAAGCCTGTGTCACAAAAGTATCCCTTAGGTTTCTTCATGAGACGCTTAATTGTGTTACCATAATAAGGCAATAATTCCCGCCATTGATAGCTCGCCATCAAGCGTGCCCGCCATCTTTTTATCGTGGGAGATGAAAGAGCAAGTTCCCGTCCAAATCCTGAATCGTTAATCTCATGGGCGGTCAGGGCCGCACACAATCCTAAGAAGCGATTAAATTTGTCCATATCTTCAATATTTTCAAAGACGCGGATGTCTCGTTCTAGATAGGTTTGGATGTAGGATCCCAAGTAATCCGGCACAAAACTCGGTTCAATCGTCGCTAAAGCAGGCAATTGTCCTGTCCATATTTTATCATAAATACTTTCAGATGGGTTGGCCTTTAGTGTTGAAAAGAAGCTGTCCGGTTTCGTTAAATAACCATTCAGCCAATGGGAATTCAATTGACCAATGCGTTCAAAATAGGTCAAGCCATTCATCTCCAGAATCCCCACCCGACCAGCTAAGCTTTCAGCTGCATTTTTGAGGAGAGCAAAATTTTGAGAGCCTGTAAGAAAGTATTGTCCTTTTTCTGGAGATCGATCAACGAACCTCTTGAGGGATGACAGAAGCTCCGGTGTATATTGAACTTCATCCAGGATCATGGGCGCTGGGAAATTTTTAAGGAACTGGTCCGGATCCGCTTTGGCTCCATATTGATCATTATAGGGGTCAAAAGTGATGTGCGTTAAATCAGGATATACGTGGGCAAGAAGGGATGATTTTCCCACCTGTCGAGCGCCAACGAGCATGACAATCTTAAAATTTCGAGCCATTCCTTGAAGTTTGTTTTGCAAATGACGATCATACCACATAGCGACCCTCTTTCCATTATGCCTCACAATATTAATATATCATGTTAAAAGTGTGAGGTAAATAAATTATCCTAGAATACGAATGGAGCCCTTTCAAATAGAGAATCCTTCTGTTTTCTGATTGATATGTGTAAAGTATCCCCTATATCATTCCCACATTAGGAACCCCTTGAATTTTGTTAATCATGAAGAAAATATCCCCCCTCACCCCTTCTGAGTTTAGCCACTTGATGGCAGCTTTTGCCCCCTTTGAGTCGCCACCGACCATCGCGATCGCGACATCTGGTGGGTCTGACAGTCTCGCTCTGGCGCTTCTTGCTCATCAATGGGCACAAGATCTGGGCGGTAAAGCCATTGCTCTTACTGTCGACCATCGCTTGCGTGAAGGATCCACGGCCGAAGCTCACCAAGTCAAAGCTTGGCTTGAGGCAAGGGAAATAGAGCACCATATCCTGACTTGGGAAAGAGGCGCAGAAAATGAGCCCCTTCAAACAGCCATTCAGGCCACTGCCCGGGAAGCGCGCTATCAAATGCTGGGCCAATGGTGTAAAGACCATGGGGTAAAACACCTCTTAACCGCCCACCATGCCCAAGACCAGCTTGAAACTTTCATGATTCGCCTGGCTAAAGGATCTGGCCTCAAAGGATTAACGAGCACGCAAAGGGTCGTGCTAACAAATTTTGGACGTATCCTACGCCCCCTGCTCACCCTTGATTCCAGCCGCCTTAAAGCGACCCTCAACCAGCTCAACCAACCCTTCATCCAAGACCCCAGCAATGAGAATGAGGATTTCACCCGTGTCCGGTGGCGCCAACTGCTTCCCGCTCTTGGTGCCGAAGGCCTCACACCGACGACCATCCAGGAAACCCTTGAACGCCTCAATCATGCGCAACGGCTTTTGGATCAACATATTTCAGGCCTTCTCCGTCAGTATGTGTCACTCTTCCCGCATGGGTATGCAACTTTTAACAAAGAGGCCCTCAAAGAATCCCCAGAAGCTTTTGAAGAAATGCTGAAGTGCGTTTTGGCCACCATCGGGACACGAGATTATCCTGTGCGCCGCCAGGCATTGCATCGTGCCATGGAAGCTATGAATGCTGGCCAATCTTTTACCCTGGGTGGATGCCAAATTATCCATAAAACCAAAGAATTCTGGATCGTAAGGGAACCTGCCGCTGTTGGAGAGGATATCCTTGTCAATCAACCAGGAATCTATCTTTGGGACCATCGATTTAGGGTTGATGTGTCTCAAGACGTTCCCTGTTCCATTGCAACTTTAGGGGCAGAAGGCATTCAAAAATTAGGAGCAGAAGCAAGGAAGAACCTGGAAGACATCCCTCACGTTGTCTTGCAAACTTTACCCGCTTTATGGCAAGAGGGGGAACTCTTGGGACTTTCGTCTGCTTATACTTTTACACCTCATTCCCCCTTATGAATGGCCAGCTATGACATGAGAGGGCATCCAAGGCGGTGGCTTTAGAGACTTTGATTTACATTTGGCGCTGATCATTTTATCCTGATAAGAGTAATTTATAGAAGCGCTTTAATGTGTCTCATTAAACACCAACGAGCAAGGAATACGGATGTTTGACAAACCTCTCTTCAACACACTTTCTGAAAAAACTTATGATGTTGCCCTCCTCCTGCTGGTCATAACCATGTACATCCTCACTTGCGCAGAAGCGGACATGTATGTACCCGCATTTCCTCAAATGATCCACTATTTTGGGATTGAAGAAAATCAAGTTCAACTCATCTTAAGCATTAATTTTGGCGGCCTTTGTATTGCAGGTCTCTTCACGGGCCCCCTTTCCGACAGCTATGGACGAAGAAAAGTTTTGCTGGGGGGATTGCTGTTATTTATCATCAGCAGCATGGGTTGTGTGTATACCAATGATTTTAATGCCATGCTTGCATGGCGTTTATTGCAAGGTATTGCGGCGTCCATCCCGATGGTCACAGGTGCTGCAACTTTTATCGATAAATATCCTGCTGAAAAAGCAGGTCAACTTGTTGGCATCATAAACAGCGTGATCTCTGCATCCATGGCGGGCGCTCCTATCGCCGGAGCTTGGATCAGCCAAGCGTTTAATTGGCGCGCAAATTTTATTGTCATTCTCATCCTTGCTTTGGTTTCATTTTTAGGGACATTATTTTTTATTGAAGAAACACTTCCTCTCAACAAAAGGAAACCCTTCCGCCCTGCTGCGATTGGTAAAGGCTATCTCAAACTCTCTAAAAGTTTTGAGTTCATGTGTTACACGTTTATCGTTAATTTTCCCTTTGCGGCCGTGGTTGTCTATATTGCCAATCTCTCGGTCATTTTTGTAAACCATATCGGGATGAGCTTAGAAAAGTTCAGCTATTACCAAGCCACAACAATGGGAACGTTTATTATATTTTCTCTTCTTTCCATAAAACTCATTGGAAAAAAAGGGTTGGATTATACCAAAAATCTTGGCGGACTGGTGGCGCTTACGGGCGCCATTGGCCTCTTTTATATCAGTCAAATAGATATGCTGGATGTCAATATGATATGCCTCTCCATGGCATTTATTGCCGCTGGCGGCGCGATGATGGCAGGTACATTTGGTATGAAGGCTTTATCCCTATTTCCTGACATAAACGGAACCGCCATGGCGCTCATGACAGCTGTCCGACAGCTCTTCGCCGCGGGTCTTGTTATCCTCTCTCAAGTGATGTTTGATGGGACAATCGTGCCCGTGGCAACCATCATCGTGTGTTATGCAACCCTGGCAACAGCGAGCTACATCCTTCTTCACTACACCTCAAAAGCTTCCGTGGCTGAATCACCCCAATCTTCATAGCGATAATCTATCCAATAGATGGACCATAGAAAAACTTCGGAGGGTGTTAAGCCTGAGGCAAGATTGTCGTTGATCGACCCCTTCTGTTTATACTATCTTTTTATAATTTTAGCATAAATCGTCGACACCTCATAAATAAAGGAAAGACTCATGAAGCATGCCTACGCGTCCATTAATTTGAAAGAGAAATTCTCCAATTTTTCAGAAACTTGGACACCAAAGATTCTGGGGCAGTTTGATGGATATTATTTAAAGGCCGCCAAAATGAGCGGGGAATTCGTTTGGCATCAACATCATGATGTGGATGAATTATTTATCGTAATATCTGGCACATTAAAAATCCATTTCCGAGATGGGGAAGTCACAATTTCTCCAGGTGAATGTTTTATTGTTCCCAAAGGTGTTGACCACAAACCCGTAGCCAACGGGGAAGTCCAATGCCTTCTCATCGAAAAAGCAGGCACCCTAAATACGGGTGATCAAGGGGGCGACAGAACGGTGTCTGAGGAAGAATGGATTTAGCGCCTTACTCATACTTCAAAATGTGATTCTTAAAACGGGATATTTTATCAAGAGATAGATTGCTGAGGAACGACCATGGAAGACTTTTTTAAAACCTTAAAAGAACAACAATACATACAAGTTCCTTTTCCCCTGGAAAGGCACATTCTTGAAGAAGCTATGGAAGCATTTTTCAAGTTTTTAAAAGAGCCAGATCTCGTTAAGAACCATATCGATTTTACCATCGCTCCCAAACATCGTCGGGGTGATGTTGGATTCAAACACCGCGATGCACAAAATCATCTCTATGACGACAGCAAAGACTTCTTTCACTTCCATCCAGCTATTTTTGACAAATACGATGATTTTCTAAAAACGCACCCTGTTGTCCTTGACTTTATGATGAAGGCAAAACCCATCTGGGACTTAGCCTACAAAACAACCCATCAAATTTTACAATCTTTCGACCAAAAATTCCCGGGAACATCTGATAAAGTTTTTGACTCGAAAACAGAGTACGTTCATCTCCAACTCAGGTTTTTAAAATATGATTGGCAAGAATCAGGAAAGTACTTAGCCAAACCACACTTCGATGCAGGGTCTTTTACGCTGGCCATTGCGGAAAGCTGTCCAGGCTTGCGGATTGGCAGTTGCCCGAAAGACCTTCAGGTCGTCACCCATGAAGACCAACATGCTCTCTTTATGCTTTCGAGTAACTTTAAACGCATCCTGGAAACAGATGACCTTTCGGCTGGTTGGCACGATGTTATTCAAGTTGACGAAACAGCAATTGGAAAGCCTTTGGCAAGATGGGCCATCGTTGCTTTTATTGAAGCGCATGGGGTAGAAGCTTTATCCAGAACGGAAACCCATAAGTGGTATACAGGAGATGCGGCGTGACTCAAAAAGCAACACCCCCCCATGAGCTTCTATCCCTCCAAAACGTTGGGAAAGCCACCTTTAAAGACCTTGAAATTTTAGGCATTACCAGCATTCAACAACTGGCACTGGCCGATCCCGATGAATTGTATGCCCGCTTACAGTCTTTAACGGGACAAAAACATGACCCCTGCGTCTGGGATGTATTCGCCGCCATCATCCATGAAGCCAAAACGGGCGAGAAAACACCCTGGTGGGAATGGACAAAAGTTCGTAAAAAGAGAGGCTCTTAGCCCCTTATGAAAGGGTTCGATACGGATTGTGGCAGCAGCGTCCCCTGATCGAGGACTTTAAATTTATGGTCAAGCCAATCAAATACTTTTTGTTCAAAAGAAGCTGATGCTCCGGCTTCGCAATGAAGCCCAGCGCCCCATTCCGCTTGAAAAGCAATATAATGCTTATCACACATTAAAGAATCATACATCGTATTTTCTCTGGTTCCGGTTGTGACTGTAAAATGATCACAAACGAGGGTTGGGCATGTAATTTCCTGGACCATATCTTTAAAAGAATATGCGAGCATTTCATCTAAAAAGCTGGAAACATCTGTCAACCCATGGACTGCCATTCTACTTTTAAAATAGAATTTTAATTCTTCATTGAGCTGAAATGCCTTTGAAAAGAAGGCATTAACGCCTTCTTGGTCTCTTTTTTGCCATAATTCATAAGCTTGGGCTGATAATTTTTGAGGTAACGCCGAGGCAAAGTCCATTTGCCCAGGGTCACAGACTAAAGCCGCTAGCCGTTTTTCATAACAAGCAGCTCGAGGCGCCAAATATCCCCCCAAACTACGCCCGATAAGGGCAACTTGATCCTTACATACTTGAGGTTGCTCAAGAAGCCAATCAAGAACAGGGATGAGGACATTTTCAAAATCTGCCCGCATATAAAGCCCTTGCTTTACAAGAACCGCTCCCTGTCCTGGCCCAACGAACGCTAAACAATTATACCCTCTCTTCATCGCCGCATTTACAGAGCCTAACGCATATAATTCCTCAAGGGTAGAATCATATCCTCCAAGAATAATAAGCGTTGGCTTGGGCGTATTTAAGGAATCTGATAAGAAAAAATAGCCAGGAATGGTCGTTTTTTCATAAGGTATTTTTACAAAGTGGACTGGGTGGTCAAATAAAGAAGCCGCTTGCTGAAAACAGTGGCTTGACTGATCATATACCGCTATCAAGCGAGAATCTTTCAAGTCATCTCTTAAAAAGAAAGCACTTTGCCGATAATATTCGCAAGCACGCAAATACGTTTCTCTCGCACTCATGAAATGACCTTCTTGAAAGCTTACTTCAGCAATACGTTGGAGTCTTTCTGCTGTTTGATACCAAGCGCTGTACCAACTTATAAAATCGTTATCTTTTATTTTGGCGGCTGTTGCGAAACATTCTCCGATATCAGCGCAACCATAGTATGTATATCCTAACGTTCTCAAAAATTGGTCCTTAAAAGTGAGATTTTCAGGAAATAATTGTATTTTATCAAAGATATCCAAACATTCATGCATTTCCCACAGATTCCTTATAAAAATTCCCTTGAATAAATTTTAAGATATCTCCTCTTAAAAGAGCGTAAATTTTCTGCCATTCTGCTATAGAAATCTTGAAAAAATTTGTTACACTTTGAGAGTGAATAACCCGCTGGCTTCCTTGAATATTATGAGAAGAAAATGCTTGATCCTTACGTCAGAACTTTGATTGACCCCTCTCTTAACGTGGCTGGAAAAAATCTTGCTCGACTCGGCATCTCACCCAACAGCCTCACCCTTACAGGGTTTGGAGCAGGCCTCTTGGCCATGGGAGCAATTTCCTACCAGCACTATACTGCTGCCGCCATTTTGCTTATCCTTAACCGGCTTCTGGATGGATTGGATGGCGCTGTTGCCCGGCATTGTTCCCCCAGTGACTTTGGAGGAATTTTAGATATCAGTTGTGATTTCATCATATACGCTGGCGTCGTTTTTACTTTTGGACTTAGTGCGCCGGAGAATTTATTACATGCCACCTTTTTGATTTTTAGTTTCATCGGGCCTATAACAACTTTTTTGGCTTATGCAACGATTGCTGCCAAAAGACAAATCAACACACAGCGCCGTGGCATAAAGTCGTTTTACCATCTGGGGGGGATTTGTGAAGGCACCGAAACAGCCTTTGCCCTCCTTCTCATCTGTCTCTTTCCAGAAACGTTTCAGTGGGTTTGCCTTATCTTCGGCGGCTTATGCTGGCTCACAACCATCGGTCGGCTTTATCGTGCCTGGATTGATTTTGGCCCACAGCGCTTACCTGTTATGGAGCCGCTTGTAAAGGACTGGCAGTAAAGACAAAATTCCGAGACCGACCAGAGCTATCATGAACTTCGGTTCAAGAACGATTGTAGGTGTCAGATTGGGGGTGAGGATCAGATCTTTAAAAGCATTCCCGATAGACACATAGACAAAAGAGCCAGGAATGATCCCCACAAATGTTGTCACAACAAATGTCCATAATGGAATTTGAAACAACGCCGCCACCAGGTTAATGGCAACAAAAGGGAAGATGGGAATCAACCGAAGGGTCAACAAATAAGAAAAGGCATCTTCTTGAAACCCCCTCTTCATTTTCTCAAACCAGGGACCTGCTTTTCGGGAGAGAAAACCCTCAGAAGCAAGCTTTGCACTGATAAATAAGAGGGTCGCCCCGATCGTAGCTGAAATCACAACCAGCCCTGTCCCCACCATCTGTCCAAATAAAAATCCACCCGTCAGAGTCATAAATGTAGCCCCCGGGATGGATAACCCAACAAGCGCAATATAGACGCCCATATAAAGTGCGAAAGAAGTAACGGGATATAGGTTAATATAGGTCTCTAGGTCTTCATGATGCAGTCTCAATTGCTCAAAACTAAAATAATGATGAACCCCCGAAATCCAAACCATAAGAGAGATAGCGCCAATGATTAAAAGGGGCACATAACGCTTCATGGATTTCATTGGGTTAGCTTCATGATGTATTTAACGATCCGTTGCATGAAAGGACTAAAAATCTTAGCCGTATAATAGCTCCCCGCCACGCGTTTGCTCACCTCACTGAACGTAGGATATGGCGCTATCGTGTTGGCAATGCTCGAGATTTTTAATTTATTTTGGATGGCCATCACCCAAGGAAAAATTAATTCTCCGGCATGGGCGCCCAGAATCGTCGCACCTAAAATATTCCCTCTTGGTGTCACCAGGACCTTAATTTTACCGATCGTCCTTCGCTCCGTTTGCGCACGATCATTTTCGTCAAAAGAAAATTTCAGAACTTTGTAAGGCGCCTTCTTTTCCAAAAGTTGGGCTTCGGTTGCACCGACATGGGCAAGCTCAGGATCCGTATACGTCACCCAAGGAATTGCCGTCGTTTGAACTTTTGTGCGAAGACGGAAAATACTGTTTCGAAGAACGAGACCGGCATGATACCCAGCCACATGGGTAAATTGATACCCGCCTGTGCAATCCCCAATGGCATAAATTCTTGGATTCGTTGTCTGAAGGCGTCTGTTAACTTTAATTCCTTTGGGTGAAAATTCGATGCCAGCCGCTTCAAGATTCATCTCTTGGACATTGGGTCGCCGACCCGCCGCCACAAGAAGGTGAGTAGCTTTCAACGTCAGGGATTTACGGTGAGAATCGACAAACGCGATATCAATTCTTTTACCCTTTGACGTTATCTTAGAAATTTTCACTTGTTCTTTTAGAGAAATCCCTTCTTTGTGCAAAATCTCAAGGAGCGGTACAGTGAATTCCGGATCATCTTTGGGAAGCGCCGTGAATGCTTCAAGAATCGTCACTTCACTGCCCAATCGCGAAAAAGCTTGCGCCATTTCTATGCCGATGGGGCCGCCGCCAATCACGACAAGGTGCTCTGGCAGCTCTTGGAGATCAAAAATAGTTTCATTCGTATAATAAGGAGTGTCATGAAGCCCCTCTATAGGAGGGACAAAAGGGCTGCTTCCTGAGGCAATAACGAACCGCTTTGCTTTGATAATATGGCGAGGTGTTTCAAGGGTTTCCTTATCCTGAAAAGCACCCTGCCCCAGAATAACCTTAACCCCCAACCTTTCAAATCGATCCACGGAATCATGAGGTGAAATCGCTGCCACCACTTTATGAACATGGTTATGGACCTGTTTAAAATCGACAGTAGGCGATTTAAGCGACCACCCAAAATCTTCAGACCTTTTGAATTCATGAGAAAACTTAGAAGCCGCGAGCAACGCTTTTGAGGGGATACATCCATAGTTGAGGCAATCCCCCCCCATTTTGCCGCGCTCTACCAAAATAACGGAAGCACCCATTTGAACGGCGCCTACGGCAAAAGACAGCCCTCCTGAACCAGCTCCGATCACACAAAAATCCGCTTTTCTTATTTTTTTTTTGGTCATTTGACAAGCGCCTCAGTCCAAACTTCTTTTAAGCGTTGGTCACGTCCACAATTCCACCGATAGATTTTGTAACGTACGGGATTTTTTATTTTATAGTCTTGGTGATATTCTTCAGCATCATAAAAAGGCGTCGCGGCTTTTAGTTCCGTTACCACTTTTTTTCCAAGCCCCTTCTCAATCTCTTCTTTACTAGCAAGCGCTTGTTTTTGCTGATCTGCATCTTTGAAAAATATGGACGATTTATAGGGGGCTCCCTGATCACAAAACTGGCCTTTCTCATCAAAGGGATCCACATTATGCCAAAAAATATCGAGCAATTGCCCATAAGAAATTTTATCAGGATCAAACACGACTTTGACCGCTTCTTGGTGCCCTTCATGGGAAGCGTATGTCGGATTGGTTGAGGAACCACCGGTAAAACCAACTTTCACATCGATAACACCTGGCAGTTTTATATTTGTGTCGTGATCAGCGAAGGCAGCCGCGCCACACCAAAAACACCCCATGGCGAAAATGGCTTCTTGAGTTGGGGGGGGAGGTGTCATCATTTTTTCTCCGGCATCACTTGTGTTTAGTAGGCCCATAATCAGACAACATAAGAATCCTAGAGCTTTATTTTTCATGATTGTCATCCACTTCTGGGGGAGATTCCTTAAAGCTATTTTTTGGCGCCTGCCCCTCTGGAATAAAAGTTAAAGCGAGAGAATTCATACAGTAGCGTTGTCCTGTATGTTCTTTGGGGCCATCATCAAATACATGCCCCAAATGACCGCCACATCGTGAACAAACAACTTCCGTTCTCGGTCGTGCCCATCCGAAAAGACCGCTTTGGTCTTCTTTCAAAGTCACGCTGTCGGGGGATATCGGTTCCCAAAAGCTGGGCCAGCCTGTGCCTGAATCAAATTTTGCCTCGGACTTATAAATTGCATGATCCCCCCCGCAACAGGCACAATAGTAAGTGCCTTTTTCATAGAAATGGTCATAGGTTCCTGATCCTGGCGCTTCTGTTCCTTTTTGACGGCATATGCTATAGACCTCGGGCTTCAGATTTTTCTTCCAAAAGGAATCTGGCTTATTTTTGTAATCAATCACCATTTTCAGGGTTCCCTGATTTGATAAACTCCCCGCTTCAGAACTCAACCCTACCCCAAATGCACCCATAAGCACTAATAATAACCTTAATGTTGCAAACATGGCGCCTACCTCTTTTTTCAAGCTTATACTCATCGTGAATGAAAAGTGGGGAATTATGGCGTCGAGATTTGAGGGGATTTTTGAGGGATGACCGACAATGATAGTTATTCATATCTGCGGAGGTCAGCCCTTAAAAATCACCCAAAGATCGATAGACAGAAACCCTGCTTTTTATTCACGATGGGTATATACACCCTATTTTACCCCCTATAAGTTAAAGTTAACTTAAACGACAAACCCCATTAGAACCAGTCATTGGGTAAATACTTAGGCTTAATGTGTTTCTTTAACACCTCCCTAATTTCCTCATTTATTAAAATCCCCTGTATAATGCTATATGTTCTATGATAACTATCATATAGTTGTTGTTCTTTATATATGTCATATCCTCCGGTATACATATTGAAATTTTCATAAATTTTCATTTCTTTCTTCAAGTTCAAAAAATCTGTTCTGAAGGTTTCTAATGGAATTAATATCATCAGATCTCTAAACTCTTCTTCAGTTAATGGCTTCACAAAAGTTTGGCCGGAAAATGTAATATTATTATTCCTATTGGACAAATTGGTAACTAAATACTTCACTACCCGTCACTTTTTTAACTTATTGAAAAAACAAAACTTATTCCTTATATCGTCATTGCGAGGAGCGAAGCGACGTGGCAATCCATGTATTCAAAACCTCTTTCAGCATTATATTGTGCTAAAATATTTAAAAATACATGGA
>CAMCRD010000047.1 GCA_945877185.1 Candidatus Finniella inopinata | reverse complement strand
CTAAGGATCTCTGGCATCTTTGCACTAAAGTTGGCAGAAAAATCCTCGCTCATACAATGGCTTTTTTCGTTAACATTACTCAAAATCCTCTGGAGCCATTAAAATTCGATGAGTTGATTGCTCTGCCAAAATAACTTGCACACTGCGTTCTGTTATATCAGAGTATGTTGATTTCAAATCGCGGATCAATCTCTGAATTTCTATTTCCCCTTTCAATGCTTCTATTTGGTTCGCTTTGATCTTAGCGGTGTCAGTTGTCCTAGCCGCATCGGAAATAGAAGGCATGCCTTGAAATTCATCAAAATAAGAACGAAGCAAATCTTGATATTCCATTTCTTCCGTGATTATTTTAAGTTTTTCAGAAGTCGATTCTATTATGCTGTAAGAAGTTTCTACACCATATGAAGAAAACTCAAATTTCGTACGGAATTTTGTATAATAAGCATCCTCTACGTCTTTAAGCTTTAATTCTTCCTTGATCATTTCAATCTTTTTGGCGTTTGAGGCTTGATAATCGGAACAATAAAAAGAGGTGTGAAATTTTTCCCAATACATATTTTCCCATGTTTTAAACTCTGTTTCTATTTTGATCATTTCGATTTTTTCCTCGATGGAGGGGTTGCTACCGAAAGAGGAAATATGGAAAGACTCACGGAATTGTTTATAGAAAGCTTCTTCCAAGTTTTTAAATTCTCTTTCTTTTTCTGATACTGGAGCTTGCGCACCGATATTGGAAGAGTATCCATAACCACCATGATAGGCGGGTGTAGAATTGAGGTAGCTATAGGGTGGTCTAAGATTATAGGGATCAAAGCCGCCTTTATTGTGATCTTCAGCAGCTCTTGCGAAATCAATGGATAATAATGGCAGAATGATAAGTGCGCCCATTTTTAATAAATTCATTGCGAGGGATTCCCATGAGTTAGAGTATTGAAGTTCATGACATTTAAAACAGATACTCCCTTATTATTAAGCTGACAGTTTCTTGTCAAGTCGGATTTCAGCAATATTTTTCAACTCCGTGTCAATTTTGCAATGGCTTCCACATGGACGGTCCAGCGAAATTGGTCGAGCGGTTGGATCGTCTCGATCCGGTAACCACCTTCCACCAAAATACGGGCATCGCGAGCAAAGGTTAAGGGATTGCAGGACACATAAATAAGCGTTGGCACGCCTGAGGCTGCTAAGGCTTGGGTCTGTTCAATGGCGCCCGCACGGGGAGGGTCAACCACGACAACATCGTAAAGGGCAAGTTCTTTTTCCTTCAAGGGCGTTTTAAAGAGATCGCGATAGAGTGTGGTAACTGGTTGTTGAGCTTTGCCAGCAGCTTTTTTAAGGGCGTTTAAGGCTGGTTCGTCCATTTCATACCCATCGACAGGGGCATAACGCGACAAGGGCAAGGAGAGCGTTCCCCGGCCGCAGAAGAGGTCAGCAATTCTTGAAGGCGCTTTGGGCAAGAGCCCGCACACAATGGATGTGAGCTGTTGATCAGCTTCAAAGCTTGGTTGCAGGAACCCTCGGCAATTGCTTTCCACTGGCACATCATCAAAGAGGACAAAAGGGGTTTCACGTAAAAGGATAAAATCCTCTTTTCCTTTCAATGTCACCAATAACCGACACAGGTTTTGGTTGGCTGCAAATTGCCCCCAAAGTTCCCGCTGTTCTAAAGTTAATGGCGTTTTGTCGCGCACCTCCACATTGACATCCAGCCCATTATGAGCTGCCGTAATGAACACTTCACCTTCCATTCCGGCTGGGAAAGATTGTCCCAGAACCTCAAGCAATGGCTTCATAAAGGCCACAATTTCCGGCTTGAGGATATGGCAACTTTCTAGGGTCAGGAGCTCATAACTGTGGTATTTGTGATATCCCAGTTCAACCCCATGAGCGAGGCAGCGAAAGTTAAAGTTGGCGCGTCGGCGCAAACCTGGGGGTAGGATGATAGGTTCCAGGACAAGGGAGTCCGGATTTTGGAAGCCTTCAAAGCGCAAGGGGCTCAAAATCTTGTTTCTTTTGAATTGCCGATAGGTCTCATCATTTAAGTGCTGCAATTGGCAACTGCCGCAAACTCCATAATGTGGACAAGGTGGGATCGCGTAGTTTTCACCCTGCTTGGTTATTTGGTAATGCACCACTTGGTAGCGATTTTTCTTGGTTACAACCAGCTCGACGGACACTTCATCGCCGGGGGTAGCATAAGGAATATAAAGGTGCTGATCATCTGCAATGACAATACCATCGCCATTTTGCCCGAGTGCTTGAACAATAAGGGATTTTTGAATTGTGGCTTTTTGTGTCATTTTTTTTCCTTATCCAGAGTAGATACTCTATCTAAGGGATTTTTTAGGAATCTACAAGGGAATTGACTATCAATAAAAAAAGCCCAGGATAACCGGGCCTTAAAAAAATGAGTGAGAGAGAAAAAGTGGTGGGCGATGACAGATTTGAACTGCCGACCCTCTCGGTGTAAGCGAGACGCTCTACCGCTGAGCTAATCGCCCACTATTTCTCAGTCACTCATGCAACATAAAACAAGTTTTCTACCATTTCAATCGTTCTTTCTGGTAGGAGCAAATTTATTTTGCAACAGCTTCCTTTAATTGCTTACCAGCACGGAACTTAGGAAGGCGCGTTGCTGGAATTTTAATTGCTTCGCCGGTACGTGGGTTACGGCCATCGCTGGCAGGGCGGTTGGTCACAACGAATGTACCAAAACCGATCAAGCGAACTTCTTCACCTTTTTTCAAAGATTGGGTAATGGAACGGAATGTTGCGTCAATGGCTTTCTCTGCATCAGTCTTTGTAAGGCTGGAGGCAGTTGCTACTTTTGCGATCAAATCACTTTTATTCACGGTATGAATCCTATATTTAAAGTTGAACTACTAGACTACACTTTGAATTCTAAGGCGAGTTTTCCTGGTTCGTCAACACGGAATATTAGCTTTTTCCCAAGAAAATTGCATTTTTTTGCCTTGATTCTTCCAAAATTATGCGATAAAGAGCTGCTTCATAAAATTTTATTGATTTTTCACAAAATTTCAAGCGTGAAAGACCTCCTTAATTAAGCCCTTTACTCTTCCTTAAAAGGGGGAGGGCGAGACCGCTTTTTGTTAGCTAAAATTCTTGTGTGTGTGTCTTGCGAAAGGAAGCGATACCTCTTATAAAGGAGTAAGTTTTATTCTCAAAAAATAGAGAGGGCGAGGACATATGATCATTGTTACGGGAGGGGCTGGGTTTATTGGGTCAAACATTGTTGCTGCCTTAGAAGAGCGGGGTATAAATCGCCTTGTGGTATGCGATACGTTTGGAGATACGGCAAAATGGCAGAACCTTGTGAAGCGAGACCTTTATAACTGTATTGACGCTCCTCAATTGTTCCCTTTTCTCGAAACTCATAAATCACAGATTCAAGTCATTTTTCATATGGGGGCGATATCCGATACGACAGAAAAGAATGTCGACTTGATCCTGGATCAGAATTACCGCTTAACGCTCAATCTATTACAATGGTGTGGGCGTCATCGTGTTCGGTTGATTTACGCTTCCTCAGCGGCAACCTATGGAGATGGGAGCGCAGGATTCCATGATTCATTTACACGAAGAGACCTTTCAAAGCTTCGTCCGTTAAACCCTTATGGGTGGAGCAAACATATGGTTGATCGGACTGTTGCCCAAATTCGGGAGCTGAGCTCAAATGATGATTACCCTTTGCCGCCGCAATATGCGGGTTTAAAATTCTTTAATGTTTATGGGCCGAATGAATACCATAAAGGGGGCCAGATGAGCGTGGTGAACCAGGTTTATCATCAAATCTTGCAAAAAGGAACGGCGCGCCTTTTCAAATCTGATCACCCAGATTATCCAGATGGTGGCCAGCTGCGTGATTTCATTTATGTAAATGACTGTTTGGATGTGATGATGTGGCTCTATGACCACCCCGAAAAAAGCGGACTTTTTAATGTGGGAACGGGCCAAGCGCGCAGCTTTGCGGATTTAGCAAGGGCCGTATTCGCAGCTCTCTTGCGTCCGGAGTCTCTGGAATTTATTGAGATGCCTGAAATTCTCAAGGGTAAATATCAATACTTTACGCAAAGCATCAATGCAGGTCTAGGGGCTGCCGGTTATACACGCGCCTTTACTTCCCTAGAAGAAGGTGTCAAGGATTACGTTCAACGCTTCCTGATGCAAGATGACCCTTATCGGTAGGGGAGAGTTAGAAGCTTATTATATGTGTTGAAATATATTAAAAAAAACAAAAGCATATCGTCATTGCGAGGAGCGCAAGCACGAAAGTGCGTAGCGGGACGTGGCAATCCATGTATTTTTATATTTTCAACACATGAGATCTGGAAATATCTTTGAATACATGGATTGCCGCGTCCTGCAGCGCTACGCTCGCAGTCCTCGCAATGACGGTATAAGGATTAAATATTGTTTTTCAATAAGTTAGAAAAGTGACGGGTAGCGAAATAAATATGACCTCATTAAAAAAATTAAAAATTGCTGTTGTCGGCGCTACGGGCAATGTAGGGCGGGTCATGTTGTCGATTTTGGCAGAACGCGGTGTTCCTATTGAAAACGTTCAAGCTGTGGCGTCCGAGCGATCCGCAGGGCGTGAAATTTCCTATGGGGAAGTTGGTGTATTGAAAGCCAATTCCCTGGATACCTTTGATTTTCAAGGGGTAAGCATCGCTTTGTTTTCGCCAGGGGGGAAAGTATCCGCAGAGTTTGCTCCCAAAGCAGCGGCTCTGGGGTGCGTTGTCATTGACAATACCTCTCATTTCCGGAATGAGCCCGATGTCCCCCTGGTTGTACCGGAAGTGAATGCTGAAATGATAGCCCAGTATACAAAGCGTCGCATCATCGCAAATCCCAACTGCTCCCTCATTCAACTGGCGGTCGCTTTAAAGCCACTTCATAATCTAGCGTTAATTAAGCGGGTTGTGGCGTCAACCTATCAGTCTGTTTCAGGGGCAGGGAAAGACGCGATGGACGAGCTTTTAAACCAAACACGCGCCATGTATATGAATAGCCCCGCTCAATCCCATCATTTACCACGCACCATTGCTTTTAACGTCATTCCTCAAGTTGGGGCGTTTCGAGAGGATGGCAGTACGGATGAAGAATGGAAAATGCGGGTCGAGCTGCAAAAAATTCTTTCTCCCGATATTCAAATGTCGGTCACTTGCGTGCGCGTTCCTGTCTTTATTGGTCATTCCGTAGCCGCATCCATAGAATTTGAAAGCCCAATCACGCGAGAGCAGGCCCAAAAAGCTCTTAAAGCAGCGCCGGGCATTATTGTCACAGACATTACTGAAGAAAGCGATTATGTAACGCCAATTGAATGCGCCGGGGAAGATCCTGTCTATGTGAGCCGCATTCGTGCAGATGACAGTGTGCCCTATGGCCTAAACTTGTGGATTGTTGCGGACAATGTCCGCAAAGGCGCCGCCTTAAATGCCATTCAAATTGCCGAAATCTTGGCAAAAGATTATTTGTGATAAAATACCTTTTGAAAGAAATTTATGATTATTGACTACATCCCTTCGATTTTAGCCTTAACAGGCATTCACGTGGTGGGGCTGATCAGCCCTGGCCCGGATTTTGCTGTTGTGGTGCGCAATAGTTTGATCTATTCCCGAAGGACAGGGCTCTTAACGGCTGTTGGCCTTGCTGTAGGAATCCTCGTCCATGTGGCTTACATTCTTTTGGGGTTGGGCATTCTTATTTCCAAAACTTTATGGCTTTTTCATTTGCTCAAATATTTAGGGGCAGGGTATCTCATCTATATTGGGATTAAAGGGCTTCGGGCTAAAAAAAATGCCTTAGATTACGGAGATACCCGCAATCGAAAAGATATTACGTCGCTGGCCGCGCTTCGGGCGGGGTTTTTAACGAACGCCCTCAATGTAAAATGTATGTTGTTCTTTTTGAGTATCCTTTCTGCGTTTTTGACGCCTCATGAGCCGGGCATAATTATTTTCATTTATGGGGTCATTATATTTCTTACGACGCTTATCTGGTTCTTTATCGTTGCGATATGCTTTTCCCATAAGCGCTTACGGCTTTTTTTCAGTAATCTTGGCCATTGGATTGAACGTGTTACCGGGGGCCTTTTAATGCTTTTGGGGATCCGGATGCTGTTTATTGAGATGGAGTCTGGGGAATAGAGCCCTTATCCTTTCCATTTCATAATTGTTTGGGTCAGAGAATAGCTTGTGCTGCGCCCTCCTTCTGAATTTTTAGTTAAGATTCCCAAGTTGAGCAGTTCAAGGATATCTCGATAAGCCGTATCTTGAGAACATTTCGTCATCTTGGCCCACTTTGATGATGTTAATTTGCCATCGAGTCCGTCCAGCATACGGTTAATAATCTTTTTTTGGCGCCCGTTGAGAGGCGCTTCTGCGATAGATTCCCAAAATTGCGCTTTGTGTAAGACACCATTAAGAGCGTTATTGGCGCCGTTTATTGACTTTTCCAGGCACCTTAAAAACCACTCAATCCAGGGGGTAACTTCTAGATCGCCCTTCTGCGTTTTCTCTAAGATGGAATAATAGGTTTTGCGTTCCTTCTGAATTTGTGCAGATAGGCTATAAAATCGTTGTGAGCTTTTTTCAGATCGTGCCAGCATCAGGTCAGCAATGGCACGCGCAATACGTCCGTTTCCATCCTCAAAAGGGTGAATTGTGACAAACCACAAATGGGATAGGCCAGCTTTTAGGATGGGGTCAATTGACGTTTCGCTATTAAACCAATCTAGAAATAGGGTCATTTCACTCTCAACCCTTTGGGGGGAGGGGGCTTTAAAATGAACCGTCTCTTTGCCGATATAGCCCGATACAACCTGCATGGGGCCTTTTCGCCATTCTCCAACCAGGATCTTTGATAGACCGCTGCGTCCTGTTGGAAATAACGAGGCATGCCAGGAAAATAACCGCTCTTTGCTCAAAGGTTCATTAAAGTTTTGTGTTGCATCAAGGATCATTTCGACGACGCCTTCAACGTTCCGGTCGATGTTCTCAAGGCCACCAATATCGATGCCAAGGCGGCGCGCAACAGAAGAACGAACCAGTGATTTATCGAGAATTTCGCCTTCAATCTCACTGGATTTAAGAATATCTTGTGTTAGGTTTTGTAGAACGGCTTCTTTGCGATGGTTAAATCCGAGAGCTTCCATTTTACCGATGAGGAGCCCCTGTTGATGGCGCAAAGAAACAAGTAGGTCCAAAGCAACTTTTTGGTTCCATTCAAATTTTGGCCAATCTTTAAGGTCGTGTATATACATAATGTCTATATTTTAGGTCTTAATCTCCGCAAAAGCAAGACTAATCTCCGCACATTATGCGGAGATTAGAGGGATTATTCTCCGCATGGGGAGAGCTTGGGGAAAGAGAGAGGGATGTTGAATTACTACCTCTCTCTCCTCGATCAATCTAATTCAGTCATTGCGAGGAGCGGAGCGACGTGGCAATCCAGGAGCCAAAGACAAGCTCTTTACTGCATTATCTGATAGCTAATGATCCAATCTAGATTATTCCTGTTGCCCCTGGATCGCCACGCTTCGCTCGCGATGACTGGAGTTATTTTCATTGCGTTTTAATAAGCGTAAAGTTACTTTCTTCAACCTTCAGGTGAACCTCAAACCAATAATTATCCCGATTTTTCCAATTATCATAATTAATTTCTTCTTCTTCCCACCTATTAAGATTTTTATTGTGGATTCGCCTACAAAACTTAACTTCAATATCATCATCTCTGAGAGTTGAAAGCCTTTCTGGACAAATTAGGAAGCACATCCGGGCTTCATTCTGTTCAGAAAAAAAAGTGTCTTTGAAATATATGCAATTTATAATTGAATCAATAGTGGAAGGATCTTTTTCACAATAAAATGTGACCTTCGGAAAAGGAGATACATCAGGGGTGTCTCCCCTCATTTGGCGATAGATAACTTTTCCAAAATAGGCATTGTCTTTGGGATATATTGCTGTAGAAAGCTTTCTTTTAATAGTATTGAATAAGCGATAAGGGCTATTTATTTTAACAAGAAAGGGTTGTGAGGCAGGAAGTTGATCGTGACAACAAAATATTAAAGCAGGATTAGTAAGGGAAGAGGAGCCTTGTCCATTTCTACAAGTAAATTCATTAAAATCTCTGATATTTGATTCGGGATGAGAGCGATAATAGAATACAGAGCGTAAATAAAGATTTCCCTCAGCTAAATTTTTAGCATGGGCTAGCTCACTGAATGATTTAAATATTTGAAAGTCGTTTTTAATTCCGCCCACCCCTACTCAAACTTCTGGTCAATCCATTCCATATCAAAGTCGCTAAAGCCAAAGTGATGGCCGATTTCATGGATCATGACGTGATGGACAAGTTGGGGTAGGGTTTCCGAGTTTTCCCGGGCAAAGCGGATCAAGGGGCCACGATACAAATAGATGATGTCTGGAACGGCTAAGGTGTCGTTTGTTCCTTTAAGGGGCAGGGGGATGCCTTGATAAAGGCCGAGAAGGTCATATTTGTCTTTTAATTTAAGGCCATCTAGAACATCTTGGTCGGCAAAATTCTCAACCCGAATCAGGATATTGTGCGTATATTCCTGAAAGCGGTGAGGTAAAAAATTCATGGTACGATAAGCCAAAGCATAGACCTCAGCGAGATCTGGCAGATCTGCGTCTTGGTATCGCGGGAGCGGAGGAGGCTTCTTTTTTTTCATACTCTTCAATCTTTCTCTGGACTTGCAAAAATGCTTTATGCGCGGCAAACTAGGTCAATTATGTTAGGTATATTTTACGCCTAAACTAGTTAATAAATGTGTAAGCGCTGTCAAAAAAATGAGGTGATCCTAAATGAATACTTTGAGGTGGATATGTTTGGCTGTTGGTTTATGTCTTCCCTTGGGAGGCTGTGGTGATGGGGCCCTTGAGGGGGCTATGAAAATGGACAAAGCGAAAATTTGGCTCGAGAAAGTCAATTTTAAAGTAGACAAAAAAGTGAATGGGAATGCACCCGTTGCTGTGCGGCTTGTCATTATTTATGATGATGGTGTTCTGGGAGAAGTCTCAAAAATGACAGCAGACCAATTTTTTGAACAAGAAACGCAACTCAAAAAAGACCATGCTAATGATATGGATGTCATTTCTTGGGAGGTTGTTCCAGGCCAAGAGATGGATTCTGAAACGATAAATCCAACGAAGGCTTATGGTAAGGGAGGGTTCGTATTTGCACGCTATACCACACCAGACGCGCACCGCGAATCCCTTGCAGATGAGCATGTTATAACCATCCATTTAGATGAAAAGGATTTTTACATATCGAAGGATCGATAATTTCCCTGCTTTTTGGCTGTTTTTTCAGACATTAAGCTTGACGCCGGAAGAAGAGATCTATAAATAATGTGTAAAGCTTCTCCGGTTTTAAAGGGCGAGGCTTTATGCGTTTAATTTTAGATTTTGGTGCGAATCAGGCATGTTTCAAACACTTTCGGGCCGGTTAACGGGAATTCTCGATCGACTACGTGGACGGGGCGCTTTAACCGAAGCGGATGTCATCGCGGCCTTGCGGGAGGTTCGGGTCGCTCTCCTTGAGGCGGATGTCGCCCTGGCTGTTGTGAAGCAGTTTATTGAAGAGGTTCGTGAAAAGGCTATTGGCCAAGACGTTATTCACAGCGTCACACCAGGTCAAATGGTGGTGAAAATTGTTCACGATCATTTGGTGTCGATGTTGGGGAGCGAGGCTGAGCCCTTGAATCTGGCGGCTCCGGCGCCTTTGGCAATCCTTATGGTGGGGTTGCAAGGGTCGGGGAAGACGACGTCAACCGGTAAGATTGCGAAGCTTTTGACAGAAAAGCACGCAAAAAAAGTGCTGATGGCTTCTTTGGACGTGTATCGTCCCGCTGCTCAAGAGCAGCTGGCCTCTCTCGGCCGACAGCTTGAGATAGAGGCCTTGCCGATTGTCGAAGGGGAAAAACCTCTTGCGATCGCCAAGCGGGCGATGGATATTGGCCGTTTACAGGGCTTTGATGTCGTGTTACTGGACAGTGCGGGTCGTTTGCATATCGATGATGTGTTGATGACCGAAGTGGCACAGATTAAGGCAGAAACAAAGCCAATCGAAACCCTGCTGGTGGCGGATGCCATGACGGGACAAGATGCGGTTACGATCGCAAAGGCGTTTCAAGACCAGGTCGGTGTTACAGGAATTGTCCTGACGCGCGTTGACGGTGATGCCCGCGGGGGGGCTGCCCTCTCCATGCGGGCTGTTACGGGATGTCCCATCAAGTTGATGGGTGTGGGCGAAAAGCTGGATCAGCTTGAAGTTTTCCAGCCTGCGCGGATCGCAGGACGTATTTTAGATATGGGCGACGTCGTAAGCCTCGTTGAGCGGGCGTCGGAAGTTATCAATGCAGAAGATGCTCAAAAGATGGCTGAAAAGCTTCAAAAGGGCATTTTCGACATGAATGACATGGCAAGCCAATTGGAACAAATGTTGAAAATGGGCGGCTTAAGTGCCATGATGGGATTTTTGCCCGGCATTGGCAAGATTAAGGATAAGATTGCTGAAGCGGGTATGGATGACGGCGTTATCCGTCAACAATTGGCTGTTGTCCGATCCATGACACGCCAAGAGCGGCGCGATTATCGTTTGCTGAATGCTTCGCGTAAACGGCGCATTGCTGCAGGATCAGGAACGACGGTGGTTGTTGTGAATCGGTTGATTAAGCAGTTTCAGCAAATGCAGCAAATGATGAAGCAAATGGGTAAAATGGGAAAAAAAGGATTAATGCGACAAGGCTTGAAAGGGCTATTTGGTCATTAGAGATTAAGAAAAGAGTAAGGAGAGAAAAAAATGGCATTAAAAATTCGGCTTGCACGTGGTGGAGCAAAAAAGCGTCCTTTTTACAGGATTGTGGTCGCAGAAGCAAGCAGTCCACGGGATGGTCGCTTTGTTGAAAAGGTTGGAACTTACAATCCTTTGTTGCCTCACGGTCATGCGGACCGTATCGTTTTGAATGTTGAACGTATTAAGCATTGGTTGTCCGTTGGGGCACAAGCCACAGATCGCGTTGAGTTGTTTTTAGGCAATGCTGGTTTGGTTGAAAAGAAGGTTCGGGCGGCAGATCCAAAGAAATCAGCGCCAAAGAAGCGGTCTCAAGAGCGTTTGAAAGCAGAACAAGAAGCCCTTGCAGCGCCCAAGGCTCCTGAACCCGTCGTTGAAGCTGCACCAGCTCCCGTTGCGGAAGTTGTTGTAGAAGCGCCACCACAAGTAGAAGCACCGGCTGCTGAGCCAGAAGCTCCTGCACCGGAAGAGGTTTCAGCTCCAGAAGTTGTTGAGGAAGTTTCAGCACCGGAAGAGGCTCCTGCCGTTGTCGAAGAAGAAGCCCCAGCGCCCGCAGAAGAAACTCCAGAAGCTGAGTAGTGACTGCGAAGGAAACCTTTGAGCGGGTGAGGTAACTCCCATGATTTTATTGGCTGTTATCGGTTCTGCTCATGGGATTCAGGGGGCTGTAAAAGTTAAAACATTCACCCAAAGCCCTCGGAGTATTTTGACTTATGGGACTTTACGAGATGAAAAAGGTCAAGAGTTTTCGTTAAAATTCTTGAGATTGGCTCCTCCCGACTGTTTGATTGTAACGATTGATGGTGTTGGGAACCGCAATCAAGCTGAGGCATTGCGAGGAACAAAGCTGTATGTTGAGCGCGCCCAATTGCCAGACCTTCCTGAGGAAGAATTCTACCACACCGACTTAATTGGCCTGGTGGTTCAAGATTTGGAAGGTCAAGATATCGGACATTTACGTGCCATCAACAATTTTGGCGCTGGTGATTTCTTGGAAATTGTTGGTCCGGATTATCACCTTTATACAATTTCTTTTACCCGGGTCGCGGTGCCTCTGATTCGCTTGCCAACGAAAGAGTCGGCAGGGTGTATTCAAATTGATCGCGCCTTCTTGTTAGATTCGATAACGGCTCAGGAAACGAGTGGTGAAGAAGAATGACCCGAGCTTCTAAACCCTGGTCAGCCACTGTGTTGACCTTATTCCCAGAAATGTTTCCGGGGCCTTTGGGACATTCGTTGTCGGGAAAAGCCTTAGAAGAGGGGTTATGGTCTTTAGATCCCGTTCAGATTCGTGATTTTGCAACGGACAAACATCGCTCCGTTGACGATACGTGTTTTGGGGGCGGGGCTGGCATGGTTTTGCGCCCAAACGTCGTGGATGCGGCCCTGGAGCAGGTGAAGCTTCGGGAAGGTTCAGAGGGAAACCGTCCGCTCCTCTATTTAACGCCCCGTGGCAAGCCGTTAGATCAAGCGATGGTGCGGCGCTATGCTTTAGAATCCCCCGGTGTGATTCTTTTATGTGGGCGGTATGAAGGAATCGACCATCGCGTGATGGAACACTGGGAAGAACAGGGCATGGAAGAGGTCAGCATTGGGGATTATGTGCTTTCGGGAGGCGAAATTGCAGCCCTTACGCTACTTGATGCTTGTATTCGCTTGCTTCCTGGTGTAATTGGTAAGGAAGAGTCTTTAGCAAATGAAAGTTTTGAGCTAGGATTATTAGAGTATCCGCAGTATACTCGACCACAAGTTTGGAAAAATAAGATCGTGCCTGAGGTGCTTCTTTCAGGTGATCATCAAAAAATTGCCGCTTGGCGCCAAAAGGAAGCGGAAAGAATAACGCAGATACGACGGCCCGATTTATGGGTACGATACCTGGAACAGATGGGAAGAAAACAATGAACCTTTTACAACAAGTTGAACAGGAACAAGTCAAAAAATTAACGCAAGGCAAAGAAATCCCTGACTTTCGGGCAGGTGACACGGTTCGTGTCCATGTGAAAGTCGTCGAAGGGGAACGCCAACGTATTCAGCCTTATGAAGGCATTGTGATCGGTCGTAAACTTCGTGGCCTGAATTCTTCCTTGCGGGTTCGTAAGATTTCCAATGGAGAAGGGGTGGAGCGCGTATTTCCGTTGTATTCTCCCAATATTCGCATTGAAGTGATCCGCCATGGCGATGTTCGCCGGGCAAAGTTATATTATTTGCGTGATCGGACTGGTAAGAGTGCGCGTATCGCGGAACGTTCACGCCATAAGTTGCATGCAAAGGGTCTTTTGAGCGCTGTTGCTGTCAAGGCTGCCCCTGAGCCCGCTCCCGTTCCTGAAGTCGAAGCACCGGAAGCTGCGGAATAGAATATAGCGTCCCATCCTAATTTACCTCTTCCTTTACTACGGCTAGGCCGTGGGGAAGGGGGAGGATAAATCATAGGATTTTATTAAAATCCCACCATATTGCAATCCAAACTCAACCTGATCTACGATAGGAATATATCTTTCTTGTGTTTCGGTAGGCGTTGCTGACCAAGATATTTTCTTTAAAAGAGAGTGTGCGGGAGGGGCTTGGTGATGAATTTTTTTGAAAAAAAAATCATTTATAAACTACCTGTATTAATTTTGTGTTTTCTTTTCTGCGATTCAATTTATGGAACAGATAGGACAGGTTTTTTTGACGATCTATTCAGCTTTTCCGAAAAAACACCTCACAAAGCACCTGCTTCACCTATCCCCTTGTCTTCTTATAATCCACAGCTTTCTCGATCTCAAAATGTCATTTCTGATCAGGTGAATCCGCTTAGCCAACAAGCAGGGGCGTTTCTTCAAGCGTTTCCCAAGATTTTAAGAGAAATGACAGAACTCGAAAGGCATATCCCGACGTTAATTCCCGACCATCCCCGAAATCCAGCGAACTTATGTCGTTACCCAAGGAGGGGGGATTGGCGGGTACTGATGGTGTGGCCAGTCAAAGAGGATTTAGATCCAGGTATTTTGCCTAATGATCTTGATATTGGGAAAAAGAATAAAGCTTTAAAACAAGAAAAAGTAAAAAAAGAGAAAGAGATAAAGGAAAAAATAACTCAAAATGATTTGAAAAATCTGGATAATCACCCCCTAGATGGTCAAGGCCGGAACCTTTTAGCGAAAATGGCTCAAGAAGAACACTTAAGGGCAATGGTACAATTGCCTGGAATGCTCCGTCTTTGGTTCTTACAGAATTGTAATCCCGGTTCTCAATCATTGCGTAACTTTTTGCAGGATTATGGGCAGTTTAGCCAGTGGTGGGATGATTTAGCGCCTGAGTTAACGAAAAGTCAGAATATTTTGTTGCTTTATTCGCTGCTTCGGCAAGAAAATCATGGAACAATGATTTTAAGTCTTTTGGATGAGTTGCTTGTTCAAAGTCTTCTCTTAAAGTCGCAATCTCTTTATGAGGAACTTTTACCAACCTTTATGGACTTAAAAACATCGAGTCGTACCTTAAGAAGTTTAAGGGAAGAAGCCTCAAGAGAAGATGATGTATTAAGAGAAATTTTACAAAATGGTGATCTGTATGAACAGATAGAAAGCTATATTGCTCAAGCCATCGAGTCTGCTGTGACGCCTCTTATGGAAGAGTGTTTAAAACAAACTACAGATGATGGTTTAAAGCAAACAGTGCGAGAAGTTTTCCAGCAAGCAATGAAAGATGCTTTGACTGCAAAATCGGATTCGCTGCAAGAAAAGGTTATAGAAAAAAGACAGGACTCTATAATTACAGAAGTGGATAAAAGTCAAACTCTCAAGGAGAACCTGCAGAAAGCTATCGTTAATGTTATAAGAGAAACGATCAATGGTGGCCTTAACCAGGCGGCCGGTCGTGCTAACAAAGGTGAGCCGTTGCAGAGCAGCCTTTCTTGGGGAACTGATTCCAAAAAAACAAAAGAAACCTCTAAGCATACGCCAGGTTCTCTGGATAAACACAGCCTAGCCGCTGATATTACTTCTATTATACAAACTTTAAGCGAATTTATAAAGCCACCCCTCAACGCCGCATAAAAATACCCCAGCTTCGCCAGCTAAAAATACCCCACCCCTTTGGTGCCCCATGATGGGCGGCTATGTGCCCCTTCTTCCTGGCACCATAAGTAAACAGATCATTTTATAATGGCGCCACAGCCAGTTTGCA
>CAMCRD010000046.1 GCA_945877185.1 Candidatus Finniella inopinata | reverse complement strand
ATCTGATCATACGCCGTAAAACTCGCCTGGCCCGTCTCCGCCAACACCTTCGTTATCGCCGCTGTCAATGAGGTCTTCCCATGGTCTACGTGACCGATCGTTCCTATGTTACAGTGTGGCTTATTACGCTCAAATTTTGCTTTCGTCATTTTACCCTCTCAAATATCTTAAAATTATCTCTTAACTTGACTTTGCCCGTATTTCATCTGCAACATGTTGTGGCACTTGCTCATAATGGTCGAATTGCATTGTAAATTGTCCTCGGCCTTGCGACATAGACCGCAAAGTATTCACATACCCAAACATATTTGCCAAAGGAACCTTAGCCATAATAACACGCGCATTCGCACGTTGATCCATGCCTGTCACCTGACCACGACGGCTATTCAGATCGCCGATGACATCTCCCATGTACTCTTCTGGAGTAACAACCTCAACACTCATGATCGGCTCCAGGAGTTTAGGGGCGCATTTGGGTATCCCCTCTCTAAATGCCGCCCTTGCAGCAATTTCAAAGGCAAGCGCACTTGAGTCAACGTCGTGGTAGCTTCCATCATATAATGTTGCTTTAAAGTCGATGACAGGAAAGCCTGCCAGAACTCCTGTATCCAATGACGATTGAAACCCTTTTATAACCCCTGGAATGTATTCCTTAGGAACGGCGCCGCCAACAATTTCATTCTCAAAAACAAAACCAGAACCCGGCTCTAGAGGCTCAAATTTAATCTTGATTCGCGCAAATTGACCAGATCCACCCGATTGCTTTTTGTGGGTATAATCAATATCCCCAACCTTAGTAATTGTTTCCCGATAAGCAACTTGCGGAGCCCCAATATTGGCTTCAACTTTAAATTCACGCTTCATGCGGTCCACAATAATTTCCAGATGCAGCTCACCCATCCCTTTAATGATCGTCTGCCCGGATTCATTATCTGAACTAACGCGGAAAGAAGGATCTTCACTCGCAAGGCGAGCCAGTGCAATACCCATTTTCTCTTGGTCTGCTTTTGTCTTTGGCTCAACAGCAATTTCAATAACAGGCTCTGGAAATTCCATTTTTTCCAGAATAACGGGATGTGCAGGGTCACATAAAGTATCGCCTGTTGTGGTATTCTTTAAACCACACAACGCGACAATATCGCCAGCCCGCATTTCCTTAATGTCTTCCCGGCTATTCGCATGCATTAACAACATACGCCCAACGCGTTCCCGTTCATCTTTTGTGGAATTTAAAATATAGCTTCCGGTTCCTAATGTACCTGAATAGACACGAACGAACGTTAACGTCCCGACAAAAGGATCCGTCATGATTTTGAAAGCAAGACCAGAAAAAGGCGCTGTATCTTCGGCTTTTCGAATAACTTCTTCTTCCGTATCTGGTAAAATACCCACTACGGAAGAAACATCCTCAGGGGAAGGCAAATAGTCAACCACGCAATCCAGGAGCGGTTGGACACCTTTGTTTTTAAAGGCGCTTCCACACATGACGGGAACAAATGAACCAAGCAAAACACCTTTTCTGATACAGGCCTTTAAAACTTCCTCAGAGGGCTCTTCACCATTCAAATATTTTTCTAAAGCACTATCATCAACTTCAACAGCCAATTCAATTAATTGGTCGCGATATTTTTGAGCAGCTTCTTTCATGTTTTCTGGGATTTCAACAACGTCAAATTTAGCACCCAACGTTTCATCCTGCCAAATAATGGCCTTCATTGCGACCAAATCAACAATGCCAACAAACTCTGCTTCGGAACCGATTGGCAATTGGATCACAAGGGGACGCGCGCCCAATCGATCCACGATCATATCAACACAACGGTAAAAATTAGCCCCTGTCCGATCCATTTTATTAACAAAACAAATTCTAGGAACACGGTATTTGTCAGCTTGACGCCAAACTGTTTCTGACTGCGGCTCAACTCCGGCAACGCCATCAAAAACCGCGACAGCGCCATCAAGAACACGTAAAGACCGTTCAACTTCAATCGTAAAATCTACGTGACCAGGGGTATCAATGATGTTGATTCTATTGTCATTCCAAAAGCAAGTTGTGGCAGCGGATGTAATTGTAATCCCGCGCTCTTGCTCTTGCTCCATCCAGTCCATGACGGCTGTGCCTTCATGAACTTCGCCAATCTTATAAGAACGGCCTGTATAATAGAGAATACGCTCTGTCGTCGTGGTCTTACCGGCATCAATATGCGCCATAATCCCAATGTTGCGATATTTGTTGAGGGGGGTTGTTCGTGACATCAATATTTCCCTTACCAACGATAGTGCGAAAACGCACGGTTGGCTTCAGCCATTTTATGAGTATCTTCGCGCTTTTTAACCGATGTTCCCCGATTGTTCGCGGCATCAGAAAGCTCAGATGACAAACGATCCACCATTGTTTTTTCAGATCGCTTACGCGCGCCGCCAATCAACCATCGAATGGCCAAGGCTTGCGCACGCTCAGGCCGGACTTCTGTTGGGACTTGATATGTCGCTCCCCCAACACGCCGTGACCGAACTTCAACAGAAGGTCTCACATTTTCTAAAGCATCATGGAATAAATGAATAGCATCCTTTCCACCACGGCCTTGCATTTTTTCAAGAGCCTCATAAACAATGCGCTCTGCTGTGGATTTTTTTCCCTTAGACATAATGCTATTGATAAATTTGGCGAGCACAAAGTCTCCAAATTTTGGATCCGGAAGGATTTCTTTTTTTTCAGCCGCGCGACGACGTGACATTGGTTTTTCCTCTTACCTTAAACTTACTTAGGACGCTTAGCGCCATACTTTGAACGAGATTGTCGACGATCTTTGACACCTTGTGTATCAAGAGCACCACGAATGATATGATACCTTACACCTGGCAAGTCCTTTACACGACCACCCCGGATCAAAACAACCGAGTGCTCTTGCAAATTATGGCCTTCTCCAGGAATATACCCTGTAACCTCATATCCATTTGTTAAACGGATACGAGCAACTTTACGTAAAGCTGAGTTAGGCTTTTTTGGTGTCGTCGTAAAAACACGCGTACACACGCCACGCTTTTGAGGACACGCCTCTAACGCAGGCACCTTATTCCGCCCTAATTTAGGGGACCGGGGTTTGCGAATTAATTGGTTAATTGTAGGCATGTGCCTAATCCTTCTTTCCTTTTACGAATAAACAACAATAACTTACTGCCCAGTTGAACACCTTTAGACACACAACCAGCCAATGGCATAGTAGCACGCTATTCTAATAAGTCAACGGTTTCTCGTCCCCTATTGCCAAAAAATCTTACGCGATTTGCGGTTGATCTTCTGGTTGATCAGGAAACTCTAAATTTTGAGCCGCAGCAACCGTTACAACACGGTCGCGTTCTGCTGCAAGTTTACGTAAACTATGCACCATGCTCCCTGTGCCTGCAGGAACGAGACGGCCCACAATCACATTTTCTTTCAATCCAACAAGCCCATCAACTTTGCCAGAGACCGCCGCTTCAGTCAAGACCCTTGTTGTCTCTTGGAAAGAAGCTGCTGCGAAAAATGACTTTGTTTGCAACGAAGCCTTTGTTATCCCCTGAAGAATAGGCACACCAATCGCTGCTTTTAAACCCTTTAGGATGGCATCCTTATTCGCATGCTCGAGCTCGCTTCGGTCAACTTGCTCCCCTCGCATAAAAATTGTATCCCCTGGATCTGTAATTTCATGTTTCTGGAGCATTTGACGCGCAATAACTTCGATATGCTTGTCATTGATGCGAACACCTTGCAAACGATAGACCTGTTGAATTTCGCTAACAAGATATGTTGCCAGTGCCTCAATTCCTAAAATTCGTAAGATATCATGAGGGACAGGACTTCCATCAACCAGTAAATCGCCCCGTTTAACGTAATCTCCTTCATGGGCCGTAATATGGCGACCTTTTGGCACTAAATATTCCATAGGTTGGAGAGATTCATCGGTTGGAACAACCAAAATTCTCCGCTTTGCCTTATAATCCTTACCATATTCAACACGCCCATCAAATTCCGCAATAATAGCCGCATCTTTTGGATGGCGGGCCTCAACCAACTCAGATACGCGGGGTAAACCACCTGTAATATCCCGCGTCTTTGTTTTTTCTTGAGGAATACGCGCGAGAATATCTCCTGCGCGTACTTTAACACTATTCTCCGTAGATAGAATCGAATCTACCGTTAGGAAGTAACGTGCTTCCATACCATTTGGTAAAATGACAGGATTCCCATCTTTATCTCGGATACTCAACATCGGCCGCAAATCGCTTCCTCGCGCCTGCTGCTTCCAGTCAACAACCACACGATTTGAGATTCCGGTCGACTCGTCAACAATCTCACGAATAGAAAGACCTTCAACCAAATCAACGAAATGAACAATACCATCACGCTCTGTAATAATCGGAATGGTATAGGGGTCCCACTCAACCAGACGCTGCCCGGGCTTAACTTTCTCCCCCTCTTCAACGAGAATGCGTGATCCATAAGGAATACGATGTCGAAACTTTTCACGATCCTGATCATCAACAAGAACAACTTCACTATTGCGGGCAAGGACGATGTTTGCCCCACTTCCATTTTTAACAATGTTCTTGTTTCGAATGGTAACGGTTGCATGATACGATGCCTCCAGGCTGGACTGTTCTGCACCGCGTTGGGCTGTCCCTCCAATGTGAAAGGTCCGCATCGTTAACTGTGTTCCTGGCTCCCCAATGGACTGCGCAGCAATGACGCCTACCGCTTCCCCTTGATTGACAAGTTTGCCCCGCGCTAAGTCACGACCATAACATGTTGCACAAATACCAAAGTCTGTTTCGCAGGTAAGAACCGAACGGATCATGACGGTATCAATGCCCGCAACTTCAATAGCTTCAATATCAGCTTCCGATATCAACTGACCAGCCGTAACAATGATTTCTCCTGTCATTGGATTCATCACATCGTTGGTTGAGCTACGCCCCAAAACCCGATCAGACAAAGAGGCAATCGTATCGCCTCCTTCGATCACGGCGCTTAAGGCAATGCCCCGCGTTGATCCGCAATCTACTTCTGTAATAATACAATCTTGGGCAACGTCAACCAAGCGGCGAGTCAGGTATCCTGAGTTCGCCGTCTTTAAGGCGGTGTCAGACAATCCTTTACGGGCCCCGTGAGTGGAGCTGAAATATTCTAAAACAGTCAATCCTTCTTTGAAGTTTGAAATAATGGGCGTTTCAATAATATCACCCGAAGGTCTCGTCATTAATCCACGCATACCGGCCAATTGTTTCATCTGGCCAACAGAACCGCGAGCTCCAGAATGCGCCATCATATAAACCGCATTAACAGGCTCCCCCGCACGTGTCTTCGAGATCGCTTTCATCATCGCTTCAGCAACTTTATCCGTACATTGCGTCCAAGCATCAACGACTTTGTTATACTTTTCACCTTGAGTGATCAAACCATCTGCATATTGTTGTTCAAATTCTGAAACCATTGATTTTGTCTGAGAGATAAGCTTTTCTTTCTCCGGTGGAATGACGAGGTCATCCTTACCAAAGGAGATTCCCCCCTTTGTCGCATACGTAAAGCCCATGCCCATAATTCGGTCAACAAAGACCACGGTATCTTTTTGGCCACAGTGACGATAGACAAGATCAACCAGGTTACCAATTTCTTTTGACGTTAACTCTTGGTTAACAAGGTTAAACCCAATCTTCGGGTGCTTGGGCAATAATTCACCAAACAACATACGGCCCGGTGTTGTTTCAACACGCTTGGTCGTCGATGTTCCATCTTCCTGAAGGACAGAGATCCTCGCATTAATTTTGGTATGAAGGTGAACAATTTTCTCTGCCAAGGCATGTTCAATCTCCAAAATCGATCCGAAAGTCATTCCTTCCCCTGGCTGTCCTTCACCCATCAAGGTCAGGTAATACAAACCAAGAACAATATCCTTGGAAGGAACGATGATTGGACGTCCGTTTGCAGGGCTTAAAATATTATTCGTTGACATCATTAAGACGCGTGCTTCCAATTGGGCCTCTAAAGACAAGGGAATGTGCACAGCCATTTGATCACCGTCGAAATCCGCATTAAAAGCAGCGCAAACCAATGGATGTAATTGAATGGCTTTGCCTTCAACCAACATTGGCTCAAATGCCTGGATTCCCAATCGATGTAATGTCGGCGCCCGGTTTAGAAGAACAGGATGTTCGCGAATAACTTCTTCCAAAACATCCCAAACTTCCGGGCGTTCTTTTTCAACCATCCGTTTTGCTGCTTTCAGGGTATTCGCTAACCCATATCGCTCCAAACGCGCATAAATAAATGGCTTGAAAAGTTCCAAAGCCATTTTTTTAGGCAACCCACACTGGTGCAACTTTAGTTCTGGCCCCACCACAATCACTGAGCGTCCGGAGTAATCAACGCGCTTACCGAGAAGGTTTTGGCGGAAACGACCTTGTTTACCTTTCAGCATATCTGCCAATGACTTTAAAGGACGCTTGTTCGCACCGGAAATGGCGCGGCCCCGCCGTCCATTATCAAACAACGCATCGACAGATTCTTGTAACATGCGCTTTTCATTCCGAACAATGATGTCAGGAGCACGCAGTTCAATCAGTCGCTTTAATCGGTTATTACGGTTAATCACACGCCGATAAAGGTCATTCAAGTCACTTGTCGCAAATCGCCCACCATCGAGCGGAACCAATGGGCGAAGCTCCGGTGGAATAACAGGAATAACATCAAGGATCAAACTGTCCGGACGTGTGCTAGACTCTAAAAATGCATCAACAAGTTTCAAGCGCTTAACAAGCTTTTTGCGACGTATTTCTGATGTCGTATCAACCATCTCAAGGCGAAGCTTTTCTTGCTCTTGCTCTAAATTGATAGCGCTAAGGAGGCTCTTAAGGGCTTCAGCTCCAATACCTGCTGCAAAGGCATCTTCCCCAAACTCGTCCTGGATACGCATAAATTCATCTTCAGAAATTAATTGACCTTTTTTCAAGTGGGTCATTCCTGGATCCATAACGATATAATTCTCAAAATAAAGAACGCGTTCTAGATCTTTCAAAGATAAATCAAGCAATAGGCCAATACGACTCGGCAATGATTTGGTAAACCAAATATGCGCAACGGGAGAAGCCAATTCAATGTGACCCATCCGGTCACGTCGAACCTTGCTCAAAGTAACTTCTACCCCGCATTTCTCACAAACGACGCAGCGGTATTTCATCCGCTTATACTTTCCGCATAAGCATTCATAGTCCTTAATAGGCCCAAAAATACGCGCACAGAACAAGCCGTCCCTTTCGGGCTTGAATGTCCGATAGTTAATTGTCTCCGGCTTCTTTACTTCACCGTAAGACCAAGAACGTATCCGGTCACTACTTGCAATAGAGATGCGAATCGCATCAAAACCGGGGGTAACTTCAACGTTTTCCATAACTTTACGTAAGGCATTCATGGTTTATTTAATCCCATCCATCAAATTATACTTGTTGTTCAAACGAAACATTAAGTCCCAAAGACCGTAATTCTTTGACCAAAACGTTAAAGGACTCGGGCACACCTGCTTCCATATTATCGTCTCCCCTAACAATAGACTCATAAGCCTTTGTCCGCCCGGATACATCGTCTGACTTAACGGTCAACATTTCTTGCAAGGTAAAGGCAGCTCCATAAGCCTCCAAGGCCCAGACTTCCATTTCTCCAAATCGTTGGCCACCAAATTGGGCTTTTCCACCCAACGGTTGCTGTGTCACCAAACTGTAGGGCCCGATAGAGCGTGCGTGGATCTTATCATCAACTAAGTGATGAAGTTTCAACATATAAATGTACCCAACTGTTACTTGACGATCAAAAGGCTCGCCGGTGCGACCATCAAACAAAACCACCTGGCCACTACTATCCAACCCAGCAGCTTTTAAGGAATCGACAATATCATCAGCTTGAGCACCATCAAAGACGGGGGTCGCCACCGGAACCCCTTTGCGCAAATTGTGTGCCATTTCGAGAAGCTCATCATCCGGCATAGATTTAAGGTCAGCTTGGTCTTCTGGACGATCATAAATATTGCTTAATGTTCCCCGAACGTCGGATAGAGTCGTTTCATTTTTCCGATACTGCTCAAGCATTTGATTGACTTTGCGTCCTAACCCTGCGGCCGCACCACCTAAGTGAGTTTCCAAAATTTGCCCCACATTCATACGGGATGGCAGACCAAGTGGGTTTAAAATGATGTCCAATTGGGTACCATCAGCTAAATATGGCATGTCTTCTAAGGGCAGAATTCTCGACACGACACCTTTGTTACCATGGCGCCCGGCCATTTTATCTCCGGGTTGAATCTTGCGTTTTACCGCAATAAAGACTTTGACCATTTTAAGAACACCTGGCGACAATTCATCACCCCGACGCAATTTATCAACCTTATTCTCAAACCAATCTTGAAGGCGCGTAACGTTTTCGTCAATTTGCTGATTGATTGCTTCGATATCAGCCATAACATCATCATCTTTAACTGTAATTTGTCGCCATTGACCCTTTGTAAAATCATCCAAGAGCGCTTCCGTAATTTTAGCCCCAACTTTGATTCCTTTTGGCCCACTTACGACCTTTTGGTCTAATAATCTCTCTTTCAGATTCTGATAAAAGCTTCTTTCTAAGATGACACGTTCGGCATCACGGTCCATCGCGAGGCGATCGATTTCAGCCCGTTCAATCGCTAAAGCGCGTTCGTCCTTGTCAATGCCTCGACGTGAGAAAACACGAACCTCAACAACAGTTCCTGTAACACCTGGGGGAACCCGCAAAGAAGTATCCCGAACATCAGAGGCCTTCTCACCAAAAATTGCCCGAAGAAGTTTTTCTTCAGGAGTCATGGGGACTTCACCTTTCGGGGTCACTTTACCAACCAATATGTCGCCTGGGTTAACTTCAGCGCCAATGTAAACAATGCCCGCTTCGTCCAAATTCTTCAGACCTTCTTCACCAACATTTGGAATATCACGCGTGATTTCTTCATTTCCAAGTTTTGTATCGCGGCTCATAGCCTCAAATTCTTCGATATGAATAGAGGTGAATACATCATCTTGAGCGATTCTTTGGGATAGTAAAATGGAATCCTCAAAGTTATAACCTTGCCAGGACATAAAACCGACAAGAACATTTTGCCCTAAGGCCAATTCACCAAGCTCCGTTGCCGGTCCGTCGGCAATAATATCACCCTTCTTAACAATATCCCCCTTTTTAACCAGAGGACGTTGGTTGATGCATGTACTCATATTTGAGCGTTGGTATTTTTGCAAATTGTAAATATCAACACCTGCCGCTGAGTCTTTAATGTCATCTTTTTCAGTAACCCTTAAGACAATTCGCAAACCATCAACAGAATCGACAACACCGGATCGTTTTGCAATAACGCTGGATCCTGAGTCACGGGCAACAATATGCTCCATACCGGTACCCACAAGTGGCGCTTCCGCCCGGATCAAGGGAACAGCTTGCCGTTGCATGTTAGAGCCCATAAGCGCTCTGTTTGCATCATCATTTTCCAAAAAGGGAATCAAAGAGGCCGCAACAGAAACCAACTGTTTTGGCGAAACGTCTATTAAGCCAACCTCATCTCTATAAACAATACTGAGCTCACCTGATCGACGACAGGTTACATATTCATCCTTGATCGTCCCATCTTTATCCATTTGAATGTTAGCCTGGGCAATCGTATATCGCCCTTCTTCCATCGCTGTTAGATAGACAACTTCTTTAGATACTTTTCCTTGCAAAACTTTACGATAGGGGCTTTCAATGAAACCATATTGATTAACCCGCGCATAAGTTGCCAAAGAATTGATAAGGCCAATATTTGGACCTTCTGGTGTCTCAATAGGGCATATACGCCCATAATGGGTTGGATGCACGTCACGAACTTCAAATCCGGCGCGCTCACGCGATAAACCACCTGGACCCAAGGCAGACAAACGACGCTTATGCGTAATTTCAGAAAGAGGGTTCGTTTGATCCATAAATTGGGACAACTGGGAAGAACCAAAGAATTCTCTAACGACAGCGGCAGCTGGCTTAGCATTGATTAAGTCATGAGGCATGACCGTATCAATATCCACTGTACTCATTCGGTCCCGAATAGCCCGTTCCATACGAGACAAGCCAAGACGATATTGATTCTCTAACAATTCTCCAACAGAACGAACACGACGGTTACCCAGGTTGTCAATATCATCGATATCACCACGCCCATCTTTAAGCTCAAGCAGGGCTTTCAAAATAACAAGGATATCTTCTTTACGAAGAACACGCAAAGTATCTGGTGTCTTCAAGCCTAAGCGCGCGTTCATTTTAACACGTCCAACCGCAGACAGGTCATACCGTTCGGGATCAAAGAACAACCCCTTAAAAAGATTTTCAGCCCCCTCCAGGGTCGGTGGTTCGCCTGGGCGCATAACGCGATAAAGTTCTAGTAAAGCGTCTTCCCGATTATTACTGCGATCCGCCATGAGGGTGTTCAGTAAATAGGGCCCCACATTCACATGATCAATATGAAGGACAGGAATATCTTTTACTTTCAGATTTTCTAAAATTGTCATGGTAGCAGCGGTAATTTCTTCACCTGCCTCAATGTAGATTTCACCCGTATCTTCATTAATATATTCTTTTGCAATATAGCGACCAATCAATTCTTCAGCGTCAACTTGAACTTCTTTTAGTCCCTCCGTTGCAAATTTCTTCGCTAAACGTGGTGTTAATTTCGTACCTCCCTCTGCAATAACGTTTCCTGTTTTGGCATCAATTAAATCGCGCGTAAGTTTAATCCCTTTCCAACGGTTCATATCAAAAGTTGTTTGCCAAACTTTCTTATTTTTTGTGTAAGGAATAATTTCATAGAAATAATTCAATATTTCTTCTTTAGACATGCCTGAAATAAGGTTAGAGGGTAATACCTCTTCTTTTTCAGAATACTCCGCTCGATACTTTTCTGTCTCTTGGCTGTCCAGCGCCATTAAAAAAACCGTTACCGGAACTTTACGGCGGCGATCAACGCGAACATGCATCAAATCTTTCGGATCAAACTCAAAATCTAACCAAGAACCGCGATAAGGAACCACGCGAGCAGCAAATAAATATTTACCAGACGAATGTGCTTTCCCTTTATCGTGATCAAAAAATACACCTGGGCTGCGATGCATTTGAGAGACAATGACGCGCTCAATCCCATTTACAATAAATGTACCACTATCTGTCATAAGGGGCATGTCCCCCATATAGACATCTTGTTCTTTAATGTCACGAATTGACCTTGCACCTGTATCTTCATCTGTTTCCCAGACAATAAGGCGCAACGTGACTTTTAGGGGGGCTGCAAAAGTTAACCCTCTTTGGCGGCATTCATCCTCATCATATTTCGGGCGCTCTAATTCATACTTAAAATATTCTAACTGGGATTTAGCCGCAAAATCTTTAATTGGAAAGGTAGAGCGAAAAACCTCATGAAGACCAAGATCCTCACGCTTATTGTGGGGAACGTTCATCTGCAAGAAGCTTTCATACGAAGACTTCTGAAGCGCGATGAGATTAGGCATCGGCGCCACTTCAACAATCCGACCAAAATTTTTACGAAATCTTTTGCGACCAGTGAAAGACCTTACCATAGATGCCCTCTTTCAATATTGACAATGCCGAACCAACTTTGTGGCATGCTCGATACGATGATCGGCACCCATCCCTCAAAACAACTCATCCATTGAGCCAAAGATATTTATACTTAGCTATCATAGATCAATTGTTTTACCAAATAGAATAATGTACGGAAAGAGTATGCGACTCTTCCCGTACAAATTAATCACAAAATATCGTTTATTTAATATCGACTTTTGCGCCAGCGTCTTCCAACTGCTTTTTAAGCTTTTCAGCTTCGTCCTTGGAAACACCTTCTTTTACCGCTTTAGGGGCACTTTCAACCAAAGTTTTAGACTCTGTCAATCCTAAGCCCGTAATAGCCCGAACTTCTTTAATAACGTTGATCTTATTGGCGCCAGTCTCAGATAAGATAACGCTAAATTCAGTTTGGACTTCGGCAGCTTCACCACCGCTAGCGGCCACTGCAGCAGCGGCTACAGGCGCAGCAGCGCTAACGCCCCAGGTTTCCTCTAGCAATTTAGAAAGCTGAGATGCTTCCAATACGGTTAACTTGGACAAGTCTTCTACGATTTTATCGAGATTTGCCATTTTTTCTAACTCCTTCTATAAAATTAATGCTCACAATTCAAGGGCTTAACCTTAACTGCGGGTCGCCAATAAATAAGCAACACGCCGTGCAGGCTCTTTTGACAAAATTGCCAATTTGGTCGCTGGGGCAGAAATGACACCAATAATCTTGGCCCTCAATTCGTTCAAGGACGGCAAGTTTGCCAAAGCCTTGACTGCCTTTGCATCCAGAACTTGGCCATCCAAGAAGCCACCAACGATCGATAATTTATCGCTCTTTTCAGCAAACTTAGACAACACTCTCGCCGCAGCAACAGGATCTTGCGAATACCCCAATGCTGTCGGTCCCTCAAGATAGGGATTAATCCCTTCCAGGGCTGTTCCTTTAACGGCAATCTGTGCAAGAGTGTTTTTTAAAACCTTGAATTCAGCGCCAGCCCCACGCATATCACGACGTAACTGAGTTGCCTCAGCCACTGTTAACCCTACTTGACGGGCAACGATTACGCTGGCCGCCTGTTGCAGGGTGTCTCGCATTTGTGAGACCAGTTCTTCTTTCTGTGAACGGTCCATTTTTCACTCCCTAACAGTTATTTCACGGAAAAAATCCCTTCTTCCCGTGCTTTCTTTAATAAAAACCACAATATTCTTTGTGGTTTTCCTGATGCTGTCCCAGAAGGAGTCAAATTTTCTCTCCCTTCTGTCTCATGCAGGCGGTTTCCCATTAAACTTTTATGTAACATAAAAGAACCCACAGTCTCGGACAAAGATGACACGATATTATAAGGCCACATAAACTATCCAATAAAAATTGGACAATTTCCATTCACCCATTGCCAATACCGCGTCACAAGAGGGGCAAGACTCAGTTTCCTAAATATTGCCCTCACCTTTTTTTGAGATCCACTTGAAAGGAACCTCAACAGGTAATCTTTAAAGATTACGCTGGAATTTCAAAACGAATACCCGCCCCCATTGTAGAGGTCAAAGTCATTTTCTTCACATACGCTCCCTTGATACCGCTTGGTCGTGCTTTTTGCACAGCGTCAATGTACGCGCTAATATTTTCTATCAATGCTTTTTCCTGAAAGCTGGCTTTTCCAATACCGCTATGAACAATACCACCTTTTTCAGTACGATATTCAACTTGCCCACCCTTCACAGCAGCAATTGCTTGGGCTACATCCATAGTGACGGTGCCCAACTTAGGGTTTGGCATGAGCCCCCGGGGGCCTAAGATCTTACCAACACGGCCAACCAATCCCATCATATCCGGGGTCGCAATGCACCGCTCAAATGGCATATCGCCAGCTTGAATCTTTTCCATCAGATCTTCAGCGCCAACAATATCAGCGCCCGCTTTTAGTGCTTCATCAGCTTTTGGACCTTTTGCAAAGACAGCGACACGGTAATTCTTACCCGTACCATTTGGCAACTGCACAACGCCTCGAACGTTTTGATCTGTTTTGCGGGAATCAATGTTCAAATTCATCGCTATTTCAATCGTTTCATCAAATTTAGCTGTTGCATTGGCCTTAACGAGCTTTACAGCTTCCTCTAAGGCATAGATTTTTTCCAAGTCAACGGATTTATAGGCTTTCTTGAGTCTTTTTCCAATGTGTACCATGTAAGTCTACTCCACCACTTCCAAGCCCATTGAGCGGGCTGATCCAATAATCATCCGACAAGCCGCGTCCATATCATGGGCATTCAAATCTTGAAATTTTTTCTCAGCAATTTCACGTACTTGCGCCATTGTAACCGTACCGACTTTATCAACACCAGCTGTTTTGGTACCCTTTTCAATCTTTGCAGCTTTCTTAAGCCAGTAAGTATTTGGTGGGGTTTTCATAACGAATGAAAAAGTACGATCAGCATACACCGTAATAACAACCGGAATGGGTGTCCCTGGATCCATGCTTTGGGTTTGTGCATTAAATGCTTTACAGAATTCCATAATGTTCAAGCCCCGTTGACCCAACGCCGGACCAATAGGTGGAGATGGATTGGCCTTGCCAGCCGGTACCTGTAGCTTAATATAACCATCAATTTTCTTTGCCATTTTTAGTTCCTCATTCTGAGTTTGTGGTACGCCTCTTGGCTGAAGCTCCCACGGACCCTATTTTTTTCAACTTATCAACGACTTGCTCCGCTTGCCCTGAGCGGCAGAGCGCGAAGCGATCACCATCGAACGGTTATGCCTTTTCGACCTGACCAAACTCTAATTCTACTGGCGTTGGACGACCAAAGATCATAACCGAAACTTTTAATCGTGCCTTTTCTGCATCAACTTCTTCGACAACACCCGCAAAAGACGTAAACGGACCGTCACTCACGCGAACCTGTTCGCCAATTTCAAATATGACTGAGTGGCGTGGTTTTTCAATAGAATCTTGAACCTGTCGCAAAATGCGGCTGACTTCCGCCTCCGATATTGGCGATGGTTTCCCTTTGCCGCCTAAAAAGCCAGAAACCTTTGGAATGTTCCTAACTAAATGCCAGGTTTCATCCGTTAATTCCATTTTTACAAGCACGTAACCAGGAAAATAATTTTTTTCCGTATTTACTTTAACGCCACGACGAACCTCAACCACTTCTTCTGAAGGAACCAAGATTTCTTCGAAACGATCACTTAGACCATTTTTTTCCGCCTGTTCCTGGATAGCCTGAGCTACTTTTTTCTCAAACCCAGAATAGACGTTTACAACATACCAACGCAGAGCCATTCAAAAAATCCTTTAGCTCCCAAATCCTAAAATAGAGTGAACCATTCGATAAACGACTTGATCCACCAACATAAAGTAAATTGCCGCAATAACAGCAAAACCAAAAACAAAGGCCGTCGTCATTAGGGTCTCGCGCCGTGTGGGCCAAGTCACCTTTCGCACTTCTTGACGAACTTGCGGAATAAATTCAAAAGCTTGTTGTATACCAGTTTTTTTTTGGTCCGCTTTCATTTTCTTTAACCGCCTAACGTTTGTAAAATTCCAATACTCTAACTCAACACCTGGCAGGAGTGGAGGGTCTCGAACCCCCAACCTTCGGTTTTGGAGACCGACGCTCTAGCCAATTGAGCTACACTCCTAATACATAATAGAAGTACCTAAAAGAAGCAGCTGGGCTTCTTTGATGAAAAGAAACAGCCGTCTATTTTATAGGTAGCTGTTTCTTTTACCGCACTTCTAACCTAATTGTCTACAGGTTTCTCAAAACCTACTACGGCTATTTCAAAATTTTTGAAACCACACCCGCTCCAACTGTGCGGCCACCTTCACGAATCGCAAAGCGTAACCCATCATCCATAGCTATCGGTGCTATTAACACAACTTTCATCGCTATGTTATCGCCGGGCATTACCATTTCCACGCCTTCGTTCAGGTACACCATCCCCGTTACGTCCGTCGTCCGGAAGTAAAACTGCGGACGGTAGTTCGTCATGAACGGCGTATGGCGGCCCCCCTCTTCTTTCGTCAAGATATACGCTTCCGCTTCAAATTCCGTATGCGGGGTGATCGAACCTGGCGCTGCCAATACTTGGCCACGCTC
>CAMCRD010000045.1 GCA_945877185.1 Candidatus Finniella inopinata | reverse complement strand
AATCATCAATAAAGCAGAATATTTCTTCGAGAGGGACCATATCAATCTCCATTTTTAGTCAAATGTTTCAAGATTCTATGGTTGCTCTCACAAAAAATCAAGGAATTCTCCTGTTTTCCAACCCCCTTATATCGAGTTCAGGTTAGATAGGATGATTATTGCAATCGACTTTTTGAGGAAAATGGTAGCTCTTCCAGGGAAAACAGGAGCCTCACGGTCTATCTCCATCAACGCCTCTCTGCTATCTATCGTAAAACCCGTGAAATATTTGCCCCCGAAATCGAAAAAGAAGCCTACGAACAAGAGCTAGACTCAATCAAACTATAGCCAAGAGATTACAATAAAACCTCGCCCAAATTCTCATCACACCCGATATCAGCATCGAAACCCTCAAGAAAAATTGGTACTGTGGGCTTCCTTTTGCCAAGGAATATTTTATTTGGTTGAGGATTAAGGGGGCACTATCTAAGATGAATTATATGATTGGTGATAAATTGTAGAGGTTTAAGAAAAACCAATGTTTATTAATGAGTTAAAATGAGAGCTTTAGAGAGTTGAATACAAACCACACAATATGCTCTTTATGTGGCCAATTTAAGAAATTAGTTAATTCTCATATAATTCCTCTTTCATTTTACAGAATGAATCCCGAATATACGAAACAAAAAATATATTCTTTAAAAGGCACCTTTCCTCGCAAATCCCCTCAAGGTGTTTATGATCAAATATTATGTACGGAATGTGAGCAACTGTTCTCATCAGGAGATGATTATATTCTAAGATTCTTGGAGAAAATAAAAAAAGAGGTAAAAACTACAGGAAATCAATCTTATACCGTTTATATCACATTTGATTTATCGCTTATCAATTATTTTATTGCTTCACTCGTATTTAGGGCTAGCGCCTCTCAGAAGCAAGAGTTTCAGGCTGTAAATCTAGGAAAAAAATATGAGTCACTTTTCAAAAAATACTTATGCAGCGAAATACCCTTTCCTGACGTAATTGAATATATATTTATGAAATATGATGTGTGTAATCCGATACTAATGCCTTTGAGGAAAAAGATTGAGGGTTGTAATGTGTACGTGTTCCACTTAGGAAAATATGAACTTTGCGTAAAAATTGATCAAAAAAGATTTAGTGAAACATTCAAACCCCTTACTGACCATCAAACCGAATTTGTAGTTATGCATTTAAAAGACAGTGAGTCAATCGCTCTCAAACTGATGAATAAGATAGCAGATAAATATAAGAAATTGAGATTACTTTGAACATACGCACTACTCACCCCGTAGAGACTTCTCAACCAGCTTTGGATTTTTAGAAATAACACACAAGTAAGCTAAGACAGCTTTATCGGGATGTCTGCGTCCATGCTCCCAGTTGCGCAAAGTATTCAGGTTGAATCCAAAACGAGCAGCAAACTCTGCTTGGCTCATGTGAAGGCATTTCCTTAAAGACTGCACATCGATCATATCCGGTATTTCTACAGGTTCAGAAACTTTTATCTTTGTTTCATAGCCTTGAGCTTTATTGCCTTTGGCATACTCAACGGCTTCTTGTAGGGATTGAATTAATCTTTTAGCCATTTTATCCTCCATAACTTTCTATCAACTCATCAACCATTGCGTTCATAATCTTCTTTTCCTGGGAAGTCAGATCGCCCTTTTCTGATTTAGGGTAAATATCTAATAAAAAAACAGGGATATTTAGGTTATGGAAAAAGTAAATTATCCGCGCTCCCCCTGATTTTTCTTTTTGATTAGCTTGCCATCTTACCTTCCTAATTCCCCTTAATCCTGGAATGATATCCCCTGCTTGCGGGTTAATTGCTAAGAAGTTCTTTAGTTCATCTACCTCGCTCTCACCTAGAAGCTTGCGGCTTTCCTTGTGGAAAGAATGAGTCTCTACAATTGTTATAAGAATTGATTTCACTTCTATACACCCCATAATATAGGTCATTGACTTAGTAAGTCAATAGCTTATGGCAAACTATTGCGCCATTTTTTCATTCCCGACCCAAATTACTGGTCCTTGCTTTTTCTTTTAAGGGACCCTTCCAAAACAGGCTTCAAATACTGCCCCGTATAACTTTTCTTCACTTTAACAACCTGTTCCGGCGTTCCAATGGCAACAATCTGTCCGCCTTTAAAGCCCCCTTCAGGGCCAAGGTCGATGATCCAATCGCAGGTTTTAATGACTTCTAAATTGTGTTCAATCACGATGACGGTATTTCCTTGATCAACAAGGGTATGCAAGACTTCCAGCAATTTTCGGATATCTTCGAAATGCAAGCCCGTGGTCGGCTCATCCAATATATAAACCGTTCGCCCGGTTGCCCGTCGGGACAGTTCCTTGGCCAACTTCACCCGTTGCGCCTCCCCGCCAGATAGGGTCGTTGCTTGCTGCCCCACATGGATATACCCAAGCCCCACCTGTTGGAGGGTTTTGAGTTTTTCACGAACACCGGAATGCGCATCAAAGAAGTCGACCGCCTCGTCAACGGTCATGTCCAAAATATCCGCAATGGATTTGTCTTTAAATTTTACTTCCAAAGTTTCGCGGTTATACCGCTTCCCATGACACTGGTCACATTGCACATACACATCCGGCAAGAAGTGCATCTCAATCTTGATAACCCCATCCCCTTGGCAAGCCTCACACCGGCCGCCGCGCACATTAAAGGAAAAACGCCCCGGCGCATAGCCCCGCGCCTTGCTTTCCGGTAAACCCGCATACCATTCCCGAATAGGCGTAAAACAACCAATATAGGTCGCCGGATTGGAACGCGGCGTACGCCCAATGGGGGATTGGTCGATATCAATGACCTTATCCATATGCTCCATCCCCAACAGTTGGTCATGGGGTCCAGCCGGATCCCGCGCATCATACAAGTGTCGGGCCAACGCCTTATAAAGCGTTTCAATGACCAGGGAAGATTTTCCGCCCCCCGACACACCGGTAACACAGGTCAAAGTGCCGAAGGGAAAGTCCACTGTCACATTCTTCAAATTATTGGAAGTTGCTCCCACAACCCTTAAAACCAACCCAGATCCCGTGCGCCGTTTTTCAGGGACGGCAATCTGCCGGGCACCCGACATATATTGCCCTGTCAGGCTCTTCGGATTTTTCATAATCTCTTCGGGCGTTCCTTGGGCAACAATTTTGCCGCCATGGCGTCCTGCCCCTGGCCCCATATCAATCACCTGATCAGCGGCACGAATCGCATCCTCATCATGCTCAACCACCACGACCGTGTTCCCAATATCCCGCAAGTGCTTCAAGGTTGATAGAAGGCGATCATTATCCCGCTGGTGAAGGCCGATGGACGGTTCATCCAGCACATACAAGACCCCCGTCAACCCGGAACCAATTTGAGACGCGAGCCGAATCCGTTGGCTTTCCCCGCCTGATAAGGTTCCAGACGCCCGCGACAAGGTCAGATAATCCAGCCCCACATTGACCAAGAACTTCAAGCGGTCATGGATTTCTTTCAAAATTCGGTGCGCAATTTCTCGTTGTTTTTGTGTCAAGTCCAAAGCTGTAAACCACTGGGACGCCTCCCCAATTGCCAAGGCGCAAACTTCGCTAATGGATTTGCCCGCAATCTTCACGCATAAAGCTTCCGGCTTCAAGCGGTGTCCTCGGCAAACGGAGCATGGGCTCATCATTTGGTATCGAGTTAAATCTTGGCGTATCCAATCGCTTTCCGTTTCCCGCCACCGACGCTGTAAGTTGGGAAGAACCCCCTCAAACGGTTTATGGGTCGTATAGCGACGGGCGCCATCGTCGAACACCAAAGAGACGGCTTCTCCTTTAGATCCTTTGAGAATGACTTCTTGAATGGGCAACGGGAGGTCCCCAAACGGCGTATCCATAGAAAATTTAAAATGCTTGGCAAGAGATTCTAGAACCTGCGCATAATATTCGTTAACCTGCGGCCGTTTACGACCACCGCTATCCGCCGCTGCCCAGGGCATAATGGCGCCTTCACGCAAACTTAAATGGACGTTGGGGACAACCAAAGACGCAACAAAGTCTATTTCCACCCCCAGGCCGTCACAGGTGGGACAAGCCCCATGGGGACTATTAAAAGAAAAAAGACGTGGCTCAATTTCATTGAGGGTAAAGCCAGATACAGGACAAGCAAACTTTGCCGAAAACGTCAGACGCTCCCCCCCATCTACTTGTTCCGCAAAGACCAATCCATCGCTTAACCCCAATGCTGTTTCCAAGGAATCCGCGAGCCGTTGGGCCATTTCCGGTTGTACCACAATGCGGTCAACCACCACCTCAATATCATGGTTGATTTTCTTATTCAGCGCAGGAACTTGGTCAATCTCATAAACGGTTCCATCAACCTTAACGCGCTGAAACCCTTTTTTGCGCAAATCCAAAATCTCTTTCTTATATTCCCCTTTACGTCCCCGCACGATGGGAGAAAGAAGAAGGAGGCGGGTGCCCGCAGGCATTGCCAAAAGGCGGTCCACCATCTGGCTAACTGTTTGCGCTTCAATAGGCAAGCCAGTTGCTGGAGAATGTGGAACGCCAACACGGGCGAACAACAAACGCAAATAATCATAAAGCTCCGTTACAGTTCCGACGGTTGATCGGGGATTTTTTGAGGTTGTCTTTTGCTCAATGGAAATGGCCGGACTTAAGCCATCAATCGAATCCACATCCGGCTTTTGCATCAATTGTAAAAATTGACGCGCATAGGCGGATAAGCTTTCAACATATCGGCGCTGGCCTTCTGCGTACAGCGTATCAAATGCCAAAGAGGATTTTCCAGACCCGCTCAAGCCCGTAATCACGACCAAACGGTCCCGGGGAATATCAACATGAATATCTTTTAAGTTATGCTCCCGCGCCCCTCGAATACTAATGTGTGTGGTGGTCATGGTCTTCTTTCTTGCCTTTAAAACAATCGTTCTTTTTCAGAGTAAAAATGGCCTTATTAAGCCAGTCTGTCAAATAAATTCAAAATTTGAAAACCAATGCTTGATTGGGGACAAAAAAGAAGTATAGTTATCCTTTTATGAGGCACGATAGAAATTATGTATAAATCCCATGGAATAAATAAGTAAGGGGAAAAGATGATTTACAACTTTTCCCCTTTGTTTAAATAGATCTAAACAAGCGTAAGAGAGCTTGGGTTGGATCACAATGATCCCAAAGAACCATTGCAAGGAACATTGTTCCGTAACTCAGATTTGAATCATCGTAAATATCAAAAAATACGATGATTAATCCTAAAGCTATCTTACTAAAATTACTTAATATCAAATATTATATTCCTTTTTTTGTGAAAGAGATTATCCTCTTCCAGATATACAAAATAGATTTTACTAATCAAAGGTAAATACCCGGGGTACCACCAACAACCAAGCAGATTAAAGCGAAATCGATGAATTGAGGAGTTCTGACTTTAACCATTCAGCCGTTATCGGGGATAATAAGGAAAGCAATTCGAGCGAAGCAGTTTCCAGACTATGAACATCCATCTTTAGTATACATTCATGGTGAGCTATTCGATTCCTTAATGCGCGAATGTTTTTAAGGTAAGCAGCAACGTTGCTTCTTCGGATAGGAATTTCTTCATTAAGTATGAAACGAATAGTCTCCCTCCACAAATTTTCAAAAGGACGCCCGAAGAAACTACTCCAAAACCCAAATGGGAGAGATGCTATCACTTTCCCTCGTTTCTCATTCTTTGGTGGTTCTGCAAGTTGTTTTCTTTGAACTAAGGAAAGTTCTAGTTTGCTATTTTCAAACCATTTTAAGCCGTAACGTCTGCTAAGACACTCATCGATTTTATTTCTTAGGCATACTTCTAAAATATGTATGATTGTGTAAAACCTATGAGAAAGGAGAATATTTCGTTTATAGAGCTTTAATGCCTTTCTTTTGCTGCCTCCAGCCAGTAAAACATAAGTTTCAAAGCGATCGCTTGATAGCATAACCTCAAGATGAGATATGTTCGTAGAATTATAGGTAAAACTTGACATCAGGGCTATAACGTACTACATTGTTTATTGTATCCCCCGGAAAATGCCTCTGCTTGCAAGCACCCGGGGCTTTTTTTGTCTTAAATGTACCACGCTTCATCAGCAGCATTCCACACAGATTTACTGAATCATTATCTGTAGCGAGTCTTCAACATTTGTGAATAGATCACATCTAATCATGTGTGAATGTATTCAGCTTCTCCTCCAAGGCTGCGGCTCTTTGCAAACGGTCATTGATGGCCACGCCCAATCCCACAGAAGGAATGGGCATAACGGCAATACCGGTATAAAAGTCCACATCCAATTGGCGCATCATACGAAACAAATTGGCCGCGGCTTCTGTTAAATCTCCCGAGACGCTGAGATTCAACGTAACGGTTAAGGATCCAACCTCCCCAAACCCAAGCAAGGCTTCTCCCACCCGACAATCCGTTGCATTTAAGCGCAACGGGCGATGGGGGGCGTAATGCCGGTGCATCATCCCCGGCGCCTTTGGGGGTGATTGAGGGGAGCTTTCTTTTTTCATCTGATAAATAGGGCCCACAATGGCTTCCAACGCCTCTACTAAGACACCACCTGGGCGCAGTAAAACGGGTACATCTCCAGATAAATCTAAGATGGTCGACTCGAGACCGACTTCGCATTCTCCCCCATCCAAAATTAAAGGAACGAGATCACCAAGGGATACTGCCACATCATCCGCCGACGTTGGGCTAATGCGCATGGACCGGTTCGCACTGGGCGCCGCCAAAGGACGGCCATATTCCCGGATCAACCGCCCAGCAACGGGATGGGCTGGGCAGCGAATGGCCAAAGTATCAAGCCCCCCACTAGCCAATAGGGAAACGGGACAATCTTTTGTCCGGTTCAAGACAAAGGTCAAAGGCCCTGGCCAAAAAACCTCCATAAGCGCTTGGGCTTCTATAGACATCTCAACCAAATTGGCCGCGTCTTCGGCTGAAGCAACATGAATGATCAGGGGATTAAAGGTTGGGCGATTTTTCACCTCAAAAATACGCGCCATTGCGTTATCTTGATAAGCATCCCCTGCTAATCCATAAACCGTTTCTGTTGGCATGCCCACCACGTGCCCGTCTCTCAAGAGACGACAAGCTTCTGCAATACCTTGGGGCGTTGGCGCAACAATCATTTTTTCAGCCCTTACAACTTCGAATGTCTCTCTTATGTAAGGCATTTTGGTGAAAAATTCTAGGGGGAGAGAGGTCGCTGGAAAAAATAAACATGCTTCATAAAAGCGACCGTATGGCCTTTATGAAGCATGAATGAAATGATGATTCAAATTGTCCTTTATCTAATGGCCGTAAGCTCTCATGCGGCTCACTGCGGCCCAAATCTTTTCAGCTCATGGACTTCCTTTTGAAATTCGGCATCACTAGCGTCACGTTCAGCTTTTGCCTCTTCAAGAAGTTTTTTAATTTCTTCTGCAGTTTTTCCTTTGGTTTCAGGTGTATGACCCGCTTTCCTAATAAACTTATCATAAGCGTCGAGGTGAGCAATATGGTCTATCGCTGTGTCATAATCTGCCTTTCCATAGATGGCTATTGAATTTTTATTCAATTCGGGACGTACTTCGTGAGCGCCCGCTTCTGTAGCAGTTCGTATGCAATCCATCATGTTCCAATCTGGTTGCCCGTCAGCCGTTTCTGCATACCTAATTTTAAGGGTATATCCACCACCTACTTTTATCTTTTCTTGGCACTCTTGCTTACACGTATTGACCGTTGCCTTTGCTCTTGTCAGAGAAAGACCTGCGAGCTTTCCATCCTTTATTAAGGGAGCGCAAATCCCTGCTTGTAAAGTTCCACAACTTGCTTTGCAGATCTTCTTTTTTGATATTTTACCTAGCGCACCCTTTAACAGGCCTGCTGCTTCCTTTACACCTTCTTGAACAAGAGGCGCAATTGCTTTGCCGAGTCCTTCCGTATCAATCGTCACAAGGTTCATCCCCTGTGCAGAGGAATCAATAAAGACTAACATTAACAAAATACTCATGGTTTTCTTATACTTTAACATTCTTGATCCCCTTTTTTATGTAATTCACTATAGAGATAGTATAGAGGAAAAATAATTTACAAAATGTTAACAAGAGAAAGGCATCACTATATAATAGTGATTCTGAGTAATTTATGGAATTCTTAGATGCGAATTTTCTAAAAATGAATGCTGAGGATGCCAAAGCCTTAATGATGGGTTAGAATCGGATGGGTTTTTGGTTCCATGGAGGGTTGTCTCAAAAAATTGGCCAAACCAGCCCCTTGATTTTCAGACTGTAAAATCTATAGTGTAGGAATTCAGGAATTAAAGAGCACGTAACAATTGAAGATTAATCGATGACCGTACCGCCAAAAAAACTCAAAACCATTGCTTTGATTATGGCAGCCGGGCGGGGTCAACGTGTGGGTGATCTTTTACCCAAGCAATATCTGTCTGTTAGAGGGCGATCGATTTTAAGTCAAGCGATCTCAGCTTTTCTTATTCATCCAGACGTTGATGAGGTGCGGGTTGTCATTGGCGCCAGAGATGAAGACCTCTACACACAAGTGACTTCCTCTCTTAGAAATCATAAACTTTTACCTCCCGTTGTTGGGGGAGAAGAGAGGAACGTCTCTGTTCGTTTGGGTTTAGAAAGTTTAGAAGATTTATCTCCAGAGTATGTTTTGATCCATGATGGTGCGCGTCCTTTCGTGAGCCATGCGCTAATCTCGCGGGTCATTCACGCTCTTAAGCACCATAAGGGCGCCATTCCAGGCATTGCTGTTGTGGACACGCTGAAGCGCGTATCCCAAACCACGATAGAAGCCACTGTCGATCGGCAAGATCTTTATCAAGCCCAAACACCACAGGGGTTTGACTATCCAACCATTCTAGCTGCCCATCGACAACTCCAAAATGTTCGGAACCTGACAGATGATGCAAGTCTGCTGGAACAGCTCACCATTCCCGTTCAAATTGTGGAAGGTGAGGTGATGAATCGAAAAATCACCACCCCTGAAGATATAGAAGGAGAAGCCATGTCGTTTCCAGATATTCGCGTTGGGCACGGGATTGATGTACATGCCATAGGCCCCGGAGAGGGTGTGATGATTCTGGGTATTTTTATTCCTGTGAGCTTCTCCCTCATTGGACATTCTGATGCGGATGTGGGTCTTCATAGTCTGACAGATGCTTTGCTGGGCGCCATTGGGGATGGGGATATTGGACAGCATTTCAATCCCAAGGACGACCGTTGGAAAGATGCGGACTCAAGTCTTTTTTTGCAGGAAGCGGCTCGCCGTGTTCGTGAAAAAGGGGGGAACATATCCCATGCGGACATCACCATTCTCGGGGAGCGTCCTAAAATTGCCCCTTATCGGGATCAAATGGTTGCAAAGGTTGCAGAAATTTTGGGTATAGAGACGTCCCGCGTGAGCGTCAAAGCAACCACAACAGAAAAGCTCGGGTTTGTGGGTCGCGAAGAAGGCTTGACGGCATTTTCAACAGCTACGGTGGTATTTTAATAAGGCTCTGACTTCCCCAGCATATCCCCTATGGCCACCTCTGCAATAGGTCGGGAGAGAGCGGTGATATCCAGAAAATCTTCTCCGTCACCACAGGCGACTCGAATCCAGTCTTCTCCTTTAGCAATTACCTGTCCTGGTTTGGCTGTAGCCTCTAAATATTTTCCTTCAGGCAAGCGGTTTGCGCGTACCTCCAGTTTTTCGCCTTTATATTCTGTGAATGCGGGAGGAAAGTAAGGATAAGGAACGGCTCGGATGAGATTGTGGATTTGCCAAGCGCATTGGCGCCAATCAATCTGGCTATCTTTTGCACTGCGCCCACCGAAGTAGGTCGCTTTCGTGTCATCTTGCGGAATAGCTGGTGCGCGTCCTTCTTTTAAAGCTGGGAGTTGCCGAAGCAAAACACGCACAGCGGCTTTACTAACTTTATGGGTAAGGTCGAAGGCGGTATCGATAGGCCCAATCGTAACGGCTTCTTGATCCACAATGGCACCGGCGTCGGCTGATTTTACCATGTGATGAAGGGTTGCGCCTGTTTCTGTTTCGCCATGAACCAGCACCCAATTAATGGGGGCGCGTCCTCGAAAGCGGGGCAGAAAGGAACCGTGCATATTAAAGCTTCCCAAATGCGGGATGTCTAAAATACTTTGCGGAATCATTTTGCGATAAAAGAAGGAAAAGAGAAGGTCGGGTTGCATATCTTGGAGAGCCGCTAAAACATTTACGTCTTTGGGACCTTCTGTTGCTATGACGGGTATGCCATGATCTTTTGCCAATTGTGCCACTGAAGGGAACCATAGAGGTTCGCCAGGCGCATCCGGATGGGTAAAGACACCGACAATGGTTTCTGGGGTGTCAATCAAGGCTTTTAAGCAGGTATGGCCAACGAGGCCATAACCAAAAACAGCAATTTTTGTCATTTCTTTTTCTCAATTACCTCTCGAATAATATACCTTGGTCGGTGACTCAACGTTTGGAAAATGCGTCCCAAATATTCCCCGATGATGCCTATCCCTGTAATAACGACGCTCACCAAGAAAATGAGAATGGCGAACAAGGTAAACAAACCTTCAGCTTCGGGGCCGACAATTAATCGGCGCAAGAGCATGTAAGCGACGAGAAGACCGCTCAAGGCTGAGATGGTCATGCCAAAGAGGGTAAAGATTTGTAAGGGGAGAAGAGAGAATCCGGTAATGAGATCAAAGTTTAAACGAATCAACCGATAGAGATTGTATTTTGACACGCCGGCCGCACGGGCATCATGTTTCACTTCAACTTCCGTCGGATTAAAGGAAAACTTATAGGCTAAGGCGGGAATAAAGGTTGACCGTTCTTCGGATTGGACAATTTGGTCAACAATTTGACGGGAATAAGCACGCAACATGCAGCCTTGGTCGCGCATCTTAATGTCCGTTGTGCTCTCTCGAAACCAATTGACCAGGCGAGAAACGTAAGTGCGAAAGAAAGAATCTTGTCGGTTGGCCCGGTAGCTGCCAACACAGTCATATCCTTGGGAAATCTTGGTTAATAGTTTTGGGATTTCTTCCGGCGGGTTCTGCAGGTCTGCATCTAACGTCACAATCGTTTTTCCACGAGAGCGCTCAAAGGCAGCCATAATCGCCATATGCTGCCCAAAATTCCCATGAAAATCGATGATACGCACCACGTCCGGACGGCTTTTGTAGAATCCCTTTAAAATATCGAGGGAGGCATCCGCACTGCCGTCATTCGTAAAAACAATTTCATAAGGTTGTTTTATCTTATCAAGGGTATCGATCAGCCGTTGAAACAGGGGGGGCAAATTCTCTGCTTCATTATAAACAGGAACGATCACGGATAAATCAACGACTTTTGACATGATAAGACCTTACGCTGGCTTTTGTGTGATCTGAATATGAAAGGAATGCAGGTAAAAGTCAATTGTTAGAGAATTGAGGAAATGTCATTCGGAACAATGCTGGATCAGGGGCTATTTTTTGGAAGTGTCTTTAGAAATCAGGGGGGCTCTTCAGCCTGTCATCGACAGATCCAGAGAGCCCCCCTAATCTTAGTCTATAAAGCTCATTCAGGATCAGATATGTTCCTGAAAAATGCCTTTTTCTTAGCCAACCAATACGAATTTGATTTTGCTTAGCAAGTTCGTAAGTGGCGCAAAGAAAGAGGTAACACGACCCCAAAATCCTGTTACGGATTCAGAAGTGCTTTTTTCAGCAGCAAAAGCATTTTTTTGCTTAGACATGTTCTCTTCGATAGAGTCTTCGTCAGAATCTGATTCGCTCGAGTAAGTTGGACTTTTTACAGACTCAGCTTCATCTTCATCAGTACTGATTGTTGAGTTATTCAGAAAACTTGAAAAAAGATTTTGTGAAACCCTTCCTTCATTTTCTTTTTCATCTTGCGTTGCTAGAGTAACTGTTGATGTAAGTGCCATTACGAGCGCTGCAACAGACAGTTTTCTATTTAGTTTTTTCATTTTCTTATCCTTTTCCTATTAAATTTTTTGAGGAAACCATATCCTCAAGGAAAAATCAGGCCTAAATGCCAAAACTCTCCCCCCTACGGCATGCTTCGATTTCGCAAAACATGCCCTAAGCCCAGTGAACGACCAAATTTATTTTTTCAAGTTTTGAATTAAGCCCAGGATTTGTTGATTTTGTTTACGTATTTCCCGGATAACTTCTGTATAACCATAAAACAATTTATTTTCAAGGTTTTTTTGCGTCATTTTAAATATTGCTATTTCATTTTTATAATTTTCTAAGAAAATTAAATCAGCTTCAGCCATAATAGATTTTAATTTATTATTTTGAATAATTTCATAGATTTTTTCAAAATCATTATCATTCAGACTATCTAAATTTCTATCTTTAAATGTTTCAGAAAGATGAATAATATCTATTAAATTAAAACCGCCAACATCATATTTATCGTATAATTCAAGCGCTTTAATATGGGTACCCTGCATATGAGATTCTTTAGCTTCCAAATGTATGGAAGTGGTTTGGGATTCCTTACCTTCCAGACTTATGAGAGGGGTGGTAGAAATCGATTGATTTCCCCAAGACGGGAACCATCCACCATTGGACTGAGCGCTATTGTCAGAAGGAATTGTCTGTTGGGTTATTTTAACTTGATCCTTGCTGATCAGGATAAAATCTTCTTTTTCCATAGAATCATTTTTTTGTTCGATCAAAAGATCAGATATTTTCATAATTTGACCATTTATTTCATTATAAGTTTTTTCCTTAAATAAAGAAGAATTTTGATGCTCTTTCACTTGAGTTAGTAAATTAAGAAATAAACCATCCGTCTCTGCGAGCTCTTTTTTAATATTCTGCATCAACTTTTTTGCAGAAAAGTCTCCGTTACTTTCTAAGATTTTTGCACCAATTTCTTTGCTTTTTTCTACAAACTGATCTTTGAATGCGTCGAGAAAAATATGGGTCAATTGACGGCCCAATAAAGCCTCATACTTACTTTTGATGAGTTTTATTTCCTGGTACCTCAAAGTCTCAGACGATGTTATTGAAACACTAATTTTTTCCTTACTTTCTACGGTTTCACTCACGGCTTGTTTAAATAAGTCCTGGATTTTTTCGAGACGGTTTTGAAGATTCAGCTTCTCAATTTTTCTCAACAAATCGACGACATCTGCATTCTCAAGGCCTTCTGTTAAGGAAGAACCCTTTAAGGCGTCGAAATAATGTTGGTTATTTCCCTGCTTTAAGTAAAGACCATCCCTCTTTGCGATATAATCATTCAGGGTATTTTTCAGGTAGTCGCTCTCTATAATGGGTCTCATTTCACTCGTATTAAAATCCCTAAAATCACTTGCGATAAAATCGTCATGCTCCAGGGCTTCTACCAAGCGCTCAAGCTGCACGGTTGTCGAGGTTTCCCACAATTCCTCAGCAGATGCCTGAATGATACGAATATCCTCGACCTCCAGACTTGTTCCTGTTGCACTCTGGTAGATCGCTGCTACCCGATTTCCGGCCGCTTGGAGCTTTTTATAAATATCCTGGATGCGTCTCTCTTCGCTCTTTGTGCTTTCCTTCATATCATGGACATTCTCGGAAAATGCCTTGAGGTCTTGTGCACTCAGAGACTTCATGTACAGGCTTAGTTGTTCAAGATATTGCTCCTTCACCTTAAAGGAGGAGTATTTGACAAGATTTTCTTGAAGTTTTTTGTCATAAGCCTTTGTAATCTCATTTGTTTCTAAGGCACCCGTCGTCCTTAAAACAAATTCCCTCCAGGTTTTGTCTGCTCCTGCGTCTTTTCCAATTCCTAAAGGAGAATCTTCCAGTTTGGCTTTTTCCAAAATCTCAGTGACGGTAGCGTCTTTACTGGACAAGCAGTAGGTGACAAATGTTTGATAGCCATCATTTATATGGCTTAAGGTTGGCACAATAAGGCTTTGAACAAAGCTACCGTTGATATCAATAAATTGCTTGATAAATTCTCCGGCAAATGATTGGCTCAAAAGCTGCGCTCTTCTTGCGTAATCGGAATAATTGATGCTCACTTCTTCTGGCGTTGGATTCGGATTCAGGTTAAACAACACATGTTCATCTTGTGTGAGAGGAAGAAGTTGATGGGTGTGATAATCAATTAAGAGCTGGAGTTGATCATTCAATTCCTGCTTCGTTGTCTTGGCCATGCTTTTGGCTATGTGTGTCGTGATGCGGGGTGTCCATGCATAAGTTGCCCCGCCCGTGATTGCTGCGCCTATTGCAGGCCCCGCTAAAAGTCCAGCGCTAGCGCCTAATCCAGGCACCAAACCAGCCAAAGTTCCTGCAACAAAACCTAAGGGTGCTAGAGATTCTCCTCCATATTGGTAGGCAAGACTCCACCCAAGTCCTCCGCCGACAAAAGGTGCTGAAAGTTGTCCCACAACCCCGCCGACCATACCACCGACGAACCATCCACCAGTACTAGTGAATGCTGCTAATCCAAGAGTCATCGCTTTAGTACCATTTGCAATCAAAGAATTATCAAATGTCGCTTTTAGACCTTTATCAATGACCAATTCAGTGACAGATTCACTAAGGTCTAGAAAAAGGGAGCTTAAAGCTTGTCTGGCCAAATGATCAAAACGTGGCTTAAGATATTGAAAAATAGGAGAATAATTCTGTTCAATAGGAGATTCTTTTTTTGTTAGTGACGGTAATGATTCGTAATTATCATAGTCTGTCGTAGCCAAAGAATAAGCCGTTGTAGCGCCTGTTTTTAAGGCATCAAGAATAAATGGAATAGCTGTTGTTTTAACGGTTCCCCCTGCCTGAGAGTTATATAATTGAAAAAAGCAAGAGAGCGCCAATTCATCCAGCTTATTTGCCAAAAAGTCATTGATTGGACCGGCATTGCAAATGGAGATAAATAAGCTTCTCATTGGCATATAATCAGGGATGCAAGATTCTGCAAATTGCTTGAATGGCGTATCGCTGAATATCGGATAGTGTTCACCTGTCCTTTCATTTAAAGCATAGTTGTCTCCATTTTTGAAAAGTAATCCTTGAAGCAAAAGCGTTACTTTTTCACGAAAGGCTTTTAAAAAGGGCTTTAATGATTCGGGGTTAAATTCGCCTGTAGAATTCTGCTGAATGTTATAGCGGCTCAGAAACTGACCATTTAAATGGTCGATCACCTGGTGGATGCCAACCCCGGCCAAAGATGCCCAGTCACCCCTTAAAGCTTTTTTTGCCATGTCTTTGAATTCTTGCGCGTCTTTGCCCATACCAGCCCAAGTATCAGAAGAGGCATTGGAGAGGAGTGAACGATTAAAGGATCGAGTCGGATCCATCGTTTCAGAGCCCTTCATACCTGCGACAAACGTAGACTCCATCCCGCAAATTGCTGAAGACAAAGATGTGGTTACCAATAACGTATGCAAAATTCTAGTCGTTTTCATTTTAATGAATACCTTTAATAAATAAATTTTTAATAAAATAAACAGGAAAATGAGAATTTTTAGTTTTGCTTCCTGTACTTCTAAACTGTATATAGGAACATTCTTATCCGTGTCAAGGGTTTTTTACATTAATGTAAATTAAAAATATATTTTTTTTGCCATATAATTTCAGTTTCTTAAACATGCAATCTTATTATTCTTGAAAAATATTATTATTAAATTTGATTTTTTAAATATCAGAATAATAAATTAGAAATTTTTGCCTTTTAAGAGGAGTGCTTAGCCGTTGAAAGATAGTAGATAAATTCTCTGCTTCATTATAATTGGAATAATCACATGTAAAGATACGGCTTTTGACATAGTTTTCACTACCCGTCACTTTTTTAACTTATTGAAAAAACAAAACTTATTCCTTATATCGTCATTGCGAGAAGCGAAGCGACGTGGCAATCCATGTATTCAAAACCTCTTTCAGCATTATATTGTGCTAAAATATTTAAAAATACATGGATTGCCACGTCGCTTCGCTCCTCGCAATGACAGAATATGGCAAATAATGAGCTTCTTACACGCTGATTTTAGAATGCTTTCTAAAAGTGACGGGT